>JAFSGD010000056.1 GCA_017434845.1 Clostridia bacterium
AACGGTAGCGTTTCGAGACCGCTTGAAAACAAGGTTTTCAAGCGAAGTTATATGTTTTCTTCGAAAACGTGATATGTTCGCTTCTCGAACGTGATATTGCTGTTTCACAGCAGTGATATTCGTCTTTTTCAAAGACGAGTTGAGGTAAGTTTTGCTTCGCAAAACAAATTATTAATTAAATATACCGTTTTTCGCAGAAAAACGTTCCTTAACTCGCATTCAAAGAATGCGAATATCACTGCCGCTTGCGGCAATATCACATTTGCGTTCAGCAAATATATCACATTTTTCCGAAAGGAAAAATATATCACTAAAAGATTAAAAACATCAAAATGTTTTTAATCTTTTAATTTACACGGCAGCACAAGATATGCATAGCTGCTGTCGGGGTCCTTTTCCGCGGGCTCGATTATCATGCTCATCAGTGGGCTGGACATCGAAGCCAAGATCGTTTCGTCCTTGCAGGCGCGCAACGCATCAAGTAAATAACGGTTATTGAAGCCGATCTCTATATCGTCGCCCTCTTTTTTAATTCTTATATTATCGTTAACACTGCCGTATTGTGTGCTGCACGAAATATTAAGGCTTCCGTCCTCAAACCTGCATCTGAGCGGAGTTCTGAGCTTTTCGTCAACAAGAAGCGATGCACGCTCGGCGCTTTCAATAAACGCCGATCTGTCTATCGTTGCAAAAATTCTGTTTTGGGTCGGCAATGCTTTTTTATAATCCAAATATTCGCCTTCAAGCAAGCGCGAGAAGAATATTATATCGTCAAGCTTAAAGATAATATATTTTGCGGTGAACTCAACCCTAAGCGGATTTTCGCTGTCGTCAAGAAGCTTTGCAAGGTCGGAAAGTGCCTTACCCGGCACAACGAACGAAAAGCTGTTGCCGTTATCGAAAACGCAGTTCTTTTCGGTTCTCATCGCCAAGCGGAAGTTATCAAGCGCAACGACCGTCAGCGTTCTGTCCTCAATCATAAACAGCTCGCCCGTTAAAATCGGCCTTGCCTCGCTTTGCGCAACCGCAAACACCGTTGAATTGATAATATCCTTCATCAACGGACGCGAAATATGAAAAGAGTTATCGCCGCCCAAAATCGGAAGATTCGGGAACGCCTCGGCAGTAACGCCGTGAATGGTAAAATCACTCATTCCGCCGGTTATGCGAACCATGTTTCTGTCGTCCGATTCGATGCAGATATCACAATCGGGGAAATTTCTGACAATAGAAGTTATCTTCTGAGCGTTAATAATAACCGAGCCGCTCTCCATCGGAACAACAGTTCCCGTTGTTCTAACGCCTTTTTCAAGATCATAGCCGCAAATTGTTAAGGTCTCGCCCTCAAGCTTAAACAAAAGACCCTCCAACGCAGGCAAAGTGCTCTTGTTCGAAGCCGCCGACGCCGCAGGCAATATCAACGACAACAAAGTTTTCTTATCCGACACAAACTTCATTTTTTTATATCTCCCTACTTCTGTTCTACTTTGTATTGTTCTCGTTATCATCAACGGTAACGTTGCGTTTTTTGCTTCTTCAAATTTGACTGCGCTTACGCGCTCGATTGAAAACAAGTGTTTTTGAGTGAACTCTTTAGCGTTTTCCACTCTTCAACTCTCCATTTTCCACAACCTGTTCCACGCGCTTTCCACGCGTTAAATGTCGCTTTTTGCCTGCGGGACAAGCCGTTTAAAGAGTTTCCACAAATCCACGCCGCCTACTAATACTATTAATACTATTAAATACTATAAATAGGTTTCTTTTCTTTCCGCCGCTGCGCTCTCAAATCATCAGCTTCTTAGCTCTGCGATCGCGCTCAAAAGCTCTCTTTCAAAGCCGGGCTCGTTTTTCATCTTGCGCTCGATAAACGCAATCGAGTTAATAACGGTTGTGTGATCCTTTTTATTAAAAAGCTTTGCGATCGAGTTTTGCGAAAGGTTTGTCGTTTTGCGAATAAGATAAATCGCATAATGACGCGCCGCGATAATATCGGCGTTGCGCTTCGAGCTTTTCATTTCCTCGCGCGAAATGCCATAGCGCTTTTCGGCAAACGCAAAAATACGGTCGATTATCGATTCTTCGCTCTTTGCGTTAACAAAAAACTCCGAAAGCACCTCTTTTGCAACGTAATAATCGCAAACCTGGCCGGTTATCAGCGTGTGCGCCTTAAGCTTCTTAAGCGCACCCTCGATCTGCCTTATATTCGTTGTTATGTTCTTTGCAAGGTAATAAAGAATTTCAAGCTCTAAATCATAACCGAAATCCATTGCCTTGCGCTTGAATATTGCAACTCTAAGCTCAAGATCGGGCGGCTGAATATCGGCAACCAAGCCCATAACGAAACGGCTTTTCAATCTGTCCTCAAGGTTGTCAATATCCTTCGGTGCACAGTCGGATGCCAAAATTATCTGCTTGTTCATCTTGAACAAGGTATCAAACGTATGGAAAAACTCCTCCTGAACCGAAAGCTTGCCGGCAATAAACTGAATATCGTCAACGAGCAAAACGTCTAAATTACGGTATTTTTCGCGGAACACCATCGGCTTTTTCATCGAAAGCGATTCTATAAGCTCGTTTGTGAATTCCTCGCCCGTAACGTAAAGAATGTTATAATCGGGGTGGTTTTTTCTTATCTCGTTAACTATTGCAAACAAAAGGTGGGTCTTGCCCAAGCCGCTGGGTCCATAAAGAAACAGCGGGTTGTTAAGCTCGGCAGGGTGCTTTGCAACCGCAAGCGAAGCCGATTGAGCAAGCTGGTTCGATTTGCCCACAACAAAGTTTTCAAAGGTATATTCGGGGTTGAATCTTATCTTATAAGCCGATTTGGGTTTAATCTCTTCTTCCTCTTCCTCGGGAAGCTCTGCCTCTTCCTCGTCGGAAATAAGCACAAGCTCGGCATTAAAGCCCAAAATCTCCGAAAATTTGGCTTTTAAAATGTCGTAATATTGTGTTTCAACAAAGGTCTTGCGGCTTTGCGGAAGCGAAACCGTAACCGTTTCGGTGTTAAGCGAAACAACCTTCATCGGCTCAAACCAAAGGTTGACCGTCGGCTTTGTATAAAGCGTTCTGAGCTCGTCCAGAACAAACATTTTGATCTGCTTTAATTCGTTGTCAGTCATCTATATATAACCTTTATATAATATTAAACCTATATTTATATATTTAATTTATTATAACATAACAATACTTGATTGTAAAGGCTAAAAAAACGATTTTTTTCCACCTATTGCGCATATCTAAACCATATTTGTAAAATTTTTATGAACAAGCGTTTCAAGCCCTTAAGTATAAAAAAACAACTGCTTTCGGTTGGGCAAACGTCTTGACAAATCGTTTGATATATCTTACAATGAAATCAAATAAACAAAGAGAGGTATTAGCAATGGAATACATCATCCGCGCCGAAAGTTCAATCGATTTTTCCCGCGCAGAAAAAGCGCCCATTTCAACCTATAAATGGACCGAGGGTTATGCTCCCGAGGCTTATGCCGAGCTCATTTACGTTGTCGGCAGAGGCTTTGCGCTCCGCATGACCTGCTATGAATCCGACCCCAAGGCTGTTTACACCAAATTCGACGAGCCAGTTTACAAAGACAGCTGTCTTGAATTTTTCGTTTCCTTCAAGAACGACAGCCCAAAATACATGAACTTCGAAATGAACGCAAACGGCGCATTTCTTGCCGCTGTTCGCACCGACCGCGCAAACAAGACCTCGATAAACATGCTTGCACCGCTTCCCAAGGTTAAGGCAACAAAAGGCGATGGCTTCTGGCAGGTCGAAACCTTCCTTTCGAACGATTTCATCGGCAAAACCTTCGGCAAATTCTGCTTCACCCGCGGCGAAAGCTTCAAGGGCAATTTCTATAAATGCGGCGACGAGACCGAGATACCCCATTTTGGAATGTGGTCGCCCGTTGAAACCGAAACGCCCGATTTCCACCGCCCCGAATTCTTCGGAACCCTCACAATTGAGGCATAAATTTTAATAAAAAGGAATGAAAACCATGAAACGCACACTGTCCTTTATTCTGACTCTTGCGCTTTTTATTCCGCTTTCGGTCATTTTTTCGGTTGCGCCTGCCGCCGAAGACGAAACCATCGGAAATCTCGATTGGTTCGTCGTCGGAATGACCGTTGCCGAATCGAAAACGCTCGTGCCTGCCGTTAACTCGATCAAGCGCAACGGTGAAACGCTTCTCAACAACGCTCCCGTTGCAACCGGCGACGTAGTAACCACCGATAACGGCTCCTACACCGCAAGCGTTCGCGGCGATGTCAAGGGCGAGGGCGATGCAACCGGCGTTGGCTATATGCTGCTGAAGCGCCACGTGCTCGGCACCTATGAGCTGACGGGCATCTCGCTGACTGCCGCCGACATCAACGGCGACGGCAACGTTTCCACGGTTGACTATGCGCTCCTGAAGCGCACCGTGCTTGGCACCTATGATATCCAAAAGCCCGAAAACGCAAAGCAGGTTCCCGTGCTTCTTTATCACCACATCGTTGAAGACCAAATGCGCGAGGAATATTTAAAAGACAACAACATAACCATTGCAACAAGCGAATTCCGCCGCCATATGCAAATGCTTAAGGATAACGACAAGACCGTCGTAACAATTTCCGACGTTGTTGCCTACGTTCGCGGCGAAAAGCTTTTAAAGCCGGGCTCGATCGTGCTCTGCTTTGACGACGGTTATAAATCCAACACCTATTTTGCCGCCCCGATCCTGCGCGAATTCGGCAACAAGGCGACCGTTTTTTCGATAATGTGCTATTACGACGGCAATTATGAAAGCTATTTCGACCCTTCAAGTCTTCAGCACATCACCCGCGAGGATCTTAAAAACAACACCGACGTTATCGACCAGCAATGTCATACCTGGGCGAACCACAATCACCTGCCTCAGCAATCATATGCAGAGGTTTATAACGACCTTATGCTTTCGCAAAACTGCGAAAAATACGATTATTTTGCTTATCCCTACGGCGATTACAGCGCAAGCGTTAAAAACGCGGTCATTGCGGCGGGCTTCAAGGCGGCGTTCACAACCGTAACCCGTTCTGCCGTTCCCGGCGACGACGTTTATCTCATCCCGCGCTATACCGTAACCTCGCCCATGCAAGACAGCGAATATCTTGAATTGATATCAAACGCCAAATAATATGTAAAAAACTCTCGTTTCCTTTAACGGTAACGAGAGTTTTTTTTGTTAGATAATAGAGAAAAGAGAAGAGAGAAGAGAGAATAGAAAAGGTAAGTTTTGCTTCGCAAAACTCGGAGGGAGCGAAATACAATAAAATATACCGTTTTTCGTCAGAAAAACGTTCCTTTTTTATTCTTTATTCTTTATTCTTTATTATTTATTCTTTGTTTCCTGTCCGCAAGTGTCAAACGCGCAAGTATTTTTGAGTGAACGCGAAGCGTCGCGTACGGAACTCACAAAACCACTTTGAAACTGTAGTTTCAAAGTGAAAGCGTTAGCGCTAAGGCTTGCATATCCCACACGGGTCATAGCCGTCTTCAATAATTTCCTCGCGCGTTGCCGTGCGCTCGGCATAATTCTTCTCCGAAATGCTTTTTGCGCCCGAACAGTCGGGATAATGGAACTTTTTGCTGTTTGTATTCAAAACATAAAGCCGTTTGTCGCCCGAATCGCTTTCGTTTTCAATAATTCCGCTTTGGTCGAGCGCGCTTTCGCCGCTTGAATAATCGATTAAAACGCCCGGCTGAACGTTATAGCAAAACACGTTAAAACAAATGCCGTCGCCCTCGTCCTCAACCGAAAACGCCTCCATCTGAACGCCAAGCGCCAAAAGGTCGTTGCCGTTAAAGATTGGCGTTACGCGATAGGCAACGTGGTTGCCCGTTTCCTTGATATAGTCGGCAACCATGTTTTCAAAGGGAAGCATACCCTGAACGTTCATATAGCGCGTTCCGGTTATTAAATTCCTTGTGTTTGCGTTCTCGCCCGTCAGCTGAAACCCAATAAGGTGGCAACGGTTATAAAGATATTTTCCGTCAACGAAATCATATTTAACGGTGTGCCAGCCCGTTGGCTTAACCATGCCGATGTTACCGCGTTCTTCGGTTGGCATAAGGTCTTTTCCTATCGAAGCAACAGTGATTCCGCATCTGCCAAGCGAATCGAGGCTCGCATAAAACTCATAAGAATCAACCGTCAGCTCCTCTTGCGAAAAGCTCGGTATATTATCGTTTATAACGCAATATGGCGAGCCCGTAAAATAGGGAATACTGCTCGGGTCAAGCGGCTCTGCGTTTTCAAAAATCGGCGGTGTTTGGCTGTTTTCGCTTTCGCTTTCGTCTTCGCTTTCGTCAGCCGAAGAATCGTATTCCAAAACCGCGCTGCTGTCGAATTTAATCGCGGGCTGACGCGATTGGTCGATAACAATGCTGTGCTCTTCGCTCGGAACACAGCCGCAAATAAGCGCCGAAGCAACAACAAGCGCAACAAGCGCAAGGCTTAAAAACCTTTTCATGTTCTATTTCCTTTCAAAAACGGTAAGCGTAATCTTTTCGTGCGAGCTGCCCTCAAGCTCTTCCTCAAAAACAGCGCAAAAGCCCTCGTTTTCGGGCTTGAATTGAAAATAAACGTCGGCAGGATAGCTTCTGTTCCAGCAAAAAACATAAAGCGCCTCAACGCCCTCAAGCGTTTCTATTTTCTCTTCGGCAAAACAGAAATCGCCGTTGCTTGCGGCGTCGAAAATATCGCTTTCAACCTCAATTTTGTCGAAACCGCCAAACATTTTTGCCGAATATGCGCTCATCAAAAGCCTTTTTCCCTCGGCAAGCTCCTTTATTTTGCGGTTTACAACGCTGTCGCGGCTCTGCCTGCGCTTATTGAAGAGCATTCCATTGTTATCATCAACACAAACAATAACCCTCATTTTTTACATCTCCCTACTTCTGTTCTATACTGCAACGTTCTCGTCGTCATCAACAGTAGCGATGCGACACCGCTTGAAAACCTTGTTTTCAAGCGAAGTTATATGTTTTCTTCGAAAACGTGATATGTTCGCTTCTCGAACGTGATATTGCTGTTTCACAGCAGTGATATTCGCATTCTTTGAATGCGAGTTAAGGAACGTTTTTCTGACGAAAAACGGTTATTTAATTAATAATTTGTTTTGCAAAGCAAAACATTCATTAACTCGTCTTTGAAAAAGACGAATATCACTGCTGCGAAGCAGCAATATCACATTTTCCGAAAGGAAAATATATCACATTTGCTTTCAGCAAATATATCACTGATTTAAATACGCCGTTGCAAATTAAAGCAACGGCGTATTTAAAATCAAATAATCAAAGGCTTGCTATCGATGCCTTAAGCTTTTCGGCAAGCGCTGTAAACTTTTCAACCTTTTCCTTTTCGGCGTTAACAACCTTTTCGGGTGCCTTCGAAACGAATTCGGCGTTGTTAAGCTTACCCTGCGCGCGCTTGATCTCGTTTTCGGCGTTTTCAAGCTCCTTGGTAAGACGCGCTCTTTCGGCGTCGGTATCAACAATATCGGCAAGCGGCAGGAATATCTCGCAAGCGTCGGTAACAATTCTAACCGTGCCCTCGTCGTCGCATTTATCTGCAACAATAATTTCCGATGCCGAAGCCAAGCGCTTAAAATAGGGCTCTTTATCGGCAAACAGCTCTTTGTCGGCAGAAACGATAATAACCTTTGCGCTTCTCTTGGGGGGAACGTTCATTTCGGCGCGGCGGTTTCTTATCGCGCGTATCGCGCCAAGCATAATGCTAACGTTGCGCTCTGCGCTCGGGAAATCGAGCTCGCTCTTAACAACGGGATAATCCGAGATCATAATGCTTTCGCCCTTGTGCGGAAGCGCAAGCCAGATCTCTTCGGTAATAAACGGCATAAAGGGATGCAACAGCTTAAGCGTATTCGAGAGCACGTAAGTAAGCGTTGCCTGCGCCGCAAGGTTGGTTGAAGTATCCTTTTCGGCAAGGCGGGGCTTAACAAGCTCGATATACCAATCGCAGAATATATCCCAAATAAAATCATAAAGCTTCGAAACGGCAATACCGAGCTCATATCTGTCGATATTGTCTCTTACCTCGCCGACCAAGCGGTTATAAAGCGAGATGACCCATTTATCCTCGTCGGTAAGCGCAAGGCCCTCAACGTCGATATTGTCGGTATCAAAATCGCGGTCGAGATTCATCATAACAAAGCGAGCCGCGTTCCATATCTTGTTTGCAAAGTTTCTCGAAGCCTCGAATCTCTCATCCGAGATTCTCATATCGTTTCCGGGGCTATTGCCGGTTGCAAGCGTGAATCGAAGCGCATCTGCGCCATAGGTCTTAATAACCTCAAGCGGATCAATTCCGTTGCCGAGCGATTTCGACATTTTTCTGCCGAGTGCATCGCGAACAAGGCCGTGAATAAACACGTCGGAGAAGGGCTTTTCGCCCGTGTGGGCAAGACCCGAGAATATCATTCTCGAAACCCAGAACGTAATTATATCATAGCCGGTAACGAGCGTGTTCGTAGGATAAAAACGCTTAAGATCCTCGGTTTTTTCGGGCCAGCCGAGCGTTGAGAACGGCCAAAGCGCCGAAGAAAACCAGGTGTCGAGCGTGTCGGGATCCTGACGCATTTCCTTGCCGCATTTCGGGCAAACTGCGGTTGCTTCCTTGGTTACGACAACCTCGCCGCAATCGTCGCAATAAAACGCGGGAATTCTGTGGCCCCACCAAAGCTGACGCGAAATACACCAATCGCGTATATTTTCCATCCAATGCAAATAGTTCTTCGAGAATCTGTCGGGAACAAAGCGAACGTCGCCGTTCTTAACCGCATCGATAGCCGGCTCGGCAAGCGGCTTCATCTTAACGAACCACTGCTTCGATATCATCGGCTCGATGACGTGGTGGCAGCGATAGCAGGTGCCGACGTTATGGGTAAGCGGCTCAACCGACTTCAAAAGGCCTGCTTCTTCAAGATCGGCAAGAATTGCCTTGCGTGCCTCGGCGGTTGTCATGCCGGCATATTTGCCGCAATCAAGAACCTCGGGCTCGCCAACGGCGGCTGTTCCGCGGGCAAGGCTTTCCTCATAAGCCGCCTTGTCCTCTGCGCCGGTCATTCTGCCGTCATAGGTAAACACGCGAACCAAAGGAAGCTCGTGGCGCTGACCAACCTCATAGTCGTTGGGGTCATGCGCGGGAGTTATCTTAACAACGCCCGTTCCCTTTGTCATATCGGCGTGCTCGTCGCAAATAATGGGAATTTCCTTGTTAATAAGCGGCAAAAGCACGTGGCAGTTATGAAGATGTGCATATCTGGGGTCGTCGGCGTTAATTGCAACGGCGGTATCGCCAAGCATGGTTTCGGGTCTTGTGGTGGCAAGCTCAAGCATTTCGCCCGTTTCCTTAACGGGATAAAGCAAATGATAGAAATTGCCGTTCTGGTCATCATATTCAACCTCGGCATCCGAAATAGAGGTCATGCAGGTGGTGCACCAGTTAACCAAGCGGTTGCCGCGATAGATAAGGCCATCGTTATAAAGCTTAACGAAAACCTCTTTAACCGCCTCCGAGCAGCCCTCGTCAAGCGTAAAGCGTTTTCTCGACCAATCGCACGAAGAGCCAAGCTTTTTAAGCTGTTCGCAAATGCGGTTGCCATAGGTGTTGTTCCAATCCCAAGCGCGCTCAAGAAAGCCCTCTCTTCCGAGGTCTTCCTTGCTTATGCCTTCTTTTCTCATTGCCTCAACGATCTTTGCTTCGGTTGCTATCGAGGCATGGTCGGTTCCGGGAAGCCAAAGCGTATCGAAGCCGCTCATTCTCTTATAGCGAACCAAAATATCCTGAAGCGTGTTATCGAGCGCATGGCCCATGTGAAGCTGACCTGTAATATTGGGCGGCGGCATAACTATCGAGAACGCCTCGCTGCCTTCTTTTCCCGCAGGCGCAAAATAGCCCTTTTGCTCCCACTCGGCATACAATCGTTCTTCAAAATCCGCCGGATTATACTTTTTTTCCATTTTTTTTAAAGTCTCCCTACTTCTATTCTTGCGCTTACGCGCTCGATTGAAAACACACGGTTTTCAATCGGTTTAGATGTCCGTGCGCTCGCGCCTGCGCGCCCGCTTCGCGTGCACTTGCGGACATCAGCGGTGTTTTTTTCGAGGCACATGTCCCCGAAAAAAACTTTATTTTATATCTTATTTCTTCTTTTCTATACTGTAACGTTCTCGTTATCATCAACGGTAACGTTGCGTTTTTTGCTTCTTCAAATTTGACTGCGC
>JAFSGD010000006.1 GCA_017434845.1 Clostridia bacterium
ATCCACCGACGGAGGCTATTTTTACTGAAAAGGCGGCAATCACCGCAAGGCTTGTGCGTAATAATCCTAACACACTGATGGATCACGGATTTGAAGCACGATGTAGGATTGGAGACAGCAACGAGTGGGAGGTTTATAAGTTTACCTACAACTACTCAAACGCAGTATATGATTTTAACATTGACGGCTACACTTACGCCGAGTAGGAGAAGAATTATGAACACAAAACCTATCATTCACGTTCACTATACGAACGATGACTATAAATTATGGAATCCTCCGCGTAAGCCTAACTTTGAAAAGTATTTGTTGGCAACTCCCGGGAGAATTTTTGAAAGCTGTGGTGGATTTGATCCGCTGGACGTGCTTTCCGTATCCAAATACAAAATAGTTTTGCGTCTGGACAAAGAAATAGGAACGCTCCGACAGGGTGAAACGCTTACTATGCACTATGAGCTCCCCGGTCTGATCGCCGACGGCAGTGGCTATGAGAACTTTACAGCAACCATCCGGTGGTTAACAGCAGAGGAAGCGGAACAGGTTACCGCCGAGCCTATGAATGACCGTTACTTGGTTATGAAATGGGACTATAAATACGACAAGGAAAGCACTTGGTTGACGAGGACAGCGGCGAGGAAATCGTTGTTGATCCCGAAACCTCTGAGCATAAGATTTTGAAGAAACAGGAAATCACAACGAAAACCAAATCCAGTACCCGCGTGCTGGATATTCCGGACATTGTTTTCAATGCGATTATTGAAGAACGCAAAAGGTATGAAGCCAATCGGAGACGGAGATCCACTACGTTTCAGGATCTTGATTATATTGTTTGTTCGTCCTACGGCAGACCGAGAAGTTCGTGCTATGTGTCACCGCATCACAAAAAGCTTCTGCGTGAAAATGGATTGCCTGACATACGCTTTCACGATCTGCGTCACACCTTTGCAACACTCCTGCTCAAAAAGGACATTGACCTGAAGGCAATATCCAATGCGCTCGGTCATTCCAAAAGCATTATTTCGGTGGACGTATACGGCGATAATCAGCAGATCATTGCCGACGGAGTTGAGGAAATCATTCCGTTTATCCGTGAAATAATGCCGGAGGATGTACTTGCGTATCCGGAAGAAGGCCGGGAAAGACAGAGAGAATTCTTCGATCTGGATATTTGTTTTCCGAATGTGCTTGCCGATGACATTATGCCGGATGTGCGGAATAACTGTATATCCTGTGGAAAAGATAATTAACGGAACAAAAGAGGGCGGTTTTTGGATTTTTGTAAAAAAGTCCGCCGTCCTCTTTTATTTTATCTAAAAGTGTGATATAATATTATATTAAAGATTTATGCATTCGTTCAGTTCGTGCAGTTCGCACCTTACGTTAAAATGACCTGATTCGTCATGAGGCTTATTTTAGCCGATTTCTACTCAAAACGGAATATGCGCGTTTGACGAATTTCGGGCTTATAGATGCAATCCTAAATTCTGTAAGAAGGAGGTTTTACCGTGGATAAATTTGAATTGGTGGCTCCCTACGCACCGACGGGCGATCAGCCTCAGGCGATAGAAGCGCTTGTAAACGGCATAAAAAACGGCGACAGAGACCAAACCCTTATCGGTGTTACCGGCTCGGGCAAGACCTTTACGATGGCGAATATTATCGCGCAATGCAATCGCCCTGCCCTGATTCTCGAGCCGAACAAAACCCTTGCCGCGCAGATCTGCTCCGAAATGAAGGAATTTTTCCCCAACAACGCGGTTGAGTTCTTTGTTTCCTACTATGATTATTACCAGCCCGAAGCCTACGTTCCGGGCAAGGATGTTTATATCGAAAAGGATGCCGCCGTTAATAACGAGATCGATAAGCTTCGCCATTCGGCAACGAGTGCGCTGTTCGAGAGAAGAGACGTTATAATCGTCGCCTCGGTAAGCTGCATTTATTCGCTCGGCGATCCCGAGGAATACGCTCAGCAGGTTATTTCGATAAGAAGGGGCGCGATCTTTCCGCGCGATGACGTTATCAAGCGTTTGGTTGCTCTGCAATACGGCAGAAGCGATATCGGCTTCGAGCGAAACTTTTTCCGTGTTCGCGGCGACGTTTTGGATATTTTCCCTTCAAACACCGATACCGATGCGGTAAGAATAGAGTTCTTTGGCGACGAGGTCGACCGCATCTGCAAAATAAACGTTGTAACCGGCGAGGCGGTTGCCGATATGTCGCACGTTGCGATATATCCCGCATCCCACTATGTAACAAGCGCCGAAACACGCAAGAAAGCGCTCGACGATATCCTTGCAGAGCTCGATGAAAGGATTGAATTTTTCGAAAGCCAAAACAAATTCATCGAAGCACAGCGCATTCGTGAGAGAACCATGTTCGATGTTGAGCAAATAAGAGAGATCGGCTTTTGCTCGGGCGTCGAAAACTATTCCCGCGTGCTTTCGGGCAGAGCTCCCGGAAGCGCACCCTATACTCTGCTCGATTATTTCCCGTCGGATTATATAACCTTCGTCGATGAGAGCCACGTTATGCTTCCTCAAGTCAGAGGCATGGCCTCGGGTGACAGAGCGCGTAAGCAAAACCTTATCGAATATGGCTTCCGTCTGCCGTCTGCTTACGATAACCGCCCCCTCGTTTTCGATGAATTCAACGAAAAGCGCGGTCAAACGGTTTATGTAAGCGCGACGCCGAAGGATTACGAGCGCGAGCTTTCAAGCCGCCTTGTCGAGCAGATAATCCGTCCCACGGGTCTGCTCGATCCCGAGGTTGAGATCCGCCCGACAAAGGGGCAGATCGACGATCTTGCGGGCGAGATAAGAATAAGAGCCAAAAAGAAGGAACGCGTTCTCGTAACAACGCTCACCAAGAAAATGGCAGAGGATCTAACCGAATTCTTCGAGCTTTCGGGAATCAAATGCCGGTATATGCACTATGATATCGATACTATTGAGCGAATGGATATTCTTCGCGGATTAAGAAGCGGTGAATTCGACGTTCTTGTGGGAATCAACCTTTTAAGAGAGGGTCTCGATCTTCCCGAGGTTTCGCTCGTTGCAATTCTCGATGCCGATAAAGAGGGATTTTTGCGAAGCGAGATATCGCTCGTTCAGACCATCGGCAGAGCGGCAAGAAACGCCGAGGGCAAGGTTATAATGTATGCCGATACCGAAACCGGCTCGATGCACCGCGCCATAAGTGAAACCAACCGCCGCCGCAGAATCCAGGATGCCTATAATAAGGCAAACGGAATAACACCCAAAACGGTAGTTAAGGATATTCGTGCGCCGTTAGAGATAACCTCTAAGAAAGAGGCAGAAAAGCTCGAAAAGGCGAAGAATCTTTCGAAGGATCAAAAAAAGAAGCTTATCGACAAGCTCACCGCCGATATGAAGCGCGCCGCAAAGGATCTCGATTTCGAAACTGCGGCGTTGCTGCGTGATAAGATAAGGCGCTTAATGTAATATCGGCATCAATTAAAAACGGAGGAATTATGTCGGATAAAATTGTTGTAAAGGGCGCAAGAGTCCATAACCTGAAAGATGTTTCTGTAACCATTCCGCGCGATAAGCTTGTTGTTTTCACGGGCCTTTCGGGTTCGGGAAAATCAAGCCTCGCGTTTGATACTCTTTATGCCGAGGGTCACCGCCGATTTGTTGAATCGCTTTCTTCTTATGCAAGAATGTTTCTCGGTCAGCTCGATAAGCCCGACGTTGATCTTATCGAGGGTCTTTCGCCCGCGATCTCCATCGATCAGAAGACAACCTCGCGCAATCCGCGTTCAACCGTCGGCACCGCAACCGAAATATACGATTACCTGCGCCTTCTTTATGCGCGCATAGGCATTCCGCATTGTCCTATTTGCGGTGAAGAGATAAAACAGCAGTCGGTTGACGAGATAGTTGCTCAAATTTCCGAGCTCGAGGAGGGAACCCGCTTTATAGTACTTGCTCCCGTTGTTTCGGCAAAAAAGGGAATGCACGAAAAGGTGTTTGAGGATGCAAAGAAAAGCGGCTACGTTCGCGCCCGTGTTGACGGCATAATGTATGAGCTTTCCGAGCAGATAACGCTTGATAAAAATATAAAGCACGATATCGATATCGTTGTCGACCGCCTTATTATGCGCGGTCCCGAAATGCGCTCGCGCCTTGCCGAAAGCATCGAAACCGCGTCAAAGCTTGCGGGCGGAATAATAAAAATTCTGTTTCCCGACGCTCCCGAAAACGATAACGAAATGCTGTTTTCGCAGAACTATGCCTGCAAAACCCACGGAGTTTCCATCGGTGAGCTCACACCGCGAATGTTTTCGTTCAATAATCCCTCGGGTGCCTGCGAGGCGTGCAGCGGTCTTGGCGAAAACAACGTTTTTTCCGAAGAAAAGCTGATTCCCGATAAAAGCCTTTCTATTTATGCGGGCGCAATCGTTTGCAACGGCTTTAAAAGCGCAGAGCCGGGCGGATATCTTGCCGAGCTTCTCAATTCGGTTGGCAGATACCACGATTTCGACGTTCACACCCCCATCGAGAATTTCACCGAAGAGGGCTATAACGTTTTAATGTACGGAAACAAGCGCAAGCGCAAATCGGTTTCCGAGCCCTCGTTTAAGGGCGTTATAGGAATGATCGAGCACCGCTATAAAATGGGCGGCGGCTATGAATCGCGCGATTATTACGAGCAATTCATGGATTTTATACCTTGCCCCGAATGCAAGGGCAGGCGCTTGAAAAACGAATCGCTTGCCGTAACGGTGGGCGGTCTGAATATTTCCGACCTTTGCTCGCTTTCGGTGGTTGATGCTCATAAGTTCTTCAACGAGCTTAAGCTTTCAAAAACCGAATCCGAGATCGCAAAGGAGATTCTGAAAGAAATACACGCTCGTCTTTCCTTCCTTGAAAACGTCGGCTTGGGATATCTTACCCTTTCAAGAAAAGCAGGCTCGCTTTCGGGCGGCGAGGCACAGCGCATTCGCCTTGCAACCCAAATAGGAAGCTCGCTTGTCGGCGTAATGTACGTTCTCGATGAGCCGAGCATCGGCTTGCATCAGCGCGATAATCAAAAGCTTATAAACACACTTAAAAAGCTTCGCGATATCGGCAACACGGTTCTCGTTGTCGAGCATGATGAAGAAACCATCGAGGAAGCCGATTTTCTCGTCGATATCGGCCCCGGTGCAGGCATAAGCGGCGGCGAGGTGGTGTTCACGGGAACCCCCGCCCAAATAAAAAAATGTAAGGAATCGATAACCGGCCAATACCTTTCGGGCAAAAAGAGCGTTAGCATTCCAAAGCAGCGCAGAAGCGGCAACGGCGGTTTTATAACCGTTGTCGGCGCAAAGGAAAACAACCTTAAGGATATCGACGTTACCTTCCCGCTCGGGAAATTCGTTTGTGTAACGGGTGTTTCGGGCTCGGGCAAGTCTTCGCTCGTTAACGCCGTTCTCTATAACACGCTCGCGCGCAAGCTCGGCAGAGCGTCGCTCATTCCGGGTAAGCACCGCGAAATAATCGGCGCCGAAAATATAGATAAGATAATTCAGATCGATCAGTCGCCTATCGGAAGAAATCCCCGTTCCAATCCGGCAACCTATATCGGATTGTTCAATGATATACGCGCCGTTTTCGCTTCAACCCCCGAGGCTAAGGCGCGCGGCTACGGCGAGGGAAGATTCTCGTTCAACGTTAAGGGCGGCAGATGCGAATCCTGCCGCGGCGACGGAACCCTAACCATCGAAATGCATTTTCTTCCCGACGTTTACGTAACCTGCGACGTTTGCAAGGGCAGAAGATATAACCATGAAACCCTCGAGATAAAATATAAGGGCAAATCCATTTACGATATTCTTGAAATGACCTGCGAAGAGGGAAGAGAATTCTTCCAAAACTATCCTTCAATAAAGCGCAAGCTCGATACTCTTTGCGACGTTGGCTTGGGCTACGTTAAAATAGGTCAGCCCGCAACAACGCTTTCGGGCGGCGAGGCACAGCGCGTTAAGCTTGCAAACGAGCTTGCAAGGCGCGCAACGGGAAAAACCCTTTACGTTCTCGATGAGCCCACAACGGGGCTTCACACCGATGACGTCAACAAGCTTGTTTCGGTGCTTCAAAAGCTTGTCGATGCAGGCAACAGCGTTGTCGTTATCGAGCATAACCTCGATCTTATCAAAACCGCCGATTATATCATCGACCTCGGTCCCGAGGGCGGTGCGGCAGGCGGAACGGTCATCGCAAAGGGCACACCCGAAGAGGTTGCCGAAAATCCGAACAGCTATACCGGATATTACCTTAAGGAGAAATTAAAGTGATAGATTACGAAAAATATGCTCCGCTTCTTGCAAAAGTGGAAAAGCCGGGGCGCTATGTCGGCGGAGAATTCCGCTCTGAAATACCCGATCCCGAAAAAGCCGATCTGAGAGTTTGCTTTTGCTTTCCCGATATTTACGAGATCGGAATGTCGAACCTCGGCGTTAAAATTTTAACGGGTGCGCTTAATCAAACCGGCTTTATAAGCTGTGAGCGCTGCTATACCCCTTGGCCCGATATGTGCAAGCAGCTAACCGAAAACGGTGTTCCGCTTTATGCGCTCGAAAGCGGCGATCCGCTCAACCTTTTCGATATCGTTGCATTCACTTTGCAATATGAGCTTTCCTACACTAACGTGCTCGCAATGCTTAAGCTTGCAAGAATCCCTCTGCTTTCGTCCGAAAGAGGCGAAAACGATCCCATAATCATCGCAGGCGGTCCCTGCGCCTATAATCCCGAGCCTCTTGCCGACTTTGTCGACGTCTTTTCCATCGGCGAGGGCGAGGATGCGCTCGTCGAGCTTTCAACGCTTATAAGAGATTGCAAAAAGAACGGCATCGGCAGGGAAGAAACGCTTTATCGCATAGCACAGCTCGATGGCTTTTACGTTCCCTCGCTTTATAGCGTTACATATAACGAAAACGGCACTATTGCTTCTTTCGAGCCCAAGCGTTCAAACGTTCCCGTTTCGATCAGAAAACGCATAATAAGCGATCTCGATAACGTTTATTTTCCCCGTAAATGCTCGGTTCCGTTTATCGAAACGGTTCACGACCGCGTTATGCTCGAGGTGTTCCGCGGCTGTCTTCGCGGTTGCCGCTTCTGTCAGGCGGGCATGGTCTATCGTCCCTATCGCGAAAAATCGCCCGAGGTGCTCAATGCCGATGCTGTCGAATCGGTTGCAAATAGCGGTTATTCCGAAATATCGCTCACCTCGCTTTCGATAAGCGATTATACCCACCTGCGCGAGCTTATCGATAAGCTTCTTTCCTGGACCGATGATAAAAAGGTTAACCTTTCGCTTCCTTCAATGCGAATCGATAATTTCTATGAAGAGCTTTTGGAAAAGGTGTCTTCGGTAAGAAAAAGCGGCTTGACCTTTGCGCCCGAGGCGGGCACGCAAAGGCTTCGCGACGTTATCAATAAAAACATCACCGAGGAAGAGATAATTACCGCCTGCGAAAAGGCGTTTGACGGCGGCAGAAACAGCCTTAAGCTATATTTCATGAACGGTCTTCCCACCGAAACCGATAACGATATCTGCGGCATTGCGGGCCTTGCGCAGAATATAGTCGATACCTATTATTCGAAAAAACGCTTCGGCGGCGGCAGAGGCGTTAACGTAACGGTAAGCGTTTCCTGCTTCGTGCCCAAGCCCTTCACGCCTTTCCAATGGTGCGCGCAGGACAGCATCGAGGAGCTCGAGCGCAAGCAACAGCTTCTTAAATCCGAAATAAAAACCAAGAAGATATCATATAAATACCATGATGCCCGTGTGTCTCGAATCGAGGCGGTGTTCGCCCGCGGCGACCGCAGGCTCGGCAGTGCTTTGTTGCTTGCCGCCGAGCGCGGAATGATGCTTGACGGCTGGGATGAATTTTTCAGCTATGAAAAATGGCTTGAGGTATTTTCCGATTGCGGAATAGATCCTGCTTTCTATGCCAACCGTGCTTTCGAAACCGATGAAATACTTCCTTGGGACTTTATCGATATCGGAGTAACCAAAGAATTCATGAAACGCGAATACGCAAAGGCGATCTCCGAAGAAACGACCCCCGATTGCCGAACCAAGTGCTCGGGCTGCGGTGCCGCAAGCCTTTGCAACGGAAAATGCGTTTGCAACGAAAGGGGTGCGAATAATGGCTGATATACGCGTTTATTTTACAAAGCTGGGCAGACTTAAATATATTTCGCATCTCGATCTTCAGCGTGCTATTGCAAGATTGCTGGTGAGAAGTGAGCTCCCCATTGCCTATTCCGAGGGCTTTAACCCTCATCCGCGTTTAACCATAACCCAGCCGCTTTCGATCTATCAAGAGGGCGAGCGCGAATCCTTCGATTTTCGTTTAACCGAAGAAATCGATAGCGAAACCGTAAAGTCAAGGCTTTCTCAAAACGCTTTTTCGGGCATGGAGATTCTCGAGGTTGAAGTGATTGTCGGAAAAAGCGCTTCCAAAAGCGCGATTTGGCGTCTTGAACTCAAAACCGAAATGTCGGCAGAAGAGTTTTCTTCGGCATTTAAGGGGGAAATGCAGGTAACCAAGCGCTCTAAAAGCGGTGAAAAGCTTGTTGATATCGCACCGCTCGTTTCTCTTATTTCGGCAGAAAAAACCGATAACGGCATCGTTGCAAGGATAGAAGCACCCGCGGCGGGCAACAATTACCTTAACCCCTCTTACGTTGTTGCCTTTTTCGGCGATAGGGTGTCGGCAAAGCGCGTTGTTCGCGAGAATATTATTTTTTGAAACAATTTTCTATTGATATCGTGCAATTTGTCTGCTATAATCATAATGATATGAAATACACAAATTATTTTTCACCCAAAAAATCAATAATTCTTTTGCTTGCGGCTTTGCTTTGCCTCTCGCTTTTTGCCTGCAATGATGAAGAGGATTCAGAATCCTCGGAGCTCTCCGAAGCATCCGAATATACCTCTTCGATTGCCGAAGAATCCGAAGCCTTGCGGGAATTCAGCGTTGAAAAAGCGGTCGAGCTTCTTCAAAAAGACCGTAAGGTCATCGAAATGTTCGTTTGCGGCACGCTTTGTCAAAACAAAGCGGTCGCCGTTCCTCAGAAGGTTTCGGCTGATAGCGGGTTTGCGCAGTTTTCGGCGGTTGAATCGCTTTTGGCTCAGACCTATTCGCAATCGGGCGGAAGTATAGATGCGTTTCTTTCCTATCCTGAGGTTGGCGAAAATGCGATTACCAATGAAAACGGCGAGACCTATGCCTTTTATCATGCAGGAAGCGGCTATGACGATTTCGCCGATACCTCTTCGGTAACGCTTAAGCCTTCCGAAAACGCCGATGTCTGCGATTTCACCGTAAAAACCGCTGCGGGCAGGGTTGCCGAAATGAAGGCGGTCCGCTCGGAAAACGGCTGGGTTCTCGAAAACAGTCTTTATGACGTTCTTTCCGATAACTCGGGCAAATTCAAAAAGAATTTCCCGCTTGCAAACAAGGGCTCGTTCAGCAAATTCAGCGGAAACGTTCTCGTTATCGAGCTTTTCATTTCCGATAATTCAAGCGGCTTCACCTCCGAGGAGGAATCCGAATTCCATTCGCGCATATCGTCGGCGGTGTCTTATCTGACCGATGAAGCGCAGCGTTATGGCGGTCAGACAAGGGTTAAATACGAAAGAGCATATTTCGATCACACGGGTGTTTTAAGCGATCACGAGCTTGCCTTCGATATAATGTTTGCCGAAACCGGCTTCGGAACGCTTCAAACGTTTGCCGAAAAGAATTTCGATCTTTCAAAATACGATAACTATGTGTTCGCCGTATGCTTCGATAAGAATTGGGCTACGTCGCATTGGGTTTATGATCCCGATTCCGATAAATACGAATCGCCCGAGCTTTATTTTGCCGAGCGCGTGTTCGTCGGCAAAGAAACCACCGATGCCGAAATATGCAGAGCTCTTCTTTCGATGCTCGGCGTTGAAAACGTTTGCGCCGAGAACTCGAGCGAATATATCAGAGAGCTTTATCGTTTATATTTTCCTGCCGACGTTTTGCTTTCCGAAAATATCGGCGGAACCAAAATTTCGCCCGTTGTGGCTTATGCCTGCGGAATAACCGAAGATCTCGAACGGTTATACCGCGTGTTCTTCAACTAAAAACAGCTAATATAAAAATCAAAAGTTAAATAAAGCGAGGGATTTTTAAAATGTCAGAGTATAAGCGCGTTCTCGTCAAGCTAAGCGGCGAAGCCCTTTCCGGCGACGGAAAACGCATTCTAAGCGGCGATATGCTTAAAAGCGTCGCAAAGGTCTTAAGTGAGCTTGCAAACAGCGGAACTCAGGTCTGCGTTGTCATCGGTGCCGGAAACATCTGGCGCGGTGCAAGGCAAAACGGCTTGGAGGTCGATCGTGTTCGCGGCGACCACATGGGTATGCTTGCAACCGTTATCAATTCTATTGCAATGCAGGATTATATCATCAAGGCAGGAACCGAAGCCAAGGTTATGAGTGCCGTTCAAATACAGCAGTTCTGCGAGCCCTATGCTCAATATAAGGCTATCGAGTATCTCGAGCAGGGCAACGTCGTTATTCTTGCGGCGGGCGTTGGTTATCCCTATTTCTCAACCGACACGGGCATGATGCTTCGTGCCGCAGAGCTAAAGTGTGATGCCGTTCTTTCCGCAAAGAACGTTGACGGTGTCTATGACAAAGACCCCGCAAAATATCCCGATGCTAAAAAATTCGATTCTCTCTCTTATTCCGAAATGCTTTCTCTCGGCTTAAAGGCAATCGACCAAAGTGCCGCGGCAATCGGCGAAGAAAGCGGAATAAAAACAGTGCTTTTCCCTCTGTCAGATCCCCAAAACATAATTCTTGCCGCACGCGGCGAAAATATCGGAACATTGCTTCATAATTAATAAACATAAATCATCTTAAAATCAATAAAAAAGGACGGTAATCCAAAATGTTTGAAATCAAATCCTATGAAGAAAAAATGAAAAAGAGCATAAGCGTTCTCGAAGAAGATTTCGCAACCATAAGAGTAGGCCGCGCAAGCGCAAAGGTTCTTGATAAGATAACCGTTTCCTATTACGGAAGCGCAACCTCTATCGACGGCGTTGCAACCATTAAGGCAAGCGATGCAAGAACCCTTGTTATCACTCCTTGGGAAGCAAGCATGCTTAAAGAAATCGAAAAGGCAATCCTCGCATCCGATGTCGGCATAACCCCCACCAACGATGGCAAGTGCATCCGTTTGGTGTTCCCCGCTCTTACCGAAGAACGCAGAAAAGAGCTCACCAAAAAGACTGCAAAAATGGGCGAAGACTGCAAGGTTGCTATCAGAAACATTCGCCGTGAGGCAAACGATGCCGCAAAGGCAATGAAGAAGAATTCGGAAATCACCGAAGATGATCTTAAGTCTGCTGAAAAGACCATTCAGGATACCACCGATAAGCTCATCAAAGAGGTTGATGCTGTCGTTGCCAGAAAAGATAAGGAGATCATGGAGATCTGATTCGGTTTTCAGGAGGATCCCGTTTTGGCAGAAACAAGAATACCGCGTCATATAGCAATAATAATGGACGGTAACGGCCGTTGGGCAAAAAAACGGCTGTTGCCGCGTACCGCAGGGCATAAGGTTGGCTTGGATACCTTTGTCGATACGGTCGATTCCTGTTCGGATATGGGCATAGAATACCTAACGGTCTATGCCTTTTCTGCCGAAAATTGGAATCGCGATCCTCTTGAGGTTTCGGCATTAATGGAGCTTATGAGCCGCGGAATAGTTAAATATGAGCCCGAAATGGTTCGAAAAAATATCCGCTTGAAGCTTTTGGGCGATCTCGACCGTTTCGAAAAGAAATACCGCGATGCGTTAACTTCGGTTGAAGAACGCCTTTCGAATAACAGCGGAATGACTCTTTGCATCTGCCTTTCCTATGGCGGCAGGCAAGAGCTTGTAAATGCCTTTAACCGTCTTGCTTCTCAGGGCAAAACAAATATCACCGAGGCAGATATCGAGCAGAATCTTTATTCTGCGGGCGTTCCCGATCCCGATCTTGTTATCAGAACGAGCGGCGAATACCGCATTTCGAATTTTCTTCTTTGGCAATCGGCTTATTCGGAATATTATTTCACCGATGTTTATTGGCCCGATTTTGACAAAGCAGAGCTTTTAAAGGCGATAGAGTCCTATTCTAAACGCGAGCGACGCTTTGGGAGGTAGATACATATGGTTACAAGAATTATAACGGCGGTCGTTGCGCTGGCGTTGCTTATTCCTTTGCTTATCTTTGGCGGCGAATGGGCGGCGGGCGCGGTCTTTGCGCTTATTTGCGGCTTTTCGGTTTATGAAATGCTCGGTTGCTGCGATCTTCTCAAAAAATATGCGCTTTCGCTTCCGTCAATTCTCATATCTGTGCTTATCACGTTGCTTCCGCTAATAAGCTTTGATGCCGCACAGGTTGCGGTAATTCTCGGCGTTCCCGTTATTTTAGTGTGCTTTATGATCGCCGCGGTGGTATGCCATAAGAGCGTTGATTCCGAAAGGCTTATGATGTTTTTTGCGCTTGCGGTTTATATTTCCGCAGGCTTTACCGCGCTTTCGGCAATGCGAAGCCAATTCGGCCTTTGGGTAGTTTGGTTCGTGCTCGCAGTGGCTTGGGCAACCGATACCTTCGCTTATTTTTCGGGAATGCTTCTCGGCAAGAAAAAGCTTTGCCCGAATATTTCCCCCAAAAAGACTGTTGCAGGTGCTGTCGGCGGAACCATATTCGGCACTATTGCGGGCGTGCTCGTTTTCGCTATCGCGCACGGCGCACCCCTTTGGGGCTTGGTTGCGCTTCCGCTTTCGATTATCAGCCAGTTCGGTGATCTTGCCGCGTCTGTAATAAAGCGCCGCTTCGGTGTTAAGGATTACGGCAAGATTTTCCCCGGCCACGGCGGCGTGCTCGACCGCTTCGATAGCATTATTCCTGTTTCTATAATCACCGCGGCAATATTCTTTATCATTAAATATTGCGGTGGAACCATTATCGGTTGATTTATTATGAATAAAACTATTTCATTGCTCGGTTCTACCGGCTCAATAGGAACTCAAACTCTCGATGTGGCGCGAAACCTTGGGCTTCGCGTCATTGCGCTTTCGGCGCATTCTAACGTTAAGCTTCTCGAGGCTCAATGCCGCGAATTCAAGCCCGAAAAGGTTTGCATCGGCGAAGCGGGCTATAACGATCTTAAAACCGCCCTTGCCGATACCGATATCGAAATCCTTTGCGGCGATGAAGGTCTTCTCGAGCTCGCGTCCTGCGGCGACGAGGACGTTCTCGTCAACGCCGTTTTGGGCATGACCGGTCTGCGCCCCACTATTGCGGCGGCAGAAAAGGGCAAAAAAATCGCATTTGCAAACAAAGAAACGCTCGTTGCGGGCGGAAAGCTCGTAACCGATGCCGTAAAACGCGGCAACGCCGTTTTGTTGCCCGTCGACAGCGAGCATTCAGCGATATTCCAATGCCTTCAGGGCAAGGAGAAAAAAATAAAAAGAATATGGCTCACGGGATCGGGCGGCCCGTTTTTCGGTAAGGATCGCGAGTTCTTAAAAACCGTAACGCCCGAAATGGCGATAAAGCATCCGCGCTGGAGCATGGGTAAAAAAATCTCGGTCGACAGCGCAAGCCTTATGAATAAAGGCTTGGAGCTTATCGAGGCGGTGCACCTTTTCAACGTTAAGCCCGAGCAGGTTGAGGTCGTTATTCACCCTCAAAGCATCGTTCATTCGCTCGTTGAGTTCGAAGACAGCGCCGTGCTTGCACAGCTTGGCGTTCCCGATATGCGCGTTTGCATCCAATATGCAATAACCTATCCCGACCGCAAGCCTCTTAACACCGAAAGGCTCGACCTTTTCGGTAAAAATCTTGAATTCCATAAACACGATAAGGCTTCGTTCCCCCTGCTTGAGCTTGCTCAAAGGGCTATTCGTCGTGGCGGTAACGCGCCCGCGGTTATGAACGGTGCCAACGAAGAAGCCGTTGCGCTTTTCCTCAACGGCAAAATCGGCTTCACCGAGCTTTTTGATATAGTTATCAAGGCAAGCGAGGGCGGAGTTGAATTTATCGAAGAACCCACCCTGAACGATATTCTTGCTTCCGATAAGGCGGCAAGGGAATTCGTTGCTTCTCATATTTGAACGGAGTGAACTTTTAATGCTCAATACGGTTATTTCTCTTCTTGTAACGGTTTTTGTTTTCGGCTTTTTAATATTCATTCATGAATTCGGGCACTATGTCGTCGCGCGAAGCTTCGGCGTCGGCGTTATCGAGTTTGCAATAGGAATGGGCCCGAAGATCAAAACCTGGAAGGGCAAACACAACGATTTCACGCTTCGCGCAATTCCTATCGGCGGCTTTATCAACATGGTCGGCGAATACGATGAAGAAATTCCCGAAGAGCATAAGCACAAAACACCGCTCAACACAAAGCCGGTTTGGCAAAGAATATTAATAGTGCTTGCAGGCCCGTTCATGAATATCTTGCTTGCATATATCGTTATGATCGCGCTTGTTGCAACCGGAAACGCCATCGGCTCAACCGTTGTGGGTGAATTCACCGAAAACAGTGTATCCAACCGTCATGGGCTTCAGGTTAACGATGAGATCATCGAGGTGAACGGAAAAACCATTCGATGCTATACGGATATGTCTTATAAAATCGTTTCCGACGGCATCGAGCCCGTCGATATCGTCGTGCTTCGCAACGGCGAAGAGGTGCTTCTTAACGACGTTTCGTTCGGAAAAGAAACCGATCGCGGAATAGAATACGGCAACCTTGATTTTCTCGTTTATCCAAAAGAAAAAACCGTTGGCAACGTTTTGTATGAATCCTTCTGGCAATCCTGCGCAACCGTTTATATGACGGTCGATTCCATAATCGACACCTTCAGCGGAAGATACGGCATGGAGGCTGTCGGCGGTCCGATCGCTGTCGGCGGCGAAATAAGCAACACAATCGAGCAAAGCGCGGGGTTTGTTGAAACGGTTCAAAATATAGCAACGCTTCTCGTTTTCATTTCGGTCTCGCTCGGCGTTTGCAATCTTCTTCCGCTTCCCGTTCTCGATGGCGGCAGATTCGTTTTCTATCTTCTCGAGGCGGTCCGCCGCAAGCCGCTCGATCCCAAAATCGAGCAAACGATCAGCGCGATATTCACGGTTTTGCTGTTCGGTTTAATGATTTTCATAGCCTTTAAGGATCTGGCAGGACTTTTCTGATGAAAACAACAAAAGAAATAAAAATAGGAAATAAATTAATCGGCGGGGGAAACCCGATTGCCATTCAATCAATGACAAACACGCTCACTGCCGACAAAGAAGCAACTCTCGCGCAGATAAAGGCGCTTTCGGCGGCGGGTTGCGATATAGTACGCTTTACCGTTAACGATATGGCGGCGGCAGAGGCGATTCCTTATTACGTTGAAAACACAAGCCTTCCGCTCGTTGCCGACATCCATTTCGATTACCGCTTGGCTCTTGCCGCGGCAGAACGCGGAATATCTAAAATAAGAATCAACCCGGGCAACATCGGCGATAAGGATAATATCAAAAAGGTTGCAACCGCCTGCAAGGCGCGAAACATTCCCATAAGAATCGGCATCAACGGCGGAAGCGCCGAAAAGTCGATGCTCGAAAAATATGGCGGCCCCACCGCCGAGGCG
The DNA here is from genome assembly GCA_017434845.1 of Clostridia bacterium. Lineage (GTDB taxonomy): Bacteria > Bacillota > Clostridia > Oscillospirales > CAG-382 > Coliplasma. The sequence goes on from JAFSGD010000006.1 coordinate 15,686, forward strand.
CTTGCCGAAAGCGCTATCTCAAACGCTCGAATGCTTGAGGCTTGCGGGTTTTACGATATCGTTCTTTCGGTTAAAAGCTCCGACGTTAAAACAATGATTAAAGCAACCCGTATGCTTTCTCAAATGTGCGATTATCCGCTTCATATCGGCGTTACCGAAACCGGCGACGTCCGCCGCGGCAACATAAAATCCGCAATCGGCATAGGAAGCCTTCTTACCGACGGGATCGGCGATACCGTTCGCGTTTCGCTAACCGATGATCCAACTCTTGAGGTTGCCGCCGCAAAGGATATTCTTTTCTGTTGCGGCATCGGCGGAGGAATCAATATCGTTTCCTGCCCAACCTGCGGCAGAACGCGTTCAAATCTTATTCCGCTTGTTGCCGAGCTCGAGCTCGCAACCCGAAGCATCAAAACCGACCGCCGCTTAACCGTTGCCTTGATGGGTTGTGCAGTAAACGGCCCCGGCGAAGCAAGAGAAGCCGATATCGGCGTTGCCTGCGGCGACAAAGAGGGGCTTCTGTTCCGCAAGGGCGAAATAATCAAAAAAATTCCCGAAAACGAGATAGTTGAAACGCTCGTTAACGAAATCAAGGAAATGCTTAATGCTTAATGAATTTTTAAATAAATTCAAAAAAGCATCCTTCGGTCAAAAAGCCAAGGATGCCATATCCAAATTCGATTCCTTCTCCGTTAAGGTCGATCGCGAAAAGGTCGGCATTGCAGTTATGGCGGAGCTTTCTTGCTATGTCGCTCCCGAGGTTCTTTTCGATATCGAGGACGAAATAAAAAGAGCCTATAGCCTTAACTTTGCAACCGTTTATCCCCGCTTTAACGTTGATTTCGAGCAGGCGCACATGAATGGCGTTATTTCGACGCTAAAGCATATTTCAAAGCTTGAATACGGCTTTTTTGACGGCGCCGAGTTTAATTATAACCGTGCAAGCGGCTGCTTTACAATTCGGTTCAGAAGAAATGTTTCTGCCGATATCCCCGAAGCAAACGGCGCCAAGCTGTTTATAATGCAATGCGTTCGCGATCAGTTCGGCAAGAGCATAACGGTTGATTTCGATTATGAAGAGATCGACCCTGCCGAATACCATAACGACCGCGAGGATGCGCTTATCGAAAGCATCCGAGAACAAAGTGCAATAATCGAAAAGGAAGAAGCACCCAAGGTTCCACCGCGCGCGTCGTTCCGTCCCGCCGAGGTTGAAGATGCAGAATATTTCGAATCCGATGAAAAGCTTTTGGTGAAGGTCGGCAACATAACGCTTGATATCTCCTCGCCCGAGCCGATTTTCGGCGAACGCCGCAACTGGAGCCTTGAGCCCATCGCTCATTTAAAGGACGGCGCATCCGCCTGCGTCGGCGGCAGACTGTTTCTTGTTGAAAGCAAGGAGAATTACGAAGGCGAAAAAATGACCTTCACAATCTACCTCACCGATAACGATTCTTCGGTTGCGGGCAGATTCACCTGCAAAAAGAGCGAAGCACCCAAGCTTAAAGCACCCTGCTACGTTCTTGTTTCGGGTAAGGCGGAATATCGCCGCGTTTTCGACAGAAACACTCAGGAATGGGTTCAGGATGACGAGCTCACCATTAATATAAAAGCAATAAGCAAATGCAAATTCATCGGCAGAAAGGATAACGCCGAGGAAAAACGCGTTGAGCTTCACCTTCATACAAATATGTCGGCACTTGATGCTCTTTCCGACCCTGCCGATATAATGGCACGCGCACACGAATGGGGTATGCCAGCGGTTGCATTTACCGACCACGGCACGCTTCAATCCTATCCTATCGTTATGAAGGCGGCAAAGAAATATCCCGACGTAAAGCCTATCTATGGCATCGAGGGCTATCTTGTCGACGATACCGCGCGCGCGGTTTACCGTTATGATGATTCAAGCAACATCAGCTTTGCCGATTCCGAATTTATTATTTTCGATATTGAAACAACAGGCCTTTCACCTAATACCTGCGGAATAACCCAGATCGGCGCGCTGAAATATAAAAACGGCGATATAATCGGCGAATTTTCAACCTTTGTCAATTGCGGAAAGCCCATTCCCGAAAATATCGTTAAATTAACCGGTATAACCGACGATATGGTCAAGGGCGCGCCCGGCGAGAGGGAAGCGGTCGAGCGCTTTCTTGAATTCTGCGGAAGCAGAATGCTCATCGCTCATAATGCCAACTTCGATATTTCGTTCATTCGCCGTGTTGCCGACGAGAACCAAATCCCCTTCGATAACACCTATCTTGATACGGTTGCGCTTTCGCGCTTTATCAACGGCGAGCTGAAAAAGCACACTCTCGATACGCTTGCCAAATATTACGATCTCGGCGATTTCGATCACCACAAAGCCGATGCCGATACCGAAATGCTTGCGAAAATATTTGCCTGCATGACGCAAAAGCTTGCGGCAAACGGTATCTTAACCGTTAGCGAAATGAATGCGGCAATGTCGCATAATTCCGATCCCAAGCAGCTTCGCTCATATCATATAATCATTCTCGTTAAGAATCTAAAGGGGCTTAAGAATCTTTATAAGCTCGTTTCGCGCTCTTATCTCGATTTTTATCGAAAACAGCCGCGAATCCCCAAAACCTTGCTTGCCGAATACCGCGAAGGGTTGGTTCTGGGATCTGCCTGCTCGTCGGGCGAGCTCTATGAGGCGATTTTGCAAAACCGCCCCGATAACGAGCTCTACCGCATTGCCGATTTCTATGATTATCTCGAGGTTCAGCCCGATTGCAACAACGGTTATCTTATTGATGAAAACCGCGCTACCGTTGAACAGCTTCACGATAACGTTCGAAAGATCATCGGCATTGCAAACAAGCAGAAAAAGCTTGTTGTTGCCACGGGCGACGTTCATTTTATGGACCCCGAGGATGAGATCTACCGCCAGATAATGATGAGCGGCAAGGGATTCAGCGATGCAATGCGCGATACAAGAATCTTCTTCAGAACAACCGATGAAATGCTTGCCGAATTTTCCTATCTCGGCGAGGAAGAGGCATATCGCATCGTTGTTGAAAATCCCAAAAAGGTCATCGAGGATTTCGATAATATAAAGCCTATCCCCGACGGTACGTATACACCTAAGATAGACGGCGCAGAGGAAGAGCTTCAAACCCTTTGCGAGCAGACCGCAATGGAAATGTACGGCTACGAGGGCAAGCTGCCCGAGGTTGTGCGCAACCGAATGGACAAAGAGCTGTCTTCAATTATAAAAAACGGCTTCGCTGTTCTTTACGTTATCGCGCGCCGCTTGGTTCAAAACAGCGAAGAACACGGCTATCTCGTCGGCTCGCGCGGCTCGGTCGGTTCTTCGTTCGCCGCAACCTTGGCAAAAATTTCCGAGGTCAACCCGCTTCCGCCGCATTATGCCTGCCCCAACTGTAAATATTCCGAGTTCGTTCTCGACGGTTCGGTCGGCTCGGGCTTCGATATGCCCGATAAGGATTGCCCCAAATGCGGCACAAAAATGCGCCCCGACGGCCACGATATTCCGTTCGAGACCTTCCTTGGCTTCCATGGCGAAAAAGCGCCCGATATCGACCTTAACTTCTCGGGCGACGTTCAGTCCGAGGCACATAAATTCACCGAAGTTCTGTTCGGAAAAGAAAACATTTTCCGTGCAGGAACGGTTGGTACGCTTCAGGATAAAAACTGCTTTGGATATGTTAAAAAATATCTTGAAAAAGAGGGCATTTCGCTCACACGCGCCGAGCAGAACCGTCTCGTTCAAGGCTTCGTAGGCGTTCAGAATACAACGGGTCAGCACCCGGGCGGAATCGTCGTTATTCCCAAGGAATACGAGATATATGACTTCACACCGGTTCAGTATCCCGCAAATAAGGCGTCAAGCGGCGTTATAACAACCCACTTCGCGTTTGAATATCTGCACGATACGATTCTCAAGCTTGATATACTTGGCCACGATGTGCCGACCTATTATAGGTATTTCCAAAACTACACGGGCATCGACGTTCGCGACGTTCCCATGAACGATAAAAACGTTATCGAGCTATTTGCCTCAACCAAACCGCTCGGCGTAACGCCCGAGCAAATCGGATGCCCCATAGGAACAATGGGCATTCCCGAGTTCGGCACCGATTATTCAATACAGATGATCCTCGATGCAAAGCCCAAATCCTTTGCCGACCTTGTTCAGATTGCAGGTCTTTCGCACGGAACGGGTATTTGGCTCGGTAACGGTAAGGACCTTATCGAAAACGGAACCTGCACCATCGATCAGATCATAGGAACGCGCGACAGCATAATGGTTTATCTTATGCATATGGGGCTCGATTCGGCAATCGCGTTCGATTCAATGGAGCGAACCCGAAAGGGAAGGGGTCTTCTTCCCGAGCAGGAAGCCGCAATGCGCGAAAAGAACGTGCCCGAATGGTATATTGCATCATGCAACAAGATACAGTATATGTTCCCCAAGGCGCACGCGGCGGCATATACCATTGCATCACTGCGCCTAAGCTGGTTTAAGATTTATCAGCCCGTCGCGTTCTATGCAACCTATTTCACTATCAAATGCAAATTCTTCGACGCCGAGCTTGTAATGAAGGGCAAGGCAAAGATCGAAGAACGCCTTAATGCGCTTAAGGGCGCGCAAGGGCTTTCGGCAACCGAAGAAGGCGCAATAATCATTCTTCGAATCGTTCTCGAAATGTTTGCGCGCGGTTTTTCGTTCCTGCCCGTCGAGATAGGCAAATCCGAAGCGACCGCGTTCGTTCCCGAAAACGGAAAGATACGCGTTCCGCTTTGCGCGCTTAACGGCTTGGGCGAAGCGGTGGGCGAAAAGATCGTTGAGGTAGTGAAGAACGGCGAAGCAACAACCGTTGAAGAAATTCGCGTTAAGGCTTCGGTAAACAAATCGATAATGGATCTTCTGACCAAAAACAACTGCTTCGGTGAAATACCCGAATCGGATCAGGTAACCATGTTCTGATAAATAAAGGTAAACGCTATGTTTGATAACCACACACATACTCAATATTCGGGCGATATCCCGCCCGGAAAGGGAAGCTCGGTTCGCGAGCTCTGCCTTTCGGCAATAGCCTGCGGCTTGCAGGGCATTGCAATAACCGACCATTTCGATATCGATGGAATTCGCGACGGTTTCTTTCCGCCGCTCGATCACGAGGGCATATATCGCGATATTCTTGCCGCAAAAGAGGAATTCGCGGGCAAGCTGACGGTTTGCCACGGCATCGAGCTCGGACAAGCCACCCATATGCCAACCGAGGCGGCAGAGCAGCTGGAAAGCTACCCCTACGATATCGTTCTCGGCTCGGTTCATGCCGTCAGGGGCATAATCGACTTTGCCGATACAGATATTGCGTCGCTCTCAAAGAACGAATATATAAGGCTTTGGGAGCAATATTTGGAAGAAATGCTTGCAACGCTCGAGTGGGGCAATATCGACGTGTTGACCCATATAACCTATCCCAAACGCTATTATCTGGCAAACGGCATAACCGAATTTCCGAATATAAAGGATAGGGGCAGGGAATACTTCGAGCCGATAATAAAATCGGTTATAAGCAAGGGAATCAGCCTTGAATGTAACACCTCGGGCTTGCGTCAGGCAATGGGCGAATGCCTGCCCAACCGCGATCTGCTATCGTTTTATTACGAGCTCGGCGGACGCGACATAAGCATCGGAAGCGATGCCCACCACGATTACGACGTTGGAAAGGGCATTAACGAGGCAACCGAAATGCTTAAAGAGATCGGCTTTACACATTATGCAACCTTTGCATCCCGTAAAAAAAGCTTTTCAAAACTTTAATTAATCGGAGGAAGCGCCAATGAAAGAAAGAATACTCTCCATACTCGAAAAAGATGCTCGCGCATCCTATGAAAATATCGCAACCATGCTCGGCATAACCGTTGAAGAGGTTAAGAAAACGGTTGACGAATGCGTTGCCGACGGAACGATAATCGCTTATCGAACCGTTATCGATTGGGACAAAACTCAAAAGGCGGGCGTAACCGCGCTTATTGAGCTTAAAACCATTCCCCAGCGTGATAAGGGCTTCGATTCGGTTGCAGAAAGAATATGTAATTTTCCCGAGGTTAAATCGGTTTGCTTAATGTCGGGCGGCTTCGATCTTGCCATAACCGTCGAGTGCAACAATATGCGCGACGTTGCCTTCTTCGTTGCCGAAAAGCTTGCAACTATCGAGGGCGTAACCGCAACCGCAACCCATTTCGAACTTCAAAAATATAAAGAAAACGGCGTTGTTTACAGCAACGAAAAAGTTGATAAAAGAGGAAACAGCTGGTGAAATTCGATTCTTCTAAATGCCTTCCTTCCAAAATAACCGAAATAAAGCCTTCGGGAATAAGAAAGTTCTTCGATCTGTTAAACGAAATGAAGGACGTTGTCGGTCTAACCGTCGGTCAGCCCGATTTCGATACCCCTTGGCATATTCGCAACGCGGGTATACGCTCGCTTGAGGAAGGGCATACATATTATACCTCAAACAACGGCATTCTTGAAATGCGCGAGGAGATCGCGAATTACCAGAAACGCCGCTTCGGCTTGGAATATGATCCGAAAACCGAAATCATCGTAACCGTCGGCGGAAGCGAGGCGATCGACCTTGCCCTGCGCGCGCTTATCGAGCCGGGCGATGAGGTCATCATCCCTCAACCCTGCTTCGTTTGCTATGAACCGCTTGCAAGGCTTGCGGGCGCAGTTCCCGTAACCGTCGATCTTTCTCCCGATAACGGCTTCTGCCTCACTGCAAAGCAACTCAAGGACGCAATAACCGAAAAAACCAAGCTGTTGATTCTTGCGTTCCCCAACAACCCAACGGGTTCTGTGCTTCGCAAAAACGATCTTGAGGCTATCGCCGAGGTTCTGCGCGAAACCAACGTTTGCGTTCTTTCAGATGAGATCTATGCCGAGCTTACCTATGGTGAAAAGCACGTTTCTATCGCTTCGCTCGAGGGAATGCGTGAAAGAACAATAATTGCAAACGGCTTTTCCAAGGCTTATGCAATGACAGGCTGGCGAATGGGCTATACCCTTGCGCCCGAGTATTTCACCAAGCAAATGGCAAAAATACATCAATATGGCATAATGAGTGCTCCCACAACAAGCCAATATGCCGCCATTGAGGCTTTAAAGAACGGCGATGCCGATATCGAATATATGAAAGGTGAATACGAGGCTCGCCGCCGCCTTATCGTAAGCGAGCTCAACCGTATAGGCATCGAAACCTTCACGCCCGACGGTGCATTCTACGTTTTCGCCGATCTTCGCAAATTCGGAATCGACGATGAAACCTTCTGCGAGCGCTTGCTTTATGAAAAGAAATGCGCGATCGTTCCGGGAAGCGCTTTCGGTGAAAGCGGAAAAGGCTTTGCAAGGCTTTCTTATGCATATTCACCTTCACATATCTTAAAGGCCTGCAGTAGAATTGAGGAATTTATAAAATCACTATGAAAATAAAAGCCAACGCCAAGATCAATCTAACCCTTGATATCCTCGGTATACGCGAGGACGGTTATCATGCGATCCGCTCGGTAATGGCTCCCGTTTCGCTTTGCGATGAGCTCGTTATCGAAAAAGGTAACGGTCTGTCGTTCAACTGTAATATACCCGAACTCTGCGGCGAGGACAATCTTTGTGTCCGCGCCGCAAGGCTGTTTTATAAGCAAAGCGGGCTTGTGCCGTCGGTGAATATTTATCTCGAAAAAAAGGTTCCCTTTCCTGCGGGCTTGGGCGGCGGAAGCGCCGATGCCGCGGCTGTGCTAAGGAGTCTTAACGAGCTTTATTCCCGCCCGCTTGAAGAAAACGAGCTGTTTGCGCTGGCGGCATCGCTCGGCTCAGATATCCCGTTTTGCCTGCTCGGTGCTCCTGCGCTTTGCGAGGGAAGAGGCGAGGCTTTAACCCCGATTTCGTCTATTTACGGCTTCGAGATAGTTATCGCCATCGGAAAAGGCAGGCTTTCGACCGCGGCTGTCTATCGCGAATACGATGCTTCGGGAATTGCACCGCGAAACGATACGAATCGTTTTTTGGCAGCGCTTGAGTGCGGCGATAGATCGGCGCTCGTTGCCTCGATGGGCAATGCGTTCGAGCCGATTGCCGATAAGCTCTGCCCCGAAACCAAGACCATGCGCGAAGAAATGCTTTCGCTCGGTGCGCTCAACGCAAGGCTTTCGGGAAGCGGACCTTCCGTGTTCGGCGTGTTTGCCGATAAAGAAACCGCCGAAAAAGCGGCGGCGGAACTGCGAAACAAATCGTATTTTGCGGTGAATTGCTCGATAATATAAGAATAAATTTCTTCTTTTTGGTTAACAATCAACTCAAACCCAAAAAGGAGAAAACATAAATGAAAACAAAACTGATCGCTCTGTTCTGCGCAAGCTTTTTGCTTTTAACCGTTGTGGATATGTTCATTCCGCGAAGCGAGGCAAAAATATTCGAAAACGTTATCAGGCTGCACATTCTTGCCGACGATAACAGCGAAGCCGCACAAAGCGTTAAATTGCTTGTGCGCGATGCCGTTCTCGAAGAATGCGGCGACCTTTTCGGCGAAAGCGGTAACATAACCGCCGCCCGTGCAACGCTTGAATCAAGCATTCCGAAAATGCAATCGGTTGCCAACCGCGTGCTTGCCGAAAACGGTGTTGATTACTGCGCGACCGTTGAATGGGGAACAGAGGAATATCCCGTTCGCGTTTACGATGATTTCTCGCTTCCCGCGGGCGAATATCTTTCTTTGCGCTTAAAGCTCGGAAGCGGAAGCGGCAATAATTGGTGGTGCGTTCTGTTTCCTCCGCTTTGCACCGGCGCCAGCTCGGATAATTCATTCGAAAAAGCGGGCATAAGCGAGCGCGATTCTCAGGTTTTTACAAAGCCGAAATATATATTCCGTTTCAAGCTACTTGAACTGTTTGGGTGGTAAAATGCTTTATCGTGTTATCGGTGCCGCAGGCAGCGGCAAAACAGAATATATGCTGTCGCGTTTGGGCGAGGCGATAAATAAGGGCAGAAACTGCTTTGTTATCGTTCCCGAACAGCAATCGGTCGATTATGAAGCAATGCTTTGCGACCGCTTTGGCGACAAAGTAAACCTTTTCTGCGAGGTGCTCAATTTCGAGCGTCTGCCTAACCGCGTTGCGCGCGAGTTTGGCGGTCTTGCTGTGAATAATATCGACAAAGGCGGCGCTTGCGGCCTTTTGTCGCTTTTGTCCGAGCAGTTAAAGGATGAGCTTAAGGAATATTCTTCCGTTGCCTGCGATACCGATTTTGCATCCTCGCTTTATGCATTGATAGCAAAAATGAAAATGTCGCTTCTAACGCCTCAAAAGCTTGCCGAGGCGTCAAACGACCCCGTGCTTTCAAGCGATTTGCGGCTTTCCTCCAAGCTTTCCGATATTGCAAAAATATATGCCGAATACGAAAAGCATTTCGGAAACGGCATATGCGACCCGCGTGATAATCTAACCGTTCTTGCCGAAGAGCTTAAGGATAAGCCCTTTTTCCGCAATGCGAGCGTTTTTATCGATAGCTATTATACCTTCACCGAGCAGGAATATGCCATCATACGCGAGCTTATCGCGCAAAGTAAAGAAACCTATATTTCGTTCACAATAGATAATTCGCGTTCGTTTTTTAAAGAAAACGCCGCTTCGGCAGAGAGGATAAAAAAGCTTTCTCCCAATGAATGCATCGATTGGTATGCACCCGAGCCGAGAAGATATAAATATAAGCAATTATCCTACATAGAACGCAATATCTGGAAAAGCGGTGTTGAGCCGATGCGCTCAAATGAAGGCTCGCTTTCGCTTATTTCGGCGAAAAATCGCTTTGACGAGGTCGAGGCGGCGGCAAGCGAGATTCTTTCTTTCGTTCGTGCGGGCGGAAGATTCCGCGATATAGCTCTGCTTACGGGCAATACCGATACTTATTCCGGCATTGTCGATTCGGTATTTTCAAGAGCCGGAATCCCCGTTTATCTTTCCGCAAAGGAACAGCTTTCCGCAAAGCCTTTATTTGCATTTTTGCTTGCGAGCCTTAACGTGATCAACGAGGATTTTTCGCTTCGAAGCATGAAGCGCTATATAAAAAGCGGCTATACCGACCTGACAGTAAGCGAAAGCGATGCTCTGCTCGGCTATGCAAGTGCATGGAAGCTTCGCTCAAAGGCATGGTACGGCGATGAGGAATGGACACTCGACCCCGAGGGCTACCGTGAGGGCGACCTCACCAAGCGCGGCGCAAGGCTTTTGTCGATCGCCAATTCCTCGCGCGAAAAGATAGTTCCCGCGTTAACCGCATTAAGAGACGAGCTTTCGGTGAACGACCTAACCGTTTCAAAGGGAATAAGAGCTCTTTATGCTCATCTTATTTCCTGCAAAGCAGATGAAAAGCTTCGCAAAAACGCCGAGCGCGCCCTTAAAAACGGCGAACGCGAGCGTTCCGAACGCGAGATCCAGCTTTGGAAAATACTTATAACAATGATAGATCAGCTCGATTCGGTTTGCGGAAGCATAAAAATAACGCCCAAGCGATTGCAATCGCTTATCGGACTTATGTGCGATTGCTATTCGCTCGGTGCGATTCCTGCCTCGAACGATTCGGTAACCTTCGGCGATGCATCGCTGATTCGCGCAGGCGGCAAAAAAATGGTTGTAATACTCGGCGTTTGCGACGGTGAATTTCCCGCCGCATCATCAAAGGGCGGTTTCTTCAACCGCGATGAAGCCGTTGCGCTTGAAGAGGTTGGGATTCGTCTTGCCGACACAATGGAAAAACAGCTGAACGAAAGCCGATTCTTCGTTTATGCCGCGCTTTCGGCTCCGACCCAAAGGCTTGCACTGCTTTATCCGCGCAGTGAGCTCGGCGGAGGCGAGCTTCGCCCCTCTGCCGCGTGGATATCGGTCAAGCAAATGTTCCCCGAGGTTCCCGAAAGGGAATTTTCCGAGGAGGATATGCTGTATTCTGCAGATGCCGTGGCTTCGCGCTTCCCCTCGCTTTGCGCAGGCGAATACCGCGATGCCGTCGAAGCCGCGCTGAACGAACAAAATATCAGGTTCTTCCGCGAATATCCCTCGGTGTGCGATCCGATTTCGCGCATCGACTTCGCCGACGATAAGCTTTTGCTCTCTCCTTCAAGGTTCGAGCGCTATATGCTTTGCCCGTTTTCGTTTTTCGGAAACTATCTTCTCGATCTTAAAGAGGAAAAGCAAAACGAGTTCGCTATGCCCGAAATCGGTAATTTCGCGCATAAAATACTTGAACAATTCATGCGCGCGTGCGTTTCGGGCGGTTCTTTTGCAAAGCCCACCGAGCAAGAGCGCAAAGCGCTTATAGAATCGCTCTCCAAGCAGTATTTTCTCGACGTTATCGGCTCAAAAGCAAGCGAAGATAAGCGCTTTATGCACACCTACGGCAATATGGTAAGAACTATTGATTTCGTGGCTTCGAGCCTTTGCGATGAATTCTCCGAGAGCAAATTCCTGCCCTGCGGCTTTGAATTCAAAATCGGATTAAAGGATTGCGATATTCCCGCCATAGAATACGACAGCAACGGAAAAAGGGTTCTTCTTCGCGGCTCGATCGACCGCGTCGACCGTTACGTTGCCGATGGCGTTGAATACGTGCGCGTTATAGATTATAAAACCTACAGCAAAACCTTTTCCGCAAACCTCGTTGCCTGCGGAATCGATACCCAGCTTTTGCATTATCTTTTCGCCTATTGCGAAAAAAAGAATGCTAAGCCCGCGGGCGTGCTTTATTATACCGTTGCTTTGCCCAATATTCAAATAAGCGGCAGAGAAACCCCCGAAGAAATGAAAAAGCTTCTTGCCAAAGAAATAGGAAGAAGCGGACTTCTGCTTGATAACGCCGACGTCGTTTTTGCAATGAGCCCCGATTGCTCGTTTGTGCCTGTAATGCGCAAATCCGACGGAAGCGGAATCTACACCCGAAGCAATAATCTTTTGGATGAAGAGGGCTTTTCCGAGCTTTCAAAGCAGCTCAGAACGCAGGTTGAAGACCTCGCGCGCGACGTCTTCTGCGGAAAAATGGATATAGCTCCCAACGATGCCGACGGCAAGGCACAGCCCTGCAAATATTGCTCGCTTGCCGATCTTTGCCGAAATAAGCGAAAGGAGGAGACCGAGGATGAGGCTGACCGATACACAGAATAGTGCTGTTGTAACCCGAAACAAAGACCTTTTGGTTTGCGCGGGCGCAGGAAGCGGAAAAACCACGGTTCTTACCCAACGCCTTATCGAGCGTATCAAGGGCGGTGATTCGGTAACCGATTTTTTGGTCGTTACCTTTATGAAAGCGGCGGCATCCGATATAAAGCGCAAGCTTTATGATGCTCTCATCGCCGAAAGTGCGCTCCAACCCGATAATAAACATCTCTACCGCCAAACCTTTCTTATTCCCGAGGCAGATATTTGCACGATCTCATCCTATTGTCTTGCTCTGGTAAAAGAAAATTTTTCGTTGCTTGGCATTTCGCCCCGCGTTCGCGTTATCGATGAGACCGAATCCGCAATGCTTTTAAAGCGCGTTGCCGATTCGCTTATTGAAGATGGCTATAATAACGAGGATGAACGCTTTTTGTTGCTTGCCGATAATTTTTCGGGCGATAAAAACGATGATCCTCTGCGCGATTCGATGATAAAGCTTTATAACACCCTGCGCGTAACCCTTTCGCGTAAGGAAATGCTTCTTTCCTGCGCGTCAAGGCTTAGAAAAGAGGCGGAAATAACCGAAGATAAAGGCTTTTTCGAAACCGAATCGGGCGCAGACCTTCGGGCGAGATTAAGGGTATTTTACGATGACCTTCTCGAAGCGGCAAACGATCTTTATGCCTTTGCGGCAACCGTTGCAACCGACGAAAAATATATAGAGCCCATCGGCAAGCTCGTTGAAGCCTGCGAGAACGTAAGAGAATCGGTTGAAATAAGTTATGTAAACTATTGCTTGACCGCAAGGGCATCGCTTGCTTCAATTTCGCTTGCACGAAGCGGTTGCGATCCCGAAAGCCGCGAGAAGATAAAGGAAATTAAGGCTTCGATAGTAAAAACCGAAAAATCGCTTTATGAACGCTATTGCCGCGGAAGCGAGCGTTTTATTGCCGAAAGCTTCAAAAAAACCGCTTCTATAATCGAAGCGGTCGATGAGTTTTTAGATAAGCTCGAAAAGGGATACGAGCGCGCCAAATCCGAGCTGTCGGCGCTTGATTACACCGATTTCGAACGAAAAGCGCTCGATCTGCTTGAAATATCAGACGAAAACGGCGAAAAGGTTCCAAGCGAGCTGTGCTTAAAAAAGCAAAAAAGCTTTAAAGAAATACTTATCGACGAATACCAAGACGTAAATCCCATGCAGGATCGCATCTTCACTTTGCTTTCGGGCGGAAGCCATCGTTTTATGGTTGGCGACGTTAAGCAAAGCATTTATCGCTTCCGAAACGCTTATCCCGATATATTTTTGGGCTATAAGGATGAATATCCCGATATTTCCGATTCGGAAGGAAGCAAAAGCGCCTGCATCTTCCTGCGTGAAAACTTCCGTTGCTCGCAAACGGTTATTGATTATGCAAACTATTTATTCAAAACCGTAACCGAGAACACAGCCTATTACCGCGAATATGAAAACGAATGGCTTATTCATGCCTCAACCCGCCCCGAGCGAAGCCACCCCGTTGTTGTGGCTGTTGCCGAAAAAGAAAAGGATAAGGCGAAAGAGGCGCGCCAAAGCGAAGCCGAATTTATCGCCCGTGAGATATTGCGTCTTGTAAGCATGGAGACCGCCGACGACGGCTCTCAGCTTTCATATAAGGACTTTGCCGTTATGCTGGGCGCAATGAAGGGTTATTCGATCGAATACGAGAAGGCGTTTAATAAGTATGGCATACCCTATAAAACCGAAAACAGCGAAAACTTCCTCGAAAACCCCGATATCCGCCTTGCCATATCGGCGTTAAAGGCGATCGACCGTCCGAACGACGATATATCGCTTTGCGCGTTAATGCGAAGCCCTATCTGCAACTTCAGCTCCGAGGACCTTTATCGAATAAGGCGTGTTTCTTCACAAACGGATTTTTGGAACGCGGTTATAGCGTTCGCGCTTCCGAAAAGAAGCCGAATTAACGAAAAACGCTTTTCGTTCAAGCGCTCGGCGGGAAGCAACTGCCTAACCGCCCGAAGCCGTTCGTTTATTCGCCGTTTAACCGCTTGGCGACGCGAAAGCGCCGGCGTTCCCTGCAAGGAATTCTTAAAATCCTTCTTTGTTTCCTCGGGCATTTTAAATATTGCCGTATCCTCCGGCAACCGCGAAAGCCTGCTGTTGCTTTATGAATATGCGCGCAAATACGAAACCGGAACAAATATCGGTCTTTCGGCATTTCTCGATTATATCGGCGAGCTTTCCAAATCGGGAAAAGAAATTTCCGATGCCGCACGCTCGGGCGATGAAGATGCCGTTTCGTTTATCACCGTTCATAAATCAAAGGGTCTTGAATTCAAGGTGTGCTTCTTGGCGGGAACCGAAAAACGCTTTTCGGGCTTAAAGGCAAGCTCCGAAATAACCGTTCTTCGACGTGAGGGAATATTCTTCCGCCTGCGCGACCGCGAAAATATGGCAACCTACGACCCTATCTGCAACGTTCTTGCCGCCGATAAAGAGCATGAGGCTATCCTCGGCGAAGAGCTAAGAAAGCTTTACGTTGCACTCACCCGTGCGAAAGAGCGTCTTTATATAACCGGCTGTGCCGAATCGGGCTATGAAAACGCCGTCTATTCGCCGATAACCGCAAAAAGCTGGCTCGATCTTATAATATATGCTTCTTCCTTCGGCGAAAAAAGCTTTTTCGATATGCGTTCCATATCAAAAAGCGATGCCGAGGGCGGCTTTATACCGCCTCCTCGCAAAAGGATGATCACCCCAACCGCCGAAACGGTTTCGGTTGCGTCTTACGTATATCCCTTTGCATCCTCGGTTGCAACGGCGGCGAAGATATCGGTTTCCGAGCTGCGCGAGGGTCTGCTTGAGGATGATGAATATAACCGTGCTACGCTTTCGGTTCCGCTCTCGCGCGTTTCGCTTCGTCCGTCGTTTGCAAACGATAATATGCTCGATGCAGGCGAGATAGGAACTGCAAACCACGTTTTTATGCAGTTCTGCAATTTCCAAAGCATTGAAAAGGGCTCGGTATCCGAAGAGGCGAAACGGCTTGTCGAGAATAAGACGATAACGCCGCTTCAATTCGAAATGCTCGATATACCCGCGCTTGAGCGCTTTTTCAAAAGCGAGCTCTATAAGCGCATAACCGCTTCGAAGCGCGTTTATCGCGAAAAACGCTTTTCGGTTAAGGATAACCTCGGCGCAAACGGCGAATCGGTGCTCGTTCAGGGCGTTATCGACTGCTTTTTCGAAAACCCCGACGGAAGCTATACCGTTGTCGATTATAAAACCGATCGCGTAAAAAATCCAAGCGAGCTTGTAAATCGCCATCGCGTTCAGTTAAGCTGTTATTGCCGCGCTGTTGAACGCATGACCGGCAGAAAGGTTTCCGAGGCGTTGCTCTATTCCTTCGCATTGGGCAGGGAAATAGCGCTGTGAAAAGGATAAAGCCGACGTTTCCGCTAACCGTTTCAATGGTAAACGACCATCCCCAAGAGGTTTCAAGTCTTTTTCGTAAAAAGCCGCCGCGAAGAAAAGAAAATTTTATCGGCGTATGTATTCTCGACGGAACCTTTCTTTGCGATGATATCGGCGCGCTTTACGATTCGCTTTCCATAGGTGAACGTTTAGAGCTTGTTTATCCGAAAGAGCCGAGCGTTAATATGCGCGTAATGCCGATAACGGCGGTTCGCTCCGATGGCACCGAGATAGGAACGCTTCCGTTTGAGCATTCGGTTCTTCCCTGCATTTTGGCGTCGCGCGGGGTTATAAGCTATTGCTATATCGAGGCAAAACGCTTTCAGGGCGGCTTGGCTTCGGTTGCCGTTTCGGTGTATTGCGATAAATATTAAAAAATGTCAACCTACGATCGCAAATAGGTTGACATTTCTTTTTTTAATATGATATAATCCTAAAAAACAAAGGAGAAAAGCATGAACCGCTCGCGTATAAGTTCGAAGAATATTGCATACGTTGCGTTGGGAACCGCTCTTATAGCGCTGTCGGCGCTTATAAGCCTGCCGTTTGCAATTCCGTTCACCCTGCAGACGTTCGGGGTGTTTGCGGTCTTGCTCGTTCTGGGGGGCAACAGAGGCGTTTGTGCGGTTGCAGTGTATATTCTTCTCGGCTTGATCGGCTTGCCGATCTTTTCGGGCTTTCAAAGCGGTTTATCTGCCATTTTAGGTGCAACGGGCGGATTTATAATCGGGTTCGCGATCGCCTCGCTGATATTTTGGCTGTTCGAAGCACTTTTCGGCAAACGCACGTCGTCGCGCATCGTGGCGGTAATAATCGGAATGATCGCCTGCTATTGCGTCGGCTCGGTATGGTATTTCTTTTATATCGGTGAAAGCGGCTTTCAGGGCTTTGTTGCCGCGCTTTCGGTGTGCGTGATTCCGTATCTGATTCCCGATGCGCTTAAAATATGCGCGGCATTTTGGGTGGCACGCGCCGTTTCAAAAGCAATTAAAGCCTGATGCTTATCTCTCCGCTGTTAAGAAACATTATTTCGCCCGAATCGGTCAAAACCTCGAGCTCGCCGCTGTCGGTAATGCTTCTTGCAACCGCCGTATAGTCAACTCCGTTGCGGGAGAAGGTAATGCTTCTGCCTATAACCAACGAATATTCGCGGTAATCGTTCATAAAGCTTCTTTCGGGCAAAACCGCGCAAAGCCGCGAAAGCCGTTCGAAGATGTCGGCAATAAGCGCGCAACGGTCAAGCTGTTTTCCAAGCGAGCCCGCGATGCAAGCAAGCTCCTCGGGAAAGCAATCGGTTGTAAGGTTTATCCCAATTCCCACAATAACCGCCTGAACGCTTCCGCTCTCGAAATCCGATACCGCTTCGGTCAATATACCGCAAACCTTTTTGTTATCGATGAATATATCGTTGACCCATTTTATCTTTGGGTCTTTTTTTGTTGCGTTTTTTATTGCCTCAACGACCGCAACCGCCGCAGCGGCTGTAATTGCAGTTGCATCCTCAAGCGCAACGCCCGGATAAAGCACCGCCGAAAAATAAACACCGCATTTCGAGGGAGAAAAAAAGCTTCTGCCTCTTCTGCCGCGTCCTGCGGTTTGCTCCTCCGCGGCGAAAATCGCGGGCTCGTTCAAGCCCTGCGCGATCATTCGCTTCGCCTCCGAGCTGGTTGAATCTATCGTATCGAAAACCTTTACAAAACCGTTAAAGTCTTCCAAATTGGCTTTAATGCCCGATTCCGAAAGAATATCACAGCTTTGCTCAAGCATATGCCCCATATTGTTTACCGATGCGATAGGATAACCGTCGGCTTTAAGCTGTGAAACGCATTTTGCAACCGCGCTTCGCGAAACGCCCGCCTCCTCGGCAATGGCTTGACCCGAAACAAAGCTGCCGCGGTTTTTTTCAAGAATATAGATAATACTGTCGCGTAGGCTCATAATGCTCCTTTCCGCAAAATAAACAGGCTGCCGCGGTTGCGACAGCCCGTTGTTGCTTTTATTCGGGCAGAACTCCGCGTTTGTTGCGGGGAATACTTCTGCTTTTGATTCTTGCGTTGTTTTCGGCTTCGGAATCGTCGTTGCCCTCAATGCTTATGGCGCTTACAATATCCTCAGATCCCGAGAAATCAAACGTCTTAACAAACACCTCGCTTAACGATTCGGCAAGAAAATCTTCTTCTTCAATAACGCTTTCCTTCTCGCCTTCGGCAACCGAGTTGTTCATCGAATGAATGACCTTATCGGTCGAAGCTTCGCTTATATCGATCGATTCATCAACGCTTATTTCAGAGCTTTCGCTGTTTTCAAGGTCTCTGTTTTCAAAAGCGTTGTCGATATATTGCTTGAACTTTTTAGCGGTTATGTATGTCATTTTAATGCGGTATGTTCCGTTTTGCATTCCTTCAATTGCTTCTTCGGGAACCGAAACCTCCCAGCTTTCGCCCGGATCGAGCTCGGCAAACAAGCCGCCGTATTGCTGAGATATCGCATCGGTATTATCGGCTGTATAGCTAATGTCGCAATATTCGACCCAACCGTCATCGCTCAAATATTCTATCTTTCCGCTCATTTCGGGGTTTTCATAGAACAAAAGAGTGGAGCCTGCTGTATTAAGAACCGATATACTTACATCACCGTTTCCGTCAACGTCGGCATTGCTTACAATGCTGACAGAAATATCCGAGCTTTGCCATAAAACAAGCTCGAATGCAAAAACGGTGAATGAAATCATAAATATTAGTGCAACTGCAAGGATAGCAACTATTGTATGCTTGCTACGTTTAATTGCGCATCACCTCGAGAATAATATAGCATTTATAATAATATTTGTAAATAGCAGTTTTATACAAAAAATCACATCTGAATATACTCTGCATAGAATGATATTGATAATATCACACAATATTTGGTATTATCTAACCGCTCAAGGAGGAATTTTAATGAATGAAAGAAACGGCCTGCTCGGCGGGCTTTGCGGAAAGCAGGAACAGCTTTGCTGCATCAGCGTAGATAAAGTTTTCGATTCCGCGCGCGATAAGGATTGTCTCGAGGACGTAAAGGTGCATCTTTGCGACATGGCGCAGGAGGTTATCGATAAGGCAAGCGCGGTAAGATGTAAGTGCGTTGAGGTTATCAACACCAACATCAATATCGAGCCCGTACCCTTCAACAAGGGCTTTTATCAGGTAACTATCCGTTATTATTTCTGTGTAACTCTCGAGGCTTGTGTTTGCGGCGGCAGAGTGCAGGAGGTTAAGGGGCTTTGCGCCTTCGATAAGAAGATCATTCTTTACGGCAGCGAAAAGAACGTCTCGGTGTTCACTTCCGATCCCGAAAACAACAGCTTCTGCTTCGATGAGCACGATCTCCGTTGCGACAGCGAGCCCACCCTGCCCACCGTTGTCGTTGAGGTTGCATCTCCCATTTGCCTCGACAGCAAGCTTGTAGAGCGTTGCAGAAAATTCGGCAACTGCTGCATGTGCATCGATGCTATTCCCGATCCCATTCGTTCTCGCTTCGACGGCACCTTCGTTGATGGCGTCGGCGTTAACAACGTTTATGTTACCATCGGCGTTTTCTCGGTAATAAGAATGGAACGCAAGGTTCAGCTTATGCTTCCTGCCTGCCATTTCTGCCTGCCTGAAAAGGATAGCAAGCCCTGCGAAAACGATGATCCCTGCTCTATCTTCGGCAAAATGCAGTTCCCCGTGAACGAATTTTATCCCTATGCCGACGACCGCGATTGCACCGACCGTTGCCAATCCCAAAACGGTTGCTGTGATAAGAACAAAAAATAACGCGTGATATCAAGACCGCCGCGGAATTTAACCTCGGCGGTCTTAAATTTTTGTTGCAATACCGATGTTCGTGTGGTAAAATATTGCCAAGGATTTTATGCCCGAACCTGCCCAAAAGGGCTGCCACGGAGGTATTTTATGGAATATTTAGAGGTTTTACATCAGAATTGTCATATGCAGGGCTTTTCCTCGGGAAACGGCTTTATGTATTGGTCGTTCACCGACAGCCTTGTAAAAACAACCCTTTCGGGAACGGTTAAATGTCAGGTGGAAATTCATGGCGGCCATCTCGGTGATTGCGATTATTATAACGGAAAAATATACGCAAGCTATCTCGGAAGTGCGCTTCCCGGTCATGCATGGGAGGATTGGACAGGCTTTAAGATCTACGTTTTCGATGCCGATGATCTTCATATTGTTGATATAATCAATCTCGATATCTGCGATTATTATAAAAGCATCACCTGCACGCCCGAAGACACTCGCGGCTTTCAAGGTATCGACGGTGTTTGCTTCGCGCCCGATCCGATCAGCGGCGAAATGAAAATGTTTGTTGCCTGCGCGCTTTATACCGGCGAAAAATATTCCTCGCAGATAATATTGCAGTTTACGCCCGAGGGAATTTATGAAACCGAATATCATATTCCGACCGGAAACACGGTTTATGGAATCCAAAACCTCGATTACGATGCCGAAAACAACGAATTTTGGTTCACAACCTACGGCGGCTCTCAGCCCTATCAGCCCAAAGAGGTGCTTTATTGCGTTTCGGGCGATTTAAAAGAGATAAAGCGTAAATATCTTTATTCAACCCCTTATGGCTTCGAATGCCTCGGCAAAGAGGGCTTCTATGCATCGCTTCATATCGGAAAGAACGGAAATTGCACAGGTATTGCCTACCGTTGCACCGAAGACCTATTCGAAAACAGAAAGAGCGAGCATGAAATAAAGGAATTCATCGGATTATAAACGCCCGATATAAACGAGCTGTCATGCCCAAAACGTAAGCATTTTCGAGGGTTATCCGAAAGGAACAGAAAAACAAAAATCAAGCTTCAGTTAATTTGAAGCTTGATTTTTTTTAACTATTCGTTTTGTTCCGAATCGGCTTCGGCTTTGACCTTGGCTTCATCGGTTTTCTCGGCATCGGCTTCAACCGTCGATTCGGCTTCGGCTTTTGCTTTGGCTTCTGCTTCCCTTAATGCTTTTTTCTCTTTTGCACTAAGATCGTTTGCGCCGCAATCGTCATAATATTCAAACGAGAAGAATTTGGTTTCTGCCTTGTGCTTTTTAAGCACCTTGAATGCAACCATATAGATCACGTAGATGAACAGAGCGCCAAGCGATATCCAAAGTCCGCCGGGCAGATCAAAGCTCTTTTCCGAAACGGTTATGGTGCTGGGAGCAATAAAACCGGGTGTTGAATAATCAAACACTATTTCGTTAACGCCCGCATCGCATTGAACCGCAACGAATCCGCAGGTAACCTTCAAAACGTCTTTTTCGGCACCGTTAACGGTTGCGTTCCAGCCGTGCTCTTCATAAGGCACGCTGAAATAAACGATTCTCGGCTCGTCAAGCTCGATGCTTGCCTTAAATCCGCTGCTTGAATATTCAAAGCTGTCGCAACACATGCTTCGTCTTTCTTCAACAGATGCAAGGAAGGTCTCTTCGGTTGCGCGCGCTTTATCGGCGTTTGCATAAACGCGCGTCATAAACTGCGAATAATAGGCAACCGAATCATCGGGCACAACAAGATATTTACAAAGCATAACGGCGCGCTCTTTCTTGGTATAAGCCGATTTGAAATCGCTTTCGGTCATGAATTCGGTGTAAGCAAAGCCCATGGGAATAAAGTTTTCGTTTTCATAGATATCAAAGCCGTTTTGAGTATCGTAATAAACGAAGCCGAACGCGTTGTGCTCTTCTTTAATCTCCTTGGTTGTGATCTGCTCGCCCGTTTCGGGGTCGGTTGAGGTTTTCGAAACCTCCTTGCGCTTGTTCTTGCTTGTGAGAACAAACGAATATTTGGTCGAGGTAAACGCCCTCAAGCCGTAAAGCGAGCTGTCTGCGCGTGAGCCTACGTCGCGCGTAACGCCGATCAAGGGGTAAAACTCCATGATCGAAGGAGGAACGACCGTGTGGAAGCATTCAATGGTTGGGTAATCCCAATAAATGCCGAGGTTGTCTATCGTTGAAATATTGCTTGTGCGGAAGAAGTCGATGCGATAGAAATCCTCGTGCGGATCGGGAAGCACGACTTCGCCCTCGATGCATTGATCAACAAGAAAATCGCTTGCGTGCGAATATTGCTTGCCGTTGGTGATGTGAACGCAACCGTAAAGGATCGTCATTCCCGAAACACCGATCAAAACCGCGCGCTCAAACATTTTTGTTCCGCGGTATTTTTTAATAAGCATAGCGGTAAGCGCTATTCCGAGGAAGGCAATGGCAACGTAGAGCCAGAAACGGAATATATAAGGCGGATATCCCAAATCGTGATCGTTGTTTACGGTGTCCTCCTGCTTATACCAAATAAATCCGAGCGGAACCGCAACCGCGGTGCAGAAGAAGGTCATTATCGCTGTGGGAATCTTCCAGGTCGTTCTTCTGTCCTCAAGCGCAATAACCGTCGCCAAGGTAAGCATAAGTATCATCATATAAAGCCAACGTGCATAATACGATGAGTTGAAAAGGAAGAAAACGCTGTTAAGAACGGGAATAAACGAAGAAACTATCAAAACGCCGATAAGTGCTTTAAGCCAGGTGCGCTTTTTAACTGTAAAGAAGGCAAACACACCGCTTAACGCGAACATCGGCAAATACATCGAGATCGAAGCCCAACGCGTTTCGTGTCCGTTAAAGAAGTTAACGCGCGAGGGGATATCGGGCGGGAAGAAATAAGATTCGAATATCTGACCGTATCTCTGCCAATAAAACTCGCCGCTCTTTCGGTAGATAAACAGCTTCTTGAGGCTTTCGAGTGCATCGTCCCAATTTCCCGTAAAAAGGTATTTAAGTGCCTCGGCGATGGTGCCGGTATAGGAACGCTCGATTCTCGAGTTGCCCATCAATGCCGTCGCGGCGGGCAGGAACATAAACATCGACATAAGGAAGCCGATCAAAGCCTCGAAAAACAGCCAGAAGAATTTTTTAAGCGTTATCTTAAACGAGCCTGTCGAAACTCTGAAAAGGAAATAAAGAACGCAGAAAACAACCTGTCCCGCAAACATAAAGTAGTTTATCATCGCGTTTATCATAACCGCGATGGCAAAAAGACCTCTTCTGTCGTTTTGAACAAGCTCCTCCATGCCTATAAGAAGCAGAGGGAAGAACGCAACAACGTCGTGAAACTGGTTGAAAAACGTGTTGTATATCTGAAAACCCGAAAATGCATAAAGCATCGCGCCGATAACCGCATAATTTTTGTTTTTAACAAATCTTTGCAGATATGCATATGCGATAACAGCGGCAACAATGTATTTAACCATATACATCGGTGCCATAAGATAGGGCGCCCAGCTTGAAGGGAAGGCACACATCATCCAGAAAAACGGGCTTCCGAGCATATAGTAGGAATAGCTGCCGATAAAGTTCGAGCCCATATCGGTTACCCAGTCCCAACCGAAAGAGCCGCTTTGAACCATCGCAATACAATGCTCGTAAAAGGGGATCTGCTGTGCGTTATAGTCGCCGTAATAAAGAAAAACAGCAGAGCCTGTTTTGAACAGCTCAACCAAAATAAAGGGAATGGTTATGCAAGCCGAAACGACAAAGGACCAAAGAATAACCTTTCGATAAAAATAAAAGGGGCTTTCCTTGTCGAATCGGAACTTATTTCGCAGTGTTTGTGCAACGCTCATTAAAGTTCCTCCAAACGATTCATCAATTCATTTTACTACCTTTGCGTCCAAAAGTCAATATTAATGCGTGTTGACTTGCGCTCAAATAACTGATATAATACAATATATTAAATATATTAAATCAAAACGCGAGGTAACTGTTTTGAAAAGGCTTATTTGTTTGTTGATGTGTGTGTTTATGTTTGCTTCGGTTCTGCCCGCTTGCGCAAAAACGCCTGAGGGGCAAACGCATTCAAGCGGGATTTTCACTTGTAACGGTTTTCTTTATAACGTTTTAGAGCAAACCACAAAAGAGTATTTTTTGCAAACCCAGCCCGATTTCGTTTCGGTAAATTCAACCGGCGATTATATCGCGACCGGCGATATTGCAACCGACGCTGCGGGTAACGAATATGTTGTCGTTATTTACGGCGATTTAAACTGCGACGGCAAGATCGAGGCGGTCGACTATATGCTCTCGAAGCGCTTCGTTCTTGATACGGTCCAATTAAGCGCCGCCGCACAGGAGGCTGCAAAATCGGGAGATGCCAAGTCGGCTGTGGATTATATGCGTATTAAACGCCACGTTCTTAAAACCTTCGACCTCTCAACCGTACCCCACCGTATTTTAACCGCCGATAACAACGGCGAAAAAATCGCTTATATTCCGCTCGATAACCGCCCGGTTAATAAAGACCGTGTTCAATATCTTGCCGCGGCGGCGGGCTTTGAGCTGTTAATTCCGGAAGAAGACCTTTACCGCACCGCGCTCGATAATATGACTCCCAACAAAAACGGCACGACCTACGGCGACCGCGAAGCGCTTCTTGCTTGGCTTAAATCGGTTGAAAGCACCTGTGATTATTACGTTATCTCGCTTGACCAGATGTTTTCGGGCGGCTTGGTGGGCTCGCGTTGGCTTTCAAACACCGATCTTTCGCTTGAAACCGAAATTGCCGATTATCTTATCGACCTTGCAAAGAGGAAGCACGTTGTGTATTTCGATACGGTTATGCGCCTTGCCTCAACCGTTGGCTATCAGGGCTATGATATCAATGATTACAACGCTCTCAGAAGCTATGCATCTATCGCAAGAAAACAGCTTTCGGGAAGCTCGTTGACCGTTAGCAATATCGTTTCGGGATATCGATACGGCACCAACGGTCAAACCTTAAGAGTGAACGTAAGCTCTTCTAAGCTCAATCAGTATCTCGCTTCGCGCGAAAGAAAACTTCGATTGATAGATTATCTTTTGAAGAATGCATCCGAGGATATCGAACGCCTTTACGTCGGCGTTGACGATTCAAGTCCGCAGATAACCATTCAAACAAACGAGATAAATTATATAAGATCCATCGCACCCGAAAACTTTTCGTTGTTTGCCGGTGCGGATGAGCTCGGCTTGATGGGCATTGCGGCTGTAACCGCGGTTTGCTACGGTCAGGCTAATTGTCAGGTAACCTATTTCGGTGAGGGCAAGGATTATGCCGCCGATTCGTTTGATATCGAAACCCTTTCGGCAAACGTCGAAAAGCATTTAACCTCTATCGGCGCAACCGTCGAAAGCACCGACCCCAATGCACTTCAGGTGCTTGTTTTAACCCAATCCTCAAGCCTTTCCTCAAATGCTTCAAAGCTTGTTGCCCAAATGAAGAAAAATCTCGATGCGGGCATTCCCACCTGCGTTGTCGATGCTTCTAATAATTGGGGCGTGCTTCCCCAGGCGATGCTTGCGGCAGATTGCAACCTCGCAAGACTTATGGGATACAGCCATTGGAACACCGTCGGTAACGCGATCGGCATCGGAACCTCAACCGCGGTTGCAAGATATCTTTATCTCTACCACAGCGAAAGCGTAACAAAAAGCTCCAACGAGGCATTTCTTAAATCGCTTACCTTCTCGCTGGTCAAGGATATTTCTTATCGCTGGAAGGGAATAAGCAGTCTTACCGATAGCTCAACCTACGGCCCCGCAACCATCGTTGCAAAGCTTAATTCCTCCGATATTCAAATAGGAAGAGGTAAATTCGTTTCGCATAACAACATTCGCCTTTCGAATTTCCGTTATCCCTGGAACCGAACCTTCGAAGCAACCTTTGATATAACGGTGTAAATAATGTTTTGTCTTAAAACCGAATAAAAGCCAAACAAAAAAATCAAGCTTCAAAAACAAATGAAGCTTGATTTTTGCTATTTATATATCCTTTCAAGGGCGTAAAGCATGCTCAGACCGATATAAACGAAGCTATTTTGAAAGAAAAACAAGCGTAGCCCTACAAATGTAGGGCAGTCGAAGTTTTTCTTTCAAGCCCTTGAAAATACAATAAAAAAATCATAATTCCTTATAAAAAGAAATCAAGCTTCAAAATTAATTGAAGCTTGATTTTTGCTATTTATATATCCTTTCAAGGGCGTAAAT
>JAFSGD010000057.1 GCA_017434845.1 Clostridia bacterium
CCGCAGATAAGATCTAACATAAAAAAAGACCTCTCTCTCGAGAGGTCTTTTTTTATGTCTTATTTCTTCTGTTCTATACTTTTTCGTTCTCGTCATCATCAAAAGCGCTTACGCGCTCGATTGAAAACACACGGTTTTCAATCGGTTTGGATGTTTGTGCATTCGCATCTCGCGCCTCGTGCTGAAGCACTCGACACTCGCAAACATCAGCGGTGTAAAAATCGACATACGGGGTCCCCGAAAATGCTTGCATTTTTGGGGCAAAAGCACATGTCGCTGATTTTTACATATTTTTTATCTTATTATTTTCTTTACTGTAACGTTCTCGTTATCATCAACGGTAGCGTTGCGAGACCGCTTGAAAACCTTGTTTTCAAGCGAAGTTATATGTTTTCTTCGAAAACGTGATATGTTCGCTTCGCGAACGTGATATTGCTGTTTCACAGCAGTGATATTCGTCTTTTTCAAAGACGAGTTAATGAATGTTTTGCTTTGCAAAACAAATTATTAATTAAATATCTCTCCCTCAGTCAGCTTCGCTGACAGCTCCCTCCTCAGAGGGAGGTGGGTTTTGCGAAGCAAAACTCGAAGGGAGAGAAATACAATAATATATTGCGTTTTTCGCAGAAAAACGTTCCTTTTTTATTCTTTATTTTTGATTCTTTGTTCTCTTCTTGCTCATTTTCTGTGAAAAAAGGAGATAAAACATTACATTCGCTATCTTCTATATAATTTATAATACCCGCACGATCTGTGTGCATCACAGTTTTTTCGAAAACATGAAAACACGAGTACGCTCCGATATTATCCCTGATTATACAGCGGTTGTCAATAATTTTATTTGGCTTTAGAATATTCAAGCATTCAAATCAAGCATACCGCAAAAAGCGAACAAACAATAAAAAAGACTTGAAATCAAAAGCCGAATATGGTATAATCTAAAGACTATTTTTCAAAGGCGGTGATTCTTCTGGCAAAGACAACCAACACCTCGTTGGCACGGCTGCTTTATTCGGCAATGTTTCTTGCTTTGGCTCTCTTGCTTCCCTTTTTAACTGCGCAAATACCCGAGATCGGCTCGAAGCTTTGCCCGATGCACCTTCCGGTTATTCTCTGCGGATTTATTTGCGGTCCGTTTTGGGGAATGGCGGTCGGCATAACTGCGCCGCTTTTGCGTTCGTTTGTTTTCGGCATGCCGGTTCTTATGCCCGATGCGATCGCAATGGCAGCCGAGCTTGCGGTTTATGCTTTTATCGCAGGTATGCTTTATAAAAAGCTTAAAAAAACCATTGTTTACATATATGTCGACCTATTAGCCGCAATGGTTTGCGGCAGATTGGTTTGGGGCGCCGCAACGTTTATTCTTATCTTTGCGGGGCTTACCGATGGCGAGATCGGTTTTTCGCTTATTTGGACAAGAACCGTTCTGCAAAGCATTCCCGCAATTATTCTTCAGCTTATTGCCATTCCTTTGATCGTTAACGTATTAAAAAAGAATAAATTAATGCTAAATTAAGGAGAAAAACAGCATGAAAAAACGTATTTTCACTCTTTTGGTGCTGGCTCTTCTTGTTGTTTCCGCAACGTTGCCTCTTTACGGCTGTGAGGAAACGGAAGAAAGCTCGGTTGGAAGCCAGACCGAAGTTAGCGACGGAAGCTTCTTCGGACTCGACATTCCCGAAGGAACCAACTACGACGGCAAGACCGTTCGCGTGTTGACCACCTCGGTTACCGAGACCGCAACCAGCTATCAGATCCAGCCCGACAACAACTCGCTTTATAATGCAGAAACCGCAACCGCGGCTATTACCGCTGCTGCAGAATGCACTCGTCTTGTTGAAGAACGCCTTAACGTTGAGATCGAGGAAGAGTGCATCGTTACCCTTTCGCGTATCGGCGGCGAAATGTATAAGCGCATTTACAACGATGCTCTTTCGCTCACCGCAGATTACCTCTTTGCAATGCCTTGCGTTATCGAAGCCGCAATGCTCGCAAAGGACGGTCTTCTTTACGACCTCGGCGAGGTTTCGACCATTGACCTTAACAACGAATGGTGGTGCAAGCCCTTTAACGAAACCTGTACCATCGCAGGCCATACCTATTTCGGCTCGAGCGATATTGGCTACGTAAGCAAGGATGCAACCCTTTTCGTTGCTTTTAACAAAAAAATGGCTGAAACCAACCGCATCACCGAAAAATACGGTTACAGCTCGCTTTATGAAATGGTAGACAACAAGGCTTGGACCCAGGACGTTATGTATGAAATGGCCAAGTCGGTTTACCAGGACCTTAACAAAAACAATATCTGCGATCCCGGCGACGTTAACGGCATGGCGGGTCAGGTTGGCGTTATTTATTGGAACCTTATCGCAGGCGGCGAGCACATCGTTACCAAGGACGAAAACGATCTTCCCGTTCTTACTCTTAACAACGAGCGAGCAGTCAGCATCATCAACAACGCTCAGGATTATTTCTCTGATCCTCAAAGCGGCTTTATCTGTGCCGACGATTATTTCTCGCAGAGCAAAATTCCCGTTACCGACATTATCGTTCCCGAATTCAAGGCAGACCGTTGCCTCTTCTTCTACAACGCGCTTCTCAACCTTGACCTTATTCGCGATATGGAAAGCGATTTCGGCGTTCTTCCCTGCCCTCTTTATGATGATACTCAGGATAACTACGTTTCCAACATCGGCGCATGGTCTGCAACCTGTATCTGCATTCCAACCTCTACCGTCGGCGACGATGTTAAGCTCGCAGGTCTCGTTATAGAGGCTCTTTCTGCGGCTTGCAAGGAAAAGCTTAACCCCGTTTATTATGAACAGACCCTTCAGTATCAGATCTCGCGCGATGACGATTCGATGAGAATGCTTGACATCATCTTCGAAAACCGCACCCCCGAGCTTGCCGAAGCATACCGCTGGGGCACCATGACCGACGTTCTCAACAACATGGTCAAGGCACAGAAGGGCACCTTCGTTTCCTCTTATCAGGCAGCCGAACAGGCTACCCAGAAGGCTATTGATGAAACCATCACCGCCTTTATGGAGCGCGACGAAACCATCGACTAAGCTTTAAAAACGGCATAAAAAAAGAAGTTGTTGCGTGGACAAACGCAACAACTTCTTTTTTTATGAAAAACCCCTATCCGAAGCCTGCACTTAAGCACACCTCGGGTATCCAAGCACCAAACCGCAATCGAATTGCAGACCGATTGCAGTCAATGCACTTTGGCAAAAATATATTTTCGGGATACATTCTTTATACCCCTCTATATATACAATGTCATACATCGCCAAAATCTCTATAAAAAAACAAAAATTTTTCAAAAATTTTTTCGACACAAAAAAGCCGCTTTTTTCGCCAAGAACAGCGAAATCAACGGCTTTGTTTTTTATTCCAAGGGCTTTGATGCGTTTTCAACCGCTTGCTTGAGGTCGTCGTATTCAAGCGCATCGAGGAAAACGTTTCGAACGATTCCCTTTTCGTCGAGAACAACGGTATAGGGATAGGTTCCTCTGCCGCCGAGCATTGAATAATATGCCTCGTTTTTAAGATCAACGGCGAAGGTTATTTTACTTTCGGGGTAGTGTGTTTTTAAATATTCAGCTTCGGTTTCGCCTGCCATTTCGGTATGGACCGCGATTACCGACACGGTTTCTTCATATTCGCTCGCAATGCGGTCGAAATAAGGAAGCTCGTTAACGCAGGGGGTGCACCAAGTTCCCCAGAAGTTTATAACGGTTATTTTTTCGGTTGCGGAAGGGTCGATAACCGCCTCGGTAACGCCGTTTCCGTCAACCACCGAAAGCTCGGATGCATAACAAAGCTTTCCAACCGTATTTCCGCGCTCGACCTGCTCGGTTTGCGATTGCTCGGGCGGGTTTGTCGATTCGGGCTCACTGTTCCAATAATAAACGAACGAGCCGATAAGCACCGCAAGCATTAGAACTGCCGACACCGCACGGGTGACGGTTTTTGCCGTTTTATGCTCGGGCTGTTGAGCTTGTGTATTGGGAACGGGATTCAAATGAAGTATCGAAGGCCCTTTCCAAACGATTGCCTTTGTGGGACAAACGTTGATGCATTCGCCGCAGGAGATGCATTCTCTGTCGCCAACCTGCTTAATATCCATTTTGCAACGGTTTACACAGAGGTTGCAGTTGATGCATTTGGGCTTTTCTACCTTAACGCCGAAGAACGATATCTTATTGAAAAACCCATAAAGCGCACCAAGCGGGCAGATGAAGCGGCAGAACATTCTGAAAACAAACACGCTTGCGACCGCAATGCTGATAAACAAAACGAATTTCCAGGTGAACAGCGGGCCAAGCATTGAAAAATAGCTTTCGTTGACCTCATTGGCAAGCAAGCCGATGCCGCCCTCAAGCGTTCCCGCGGGACAAATATATTTGCAAAACGCGGGAAGAGGTGTATCGCGGAAGGCATACATTATCGGCACTATTCCGACAAAGAAAACAAGCACCGCATACTTAAATGCCGAAAGAATCCTTGTTATCGGACCTTTTTTAAGTTTTGGCGTTTTGATCTTATAGAGAAGCTCTTGCACAAGGCCAAACGGACACAGCCAGCCGCAGATCATTCTGCCGAAAAGAAGGCCGTAAAGCAAAAGGATTCCGCAAACGTAGAATATTGTGCTTTTATCGGCGCTGAACGAGCCCTGAAGCGAGCCGAGCGGGCAGGCACCCACCGCACCGGGACACGAATAACAATTTATTCCCGGAACGCAGAATTGCTTGGTTGAGCCTTTATAGATATTTCCGCTTGAAAATCCCTTTAAATTGGCGTTGAACAGAAGCGCGAAATAAAGCTGCATCAGCTTGCGTTTTGTTGGAACAAGGGCTTTGAGCTTTAACCAAAATTTCATCGTTTTCACCCCTTTTAGCCTAAACCGATGCATTCGGTGCAGATATTAACGGCTTTTGTTAAAACGTCGTTGAAGCCGCCCGAAAAATAGCCGAAAAGGCAAACCGCAAGCGCAACGAAAAGTAGCGAAAGCCTAACTGCGAGAAGGACTTTTTTGTTTTCGGCGGCAGGGGCACTTTTTTCTTTTTTATCGGTTGCCTCTATTGCTTTAACGAGTTCTATCTCGCGCAAAAGGCTTTTTTCGTTGGAGTAAGCGACGTAAACCGCATAGCCGAACGGCAACGCAAGGCAGGGCAGAAAAACCTTCATTGCATCAATAACCGATGCGTTAATGTCAGCGCTGTAATTCGAAGGGACAAGCGCATAAGCAAGAAACGCAACCGCGGCAACGCAAATCAAAGAAATCAAGACAGTTGCGCGTTTTTTTCTTTTGTTTCTTTCTTTAAAAACAGCTTCAAAATCGCCGTTTGAAGCATCGCGGCTTTCGTTAAGGCGCGCCAATATCGCCGCGTTATTCTTAGGCTCGGCGCACTTCTTTTTAACATCGGGAAGCAAGAATTCAAGCACAAAGCCGATAACGGTTAACACAACGGTAATTAACAACGGCAAGGCAACGGTTGAAAGCGTTTCGATAACGAGAGGGCGGGTATATTCCCCCTCCTCGCAAAACCAAATCGACAAGCAACCTGCGATGAGGCAAGCGCCCGAAACCAAAACCGAAACCGAAAGCAGAATGCCGAAGATACGGCGAACTGTTAACAAATTATTACTTTTCATATCGGTATACTCCGAAACAGACACGGTATTTTTGTTTTTACGTTAAAATTATATCACATAAAAAAATAAAAGTAAATAATACGAAAAAATAAAACACAAAACCGCATAAATATATAGCAAAATTGTTGCTTTTTTCGCTAAAATGCGGTATGATATTATGAATATATATATTATATATGTAAATATTTTTTTCCGAATCAGTTTCAGCAAAATAAAAGGAGAGTCTACGACCCATGAAAAAAGCAAGTTTTGCAAAAAAATGCAGAGCCGCGATTTCTGCCGCCATGGTGCCCGTTCTTTTGGCAGGTGCGATAATTGCGCCGATCGTTAAAACGGCTTTGCCCGACGCAAAGGCTGCGGGCTATGATGATCTGTTCATCAAACAGCTTAACGGTCTTAAGCACGATTACACTCAATATCTCGACAGCTCGGTTATGTTCAAGCTCCCCGAGGGGATCGGCGACGACGAAGAGATATCGGTTATCGTAACCGTCGATTCGGCTAACGTTATGGATGCCTACGAGGGCTCGGACAAGACCATGAGCCTTTCGGAATATGCTTCCGACAAAAACCGAGTCAGCGCTATTAAAGAAAGCATTGCCAAGGAAAAGGGCGAGGTTTTAAATGCGCTTGAAGGCAAGAATATCTCTTATAAGACCGGCGAAGATTATTCGACCGTTCTCAGCGGCTTTGAGCTTCTTATTAAGGCGCGCGATTTTGAAGCGACCTGTAAGGCGCTCGGAGACGGCAACGGCATAATCGTCGGCGAAGTTTATAACACCGCCGAAACACAGCTTGTTGAAAACGAGGTTAAGGTTTTCGGAACCGGCATTTTCGACAGCTCGGATTCGGGCTTTGACGGTTCGGGAATCGTTGTTGCGGTTTTGGACACGGGTCTTGATTCCAACCACACGGCGTTCTCACCCGACAATTTCCATTCCGACAAGCTCGGCCTAACCTACGACGACGTTAAATCGCTTATCGGCGATACGGCGGCAAGCGGACTTGTGAGCGGATTGACCGTTGACGACGTTTACATAAACGATAAGGTTCCCTTCGGCTTTGACTATGCCGACAGCGATTCCGACGTTTATTCCACCCACAACAATCACGGCACACACGTTTCGGGCGTTATCGTCGGCAACGACGATACCATTCGCGGCGTTGCTCCCAACGCACAGCTCGTTTCGATGAAGATATTCTCTGACGTTGTTGATACCGCCAGAACCGCTTGGATACTTGCGGCGCTTGAGGATTGCGTTGTGCTCGGCGTTGACGTTATAAATATGTCGATCGGTACAGCCTGCGGCTTCAGCCGCGAGACCGACGAAGAGGCTGTCGGCGGAATCTATGAAAGAATACGCGAAGCAGGCATAAGCATGATAGTTGCCGCCTCGAACAGCTACAGCTCGGCAAACGGCTCGGAAAAGAACGGTAACCTCGGTCTTACCTCCAACCCCGATACGGGAACGGTCGGCTCGCCCTCCACCTACGATGGCGTTATGTCGGTTGCTTCTATAAGCGGTGTGGAAACTCCTTATATAAAATACGGCAAAACAATAATCTATTTCACCGAATCCTCTGATGCCGCAGGCGAAGAAAACAAGTTCTGCGAAACGCTTTTAGGTGAAGATGAATCGATTGATATTGAATACGTTGTTATTCCCGGTGTCGGCAGATCGGCAGACTATACGGGATTTGATGTTAAAGGCAAGATCGCGCTCGTGCGCCGCGGATCAAACACCTTTGAAGAAAAGGCGATGATCGCGCAGGAGCAGGGTGCGGCGGGCATTATTATTTACAACAACGTTTCGGGCGATATTAAAATGAACGTCGGCGATGCAACGCTTGCCGCCTGCTCGATCTCGCAGGATGACGGCGAAATGCTTGCAAAAAGCAACGGCACCATCAAAATAAGCCGTTCGCAGACCTCGGGCCCCTTTATTTCCGATTTCTCGTCTTGGGGTCCCACACCCGACCTCAGAATCAAGCCCGAGATCACCGCACACGGCGGAAGCATTCTTTCTTCGGTAACCGGCGGCGGCTACGATCGCCTTTCGGGCACATCGATGGCTTGCCCCAACCTTGCAGGCGTTACCGTTCTTCTCAGACAGTACGTTGTTGAAAACTTCCCCGAAATCGCAAACGACAGCAAAAAGGTCAACGCGATGGCGTTTGCGCTTATGATGTCCACCGCAGATATCGCGATCGGACAAAACGGTCTTCCCTATTCGGTAAGAAAGCAGGGCGCGGGTCTTGCAAACCTTACAAGCTCGATAACCACAAAGGCATATATTAAAACCTTTGACGAAAACGGAAGCGTTATGGATAAAGCCAAGCTTGAGCTTGGCGACGACCGCGACAAAAACGGCGTTTATGAAATGAAGTTTGCGATAAACAACTTCGGCAGCGACGAGCTGACCTATGATATCGGCGCATTCGTTATGACCGAGGGTGTCAGCGAAACCAAGACCGGCGCGGGCGAGACCACCGTTACCGAGGAA
Organism: Clostridia bacterium; assembly: GCA_017434845.1. Lineage (GTDB taxonomy): Bacteria > Bacillota > Clostridia > Oscillospirales > CAG-382 > Coliplasma. Next base: position 8,169 of record JAFSGD010000057.1, read on the forward strand.
TCGTTTATTCTTGACGGTGCATCGGTTGAGGTCGTTTCGGTAAGCAACGGAACGCTTAAAGGCGATACCGTTAAGGTTGCGGGCGGTCAAGAGGCGCTTGTTACCGTTAAGATAACCCTCAGCGAAAGCGACAAGGAATATCTTAACAGCTCCTTCGAAAACGGAATGTACGTTGAAGGCTTTATAACCCTTGACAATGCAGACGGCAACGGCGTTGACCTCAACGTTCCCTATCTTGCCTTCTTCGGCGATTGGACAAAGGCTCCCCTTTTCGACCTTACCTTCTATGATACCAACGCCGACGAGCTCGACGACGGCATCGACTTTGAAGATAAGGTTATGGCAGACGCCTATGCAACAAGACCCGTTGGCGGCGTAAGCGACGATTACGTAAGCTATCTCGGATCTTACTATTTCCTTCAGGATCCCGACGATATCGTTATTGCGGCAAACGAAAACTTCGTTGCGCTTTCGAATCAGGTCGGTGCGATACATTCGCTTCGCTTCGTTTGGGCAGGTATGCTTCGAAACGCGGCAAAGATAGATATTTCGATAACCAACGCAACCACGGGCGAGGTTATCTTCACCCGCACCGAGACCGACGTCAGAAAATCTTATTCCGACGGCGGTGCGACGATATATCCCGCAAACGTCGAAATCGAATTCGACACCACGCAATACAATCTTGCAAACAACAGCCAATATACGGTTAAGCTGGTTGGCTATCTCGATTACGGCGAGGGCGGTCTCGAAACAAACGAAAACAATGTTTTCGAATTCCCGCTCACCATCGACTTCCAGGCTCCCACCGTTACAAACGTTGAATATTATTACAAATACGACAAGAGCCTTAAGAAAAACCGCCTTTATGCCGACGTTATGGTTTACGACAACCATTATTCGATGTGCTCGCAGATCGGCTACGTTACCGACGGCAAGGACGAAAACGGCAACCCCGCTCCCGAGCTTAAGGCGTTTGAGCAGTATATGAACCCCATTTATTCCGCACACAACGGAACCACAAGAGTTACATACGAGCTCACTGATTACGTTTATGACATTAAAAGCCTTGCAACAAACAAAAACAGCTTTGTTGTAACCGTTTATGACTATGCTCTTAACTATGCAACCTACGAGATCGGTCTTCCCGATGATTTCACCGATTTCTATTTCGAAAGCCTTGAAGACGGCTTGACCCTTAGCCCCAACGAGGTTTATACCCTCGAGCCCGTTGTTAAGCCCTATACCGAATGGGCAGAGCTTTTGGAATATGCTTCTTCAAAGCCCGGCGTTGCAAGAATAGTTAACAACAAGATCGTGGCTGTTGCCCCCGGCAACGCGATAATCAAGGCGCAGGATCCCGTTACAAACAAGAGCGTTACCTTTACCGTAACAGTGCTTGATGAAAACGACGAGGGCTTTAACAACTATGACAAGCCCGTTGCGGACGTTTTCACCCTTGACGGTTTTGAAACGGTTAAGGCATATTACATTCTTGATAACGACGAAAAGGATATCGGCGATACCGGCAGCATCAACTTCTTTGAAGGAAATTACAGCCTTTCGCTTTATCCCTCGGAAACCGTTCGTCTTAACTATTCGCTCGATTCCTTCTTCCCCAACGATACACTTGTGGAATTCGAATCAAGCAACGAAAGCATCGTTAAAATAGATGCCTACGGCAACGTAACCGCCGTTGACGAGGGCTTTGCCTCGGTAACGGTTAAGGTTACGATGGACGGAAAGAACACCTATTATTCCGAAACCGTTTCGGTTGAGGTTAAAGACCCCTACATTACCTCGGGCCCCAGCCTTACCCACTATTACGGCAACGGCGGATCGGTTACCATTCCCGAAAGGCTTTCGCTTACCGAGATCGGTCAGTTTGCATTCTCGAACTTCGAATATATTATGAAAACGCCCGAAGAGCTTGCGCTCGACGACAGAGAAACCAGCAAGGCCTGGTTCATCGGTGATAACACCATTACCAAGGTTATTATTCCCGAGGGCGTTAAGAAGATCAACTCCTATGCATTTGCAAACCTTACCGCACTTGAAGAGATCGTTCTTCCCTCTACGTTGGAATCGATCGAATACGGCGCATTCTTGGGCTGTGTTTCGCTTAAGAAAATAACCTTCAGCGGCGAAAACAACCTTATAATCGTTAACCAAAACGCATTTGAAAACTGCGACCTGCGCGGAACACTTGACTTAAGCTCGGTTTGCGTTGTTTCGGATTATGCGTTTGCGGGCAACCAAAAGCTCAACTCGGTTATTCTTCCCGAATCGCTCCTTTCGGTCGGTCAATACGCATTTGCGGGCTGTAAGTCTCTTAAGAGCGTTACCGTCAAGGCACAAAAGGTTAAATACGGTGCTTATGCGTTCACCGGCTGTAAAGCGCTTAAGGAATTCACGGTCAACTCGGCTGTGCTTCCCGAAGGAATGTTTTATGAATGCGATGAAATGGAAAAGGTTGTTGTCGGCGCAGACGTTAAAGACATCGGCGCGTTCGCGTTCAGAGACACCAAGATTTCAAAAATTGAGATAGCAAGCGGCAACAAGACCTATAAGAATTTCTCTTACAGCTGTGTGCTTTCCGCAGACGGAACAAGGCTTGTTGCGGTTGCACCCGCGGTTGAGGGCGAATTCACCGCCGATAAATGCGGCAACGGCGTTACCGCCATCGGCAAGGGCGCGTTCTCGCACAACCAAAAGATAACCTCGGTCGTTCTTCCCAACGTTACCTCGGTTGGCGATTACGGCCTCGCTTCGAACAAAAACCTCGCAAGCGTAACACTCGGCAAGCTTGAATCTATCGGAAGCTACGGCTTCTTCGAAAGCTCGATAACCGAGCTGCCCAACGTTTCTGCCGAAACCTCAATCGGCAAATATGCGTTCTCTTATACAATGCTAACATCGGTTAACGTTCCCGACGGTGCGGTTATCGAAGAGGGCGTGTTCAGCGAATGCTTAAAGCTTTCGGAGATTGTTATCGGCAACGGAGTAACGATCGGCAAATACGCCTTCGGCATTAATAAAGACCAAGCATTTAAGGTTATAACCTATTACGAAGGCGAACAAAAGCTGTTTAAATATGAATTCTCTTCTCCGCTTACCTCGCTGACCATCGGCAACGATTCGGTTATCGGCGAAAATGCATTTTCCAATGCTGCAAGCCTTGAGGCTGTAACGCTCGGCGACAACGCCGATATCGGAAAGATGGCGTTCTATAACACCTCAAGCCTTAAGAGCATCGATCTTTCAAAGGCAAAGAAGATCGGCGACTATGCACTCTCGGGTGACGTTTACTATGCCTGCCTCGACGAGAACATGACGGTTGTCGCGCCCAACTCCGAGGGAAATTACCGCTATACCTACCACGGTCCGCTTGTTGAAAGCATCGTTCTTTCATCTGCAGAAAGCATCGGCGAAAATGCATTTGCATATTGCAGAAGCCTTACCGACGTTGTTTTGAACGAAAACATCAAGGAAATTCCCAAATATGCGTTTGCGGGCTGTGCATCGCTTAAGAATATTGACCTTTCGGGTATTGAAACGGTTTGCGAATATGCATTTATGGAATGCGGCCTCGAAAGCATCGATCTTTCTTCGGCAAAAACGGTTGATAAATACGCTTTCGTTTCCAACCGACTTTTAGCATCGGTTAAGCTTAGCGAAAACGGAACCGACGCAAACGAGGGCTCGTTCTGCTATTGCGATCCCCTTGCAACCGTTGAAAACCTTGCCTTCTCGGCAAACATAGGCGATTATGCGTTCGCCTACACCGCGCTTACCGAAGCCGACCTTACCTCTGCGGTTTCGATCGGCAACGGCGCGTTCATTAAAAACGAAGTAACTCCCTTTAAGGTAACCCTCGGCGAAAAGCTTGAATCGCTTGGCGACAACCCCTTTGCAATGTGCAAGCTCGAGCCCTTCTCTAAGGAAACCACCGTTGATATAAACGGCCACGAGGATTCCGCCGTTAGCTACACATTTGATATCAGCGACAAGGTTTCGGTTATCGACGGCTCGCTTTACTGCAAGGTGAATAACGGTCTTGAGCTTATTACCTATGCGGGAACCGACGACAGCGATGCAAGCGTTGCCGACGATACCGTAAGAATCACCTCATTCGCATTTGCGGGCAGCGGCATCAAGCGCATTAAAATGCCCTACACCACAACCTCGATAGGCCACAAGGCATTCTATGGCTGTGATGAACTTGAAATAGTTGTCTTCGGCAGCTATACCGCCCCGATATTCGAAGAAGAGTTCGACCCCGTTTATTACGAATCTCTCGAGCACATTCCCGGCTCGGGCGATTACGGAACCTATACCGACCATAACGGTAACGAGGTTGCAATAAACGGCATGGGCATGATTCCCTACTTTATGTGGAACTCCACGGGCGGAATGTATTCAAATGTATTCTACGGCGCAAACTTCGTTGACTACGTCGGCTACGTCGAAAACAAGCTTATCATGGTTAGCCCCGTTAACGGTGTGGGATATGATTCATATATCTGCGACAGCTATTTCGATTACCGCATCGAAGGTCCCGCCGCACCCGACAAGATCACCGTTGCGGCGATAAACGCGATAAAGCTTATTCCCGAAAGAGTAACGCTTGACGACAAGGCAACAGTTGAAGCCGCCCGCGAGGCTTATGCGAGGATTGCAACCGTTGAGCAGATGGCGCTTGTTTCCAACTATACTTCGCTGGTTTCGGCGGAACAGAGAATCGCAGCGCTTGAACCTGTTGAAAACGTTGAGCAAATAACCGAAAACGAGATCGATTACGATATCGTATTCGGCATAGCGCTTCCGCTTTTGCTTATTGCCGTTGTTGGCTTTATAATCGCCAAAGCGCGCAAGAAGGCAAACGGCGGTCAGGCAGACTAAACCGAACAAGGAGGAAAGCTTAACACAGAATGAAACCGAAAATAAAAGCGGCCTTGATTGCCTTGCTCGGTTTGGTAACCGTGTTTTCGGCAACCGGCTGCGGAGGCGAAACGTCTCCCTACAAAATAAACGATTCGGAAGGCTATACCGTTAGCGTCAGATTTGACGCTAACGGCGGAAGCTTCACCACCAACACATATTCGATAGTTGATTCTTTTAACGTTAACGAATTAGAAAAAAACGGAAGCGGTAATGCCGAGATCGCACTTATCGAGCCCGACAACGCGGCAAGAGGCAAGGATGCGTTCAAGCCCTTCAAGGAGGATTGTTTCCTTGCGGGCTGGTATAAAAACCGCGAAGAAAAAACCGACAGTAACGGAAACACCTATTACACCTATTCGCAAAAATGGGATTTCGAAAAGGACATTTTAGAGGTTGACCCCAACGGCGAATTTTATTCGGGCTCGCCGGTTTTAACGCTTTATGCGGCCTGGGTGCCCTTGTTTGAGATCCGGTTTTATTCGCTTGATTCGGGCGAGCTGTTAAAAACCTACAGCTATGATCCCACCTCGACCGAAAGCATCGCCGTTCCCAAATGGAGCGAAGAAAGCGGCGCGCTTGAAATGTATTCATTCCCCGAAAGAAAGGGCTTCACCTTCGAAAAAGCCTATTATGACCAAAACGCGACCGAATCGGTAGATACCGAAACGGTTATTCACCCCGGCAAGATAAACCTTGAAAACGGAACTGCCGAAAACCACGTTCTTAAGCTTTATACCGAATGGAAAGAGGGCGAATGGTTTAAGATCCACACGGCAAAGCAGTTTGTTAACAACGCAACGCTGAGCGGCAATTATGAAATTCTTGCCGATCTTGATTTCAGCGACGTTATCTGGCCCACCGCATTTGTTTACGGTAACTTCACCGGAACAATAAACGGAAACGGCCATACCTTTAAAAACGTTTCGGCTGTTCAAACCAACAATTCCAAGGTTAACGCCGGACTTTTCGGAAACCTAACCGAAAGCGCTTCGATTTCCGACATAACGTTTGAAAACGTTACCTTTACCGTTCAGGCGGGAACGCGCGTTGCGGGCACCTCCTACGGTCTGTTCGCGGGAACGCTTTCGAAGGATGCCAACGTTAAAAACATAAGCATTCTTTCGAGTTCATTGCAGATCGATTCCTCTTGCTATTTCGGCACCGAGGATTATTCGATAGGCTTGATTTGCGGAATCGGTAACGATACCGCGATTCCAAACGCCGAAATAAGCTGCGTTGCAGTCGGCGAAGAGCCCGAAAAGCTCGAAATAACCGTTAACGGAAACACCGTAACGGTGGTATTTAAGGAATAAACCCTAAATTTACAAGAAAAGGTGTTTAAAAATGAAAAACAGATTCATCGCGCTTTTACTCTGCCTTACCCTTTGCTTGGGTACGGTAACTGCGTTCTCGGGCTGTAACAGCAGCGGCTCGAATGTAGACGCGTTCGTTATAATGACCGAACAGCTCGACGGCTTGTTCAACCCCTTCTTCTATACCTCTGCCCCCGACGGAACCATCGTCGGAATGACGCAGATCGGAATGCTTTCCTCCAAGTACGTTGACGGTGAGGTTACCGTTGCATACGGCGAGGATGAAGC
>JAFSGD010000058.1 GCA_017434845.1 Clostridia bacterium
GAAATTCGCCTCGACGGCGAGTGGGTGGATTTAATTTCACTTGATGCGATAGCATCAAATTTCACAATTTACGGAGTAAATTATTTCACCGTGAGCGTAAGCGAACGATTTCACTAAAAACGAACGGTTATGCGAGAGTGTGCTGTAATAAGACAAATCAACGAAGGGCGGTAAGATTATGAGTCAAATAAAAATCGGGGATTTTGTTACGGGATACGGTTCGGGATATTGGCAACCGATTGATATAAAACCTCATTTGCAACAGAAGACCATAACAAAACATAAAAACACGCTTAATATAATAAAAGGAAGAAATTAAAACAAATAGCGATAAAAAACAAGCTTTTTTCAAAAAAACTCTTGACAATAATATGTTAAAGGAGTAAAATTGTGAAAAATTCAATAGAAAAAGGCTATGACGAAGAATGGTCAGGGTGATAAAGCATTTCAGAGAGCCGATGTGTGCTGTGAATCGGTATGCAAAAGTCTTGTCCTCTCACTTCCGAGCCGGAGATCCCAAAGGCGTGAATGCCCGGTAGGCGTTTCCCGTGAATGCTGCGTTAAAGCATAGAGGTTGTTCGACCTTGAAGAGGCGGCGGATTTTATATCCGCAATTTGAGTGGTACCGCGAGTGCTATATTTGTAATAACACCCGTCTCAAAGCAAACTTGGCTTTGGGGTGGGTTTTTGTTTTACCTTGAAATTCGCGGTTTGCTCCGATTGGATTTCAAGGCTCGAGAAAGGAGTTTTTCAACAATGATGGATTCGACAAAATACAAGGTGGGATATTTTCCCGTTGAAAAGAAATATAACAAGTGGGTTGAAAAGGACCATATCGAAAAACCGCCCGTTTGGTGCAGTGTTGATATGCGCGACGGCAACCAAAGCCTTGTTATCCCCATGAGTCTTGAAGAAAAGCTTGAGTATTATAAGGTTCTGCTTGAGGTTGGATTTAAAGAAATTGAGGTTGGCTTTCCTGCCGCAAGCGAGACCGAATATGAATTTTTGCGTTCGCTTATCGACAATAACCTCATTCCCGACGACGTTACCGTTCAAGTGTTAACTCAATGCCGCGAGCATATTATTCGCAAAACCTTCGATGCCTGCAAGGGTGCGCCGAGCGCGATCATACATTTTTATAATTCGGTAAGCGTGGCACAGCGCGAGCAGGTGTTTAAAAAATCAAAAGAAGAGATAAAGCAGATCGCCGTTGACGGCGCAAAGCTTGTTAAAAAGCTGGCAGGTGAATATGAGGGCAACTTCCGCTTTGAATATTCGCCCGAATCCTTCACGGGAACCGAGCCCGAATATGCGCTTGAGGTTTGCAACGCCGTTCTCGACGTGCTCGAGCCGAGCGCGGATAACAACGTTATAATCAATCTTCCCGTAACGGTCGAGATGAGCTCTCCGCACGTTTATGCAAGCCAGGTCGAGTATATGAGCGAAAATCTCAAATACCGCGAATTCGTAACGCTTTCGCTTCATCCGCATAACGATAGGGGCACGGGTGTTGCCGATACCGAGCTTGCGCTTCTTGCGGGTGCAGACCGCGTTGAAGGAACGCTGTTCGGCAACGGAGAGCGTACGGGCAACGTTGATATAATAACGCTTGCGATGAATATGTATTCCCACGGGGTTGACCCCAAGCTTGATCTTTCGAATATGAATTATCTTGTTGAAAAATACGAAAGATGCACCCGAATGCACGTTTACGAAAGAGCTCCCTATGCGGGCGCGCTGGTGTTTGCCGCTTTTTCGGGCTCGCATCAGGATGCGATAGCAAAGGGCATGAAATACCGCTCAAAGCACAAGCTTCATGAATGGAGCGTGCCCTATATTCCCATCGATCCCAAGGATATCGGAAGAACCTATGATGCAGACGTTATCCGCGTTAACTCCCAATCGGGCAAGGGCGGCATAGGTTATCTGCTCGAGCAGACCTTCGGCTTTAGCCTGCCCCCGAAAATGCGCGAGCATTTCAGCTATATGTGCAAAAGCGTTTCCGATCACGAGCACAAGGAGCTTAAGCCCGAAGAGGTTTTGGATATCTTCACGGCAAATTATTTGAATCTTGACAGCGGCATAACCGTTTCGGATTTCGATTTCATGCGCGAGAACGATGCGGTCAAGATAAACATAACCTTTTCCGAAAACGGCGAAGAGACCGAGCTTGAGGCAGAGGGCAACGGTTCGCTGAGTGCGATAAACAATGCACTTAAGGCATACACAAACGAAGAATATACCCTTCAGGTGTTTACACAGCACAGCATGCAGGGCGAGGGCTCGCGAAGCGTTGCGGCTTCTTATATCGGCTTGGAAAACGAAAACGGAACTATGTTCTGGGGTGCGGGAACCGACACCGACGTTATCACAGCCAGCACCAAGGCGCTGCTTAGCGCATTCTCCAACATGAAAAACGGAGGCAGATAAAATGGGAATGACCTTAACACAAAAGATCCTTGCGGCACACGCAGGGCTTGATAAAGTTGAAGCCGGGCAGTTGATCTCGGCAAAGCTCGATATGGTTCTCGGCAACGATATAACAACGCCGGTTGCGGTCAACGAGTTCAAAAAGGCGGGATTCGATTCCGTGTTTGATAAAAACAGAGTGGCAATCGTTCTCGACCATTTCGTTCCCAACAAGGATATAAAGGCGGCAGAGCAATCCAAAACCTGTCGCGAGTTTGCCAACGCCCATTGCGTAAGCCATTTTTACGACGTCGGAAGAATGGGAATTGAGCACGCGCTTCTGCCCGAGCAGGGCGTTGTAACCGCAGGCGATTGCATTATCGGTGCCGATTCACATACCTGCACCTACGGCGCACTCGGCGCGTTTTCAACCGGCGTCGGTTCCACCGATATGGCGGCGGGCATGGCAACGGGCATGGCATGGTTCAAGGTGCCTTCGGCAATAAAATTCAATTTGATCGGTAAATTGCCGTCAAACTGCAGCGGCAAGGACGTGATCCTTACCATAATCGGCACGATCGGCGTTGACGGCGCGCTTTATAAAAGCATGGAGTTTTTCGGCGAGGGCGTGAAAAATCTTTCAATGGACGATCGCCTTTGCATTTGCAATATGGCAATCGAAGCGGGCGCCAAAAACGGCATTTTCCCCGTTGACGACGTAACGATGAATTATTTAAACGGCAGAAGCGAGCGAGAGCCCGTTGTTTTCGAGGCGGATGCCGATGCTGAATACGAAAAGGTGATCGACATCGATCTTTCAAAGATCGTTCCCACGGTTGCCTGCCCGCATCTTCCCGAAAACACCCGCCCCGCAAGCGAGCTGAAGGATATTAAGATCGATCAGGTCGTTATCGGCTCCTGCACCAACGGCAGAATGGAGGATATGGAGGCGGCTTATAAAATACTTAACGGCAAAAGGGTTGCCGAGGGTATTCGCGTTATTATCATTCCCGGCACCATGCAGATTCTTCGTGAATGCGTGATCCGCGGTTATTACACCGCGTTCATCGATGCGGGCGCGGTGGTTTCGACCCCAACCTGCGGACCCTGCTTGGGCGGATATATGGGCATTCTTGCCGCAGGCGAAAAATGCGTTGCCACAACAAACCGCAATTTTGTTGGCAGAATGGGTCACGTTAACAGCGAGGTTTATCTTGCTTCGCCCCACACCGCTGCCGCAAGTGCGCTGACCGGTTACATCACCGAATATAAGGAGGATTAACGATGAACACTCAGGGAAAAGCTTTTAAATATCCCGATAACGTCGATACCGACGTTATCATCCCCGCGCGTTATCTTAACACTCCAAACGCAAGCGAGCTTGCGCTTCACTGTATGGAGGATATCGACACCGAATTCGTTAAAAACGTAAAATCAGGCGACGTTATGGTCGCAGGCTGGAATTTCGGTTGCGGTTCTTCGCGTGAACACGCACCCTTGGTTATAAAGACCTGCGGTACGGGCTGCGTTATCGCAAAAAGCTTTGCACGCATATTCTACCGCAACGCCATTAATATAGGACTTCCTATTTTGGAATGCGTTGAGGCGGCAGAGGAAATAAACGCAAACGACGAGGTCTCGGTCGATTTCGATACGGGCGTTATAATCGATATAACCACCGGCAAGACCTATAAGGCACAGCCGTTCCCGCCGTTTATTCAAAATATTATCAAAAGCGGCGGACTTCTTAAGTCTCTGAAAGAAGGCGCAAACAATGGTTAAGAATATTGCGGTGATCCGCGGCGACGGCATCGGGCCCGAAATAGTTAACGAGGCGATAAAGGTGCTTAACAGGGTTGCCGAGCTTTACGGACACACGTTTAATTACACCGAAGTATATATGGGCGGATGCGCCATTGATAAATTCGGCGATCCGCTTCCCGCAAGCGAGCTCGAAAAATGCGTTTCCTCCGACAGCGTTCTTCTCGGCGCGGTGGGCGGAAACAAATGGAACGACGTTCCCGGCAATATGCGCCCCGAAAAGGGCCTTTTAAGGCTTCGTTCGGGAATGGGTGTTTATTCCAACAACCGCCCCGCAAAGATATGGAAGCAGCTTGCCGAGGCTTCGCCGCTTAAAAGATCCATCGTCGATAACGGCATTGATTTTATAATCGTTCGCGAGCTCATCGGCGGCATCTATTTCGGCGAGCACAAAACCGAAAACGGTATCGCAACCGACGTTCTCAAATACAGCGAAGCCGAGATCGAGCGCATAGGCAGGATCGGATTTGAAACCGCACGAAAGCGCAATAAAAGGCTTTGCTCGGTTGAAAAAAGCAACGTTTTGGATTCCAGCCGCCTTTGGAAAAAGGTTATGCATCGCTTGGCGGAAGAATATCCCGAGATCGAGCTTTCGGATATGCTGGTTGACAACTGTGCAATGCAGATTGTAAAAGACCCTTCGCAGTTCGACGTTATCGTTACCGAGAACATGTTCGGCGATATCCTTTCGGACGAAGCATCTATGATCACGGGGTCTATCGGTATGATCCCATCTTCAAGTCTCGGGGCATCCTCTTGCGGTCTTTATGAACCGATTCACGGCTCTGCTCCCGATATTGCGGGAAAGGATATCGCAAATCCCATCGGAACAATTCTTTCTGCCGCGATGATGCTTCGCTTCAGCTTTGATATGCCCGACGAAGCCGATTCGATAGAAAATGCGGTTTCGGCTTATCTTGATGCGGGCTGCCGCACCTCTGATATAATGAGCGAGGGCTGCCGCCTTGTCGGCTGCAAGGAATGCGGCGACCTGATTGTTGAATTCTTAAATAAGGAGTGATTTGATGCTTCTTTCAGGCGCAGACATCTTAGTCAAAACCTTAATTGAACAGGGCTGTGATACCGTTTTCGGTTATCCGGGCGGTCAGATCCTTAACGTTTACGACAGCCTTTATATGCACCAAAACGAAATTAATCACATTTTAACCGCGCACGAGCAGGGTGCGGCGCATGCCGCCGACGGTTATGCCAGAACAACGGGCAAGGTGGGCGTGGTGATCTCAACCTCGGGTCCCGGTGCAACAAACCTTGTAACAGGTATTGCAACGGCTTATCTCGATTCTATTCCCATGGTTGCCATTTGCGGAAATGTTCCCACAACGCAGATCGGCACCGATAGCTTCCAAGAGATAGATATAACGGGTATAACCCTGCCTATAACCAAGCATAACTATTTCGTCGGCTCGGTTGAGGATCTTGCCGATACCGTTCGTGAGGCGTTCGTTCTCGCAAAATCAGGCAGACCCGGTCCGGTGCTTGTAGATATTCCCAAGGACGTTCAAATCGCAACCTGCGAATATGAGCCCGCACCTCCCGTTGAAAAGGAAGCTGCCCATGCGGCGAAGGATATTCGCATCGAAGAGGCGGCAGAGCACATCAATTCGGCAAAGCGCCCCTACGTTTATTTCGGCGGCGGTATAGTATCCGCAAACGCGCAGGAAGAAATGCTTGCACTTGCCGAAAGGATCGATGCTCCCATCGGCTGTTCGCTGATGGGTCTTTCGGCAATTCCCACCGATCACCCGAGATTTCTGGGAATGCAGGGAATGCACGGACATTATGCTTCGTCTATGGCGATGAATAACGCCGATCTTATAATCTCGCTCGGCGTTCGCTTTACCGATCGCGCAACCGGCAACCGCTTTAAATTTGCACCCACAACCAATATAATTCATATCGACGTTGACGGCTCGGAGCTTTGCAAAACCGTTAATGCCGTTTGTGGCTTGCGCGGAGACGTTAAGCTAACCCTTCAAAAGCTTCTTCCGCTTATTAAAAAAGCCGAAAGGCCCGAATGGTCGGCAACGGTTAACGCTTTGCGGATCAAAGAGGCGGAAACGCTCGATAACCGAGAGGGATTAACACCGAGAAGCGCGATTCTTACAATAAATAAATACCTCGGCGAAAATACCGCTGTTGTAACCGACGTCGGCCAGCATCAAATGTGGTCGGCACAAAGCCTTTTCTTCAAAAAGCCTCGCCGCTTTGTTTCAAGCGGTGGTCTCGGAACAATGGGCTTTGGTTTAGGTGCCGCTGTCGGCGCTTCTTTCGGCACGAATGAGCGAAGCGTTCTTATAACGGGTGACGGCGGCTTCGGAATGTGCCTTCAGGAGCTTGCAACCGCGGTCAGCTATAAGGTTCCCGTTGTTATAGTTATAATGAACAACGGCGTGCTCGGAATGGTTCGTCAATGGCAAACTCTGTTTTATAACAAGCATTATTCAAACACGGTTCTCGACAGAAAAACCGATTTTTCGTCGCTTGCGCGCGCTTTTGGTGCCGACGGCGAAGCGGTTGCATCGGTCGAAGAGCTTGATGCGGCTCTTGCAAGGGGCTTTAAGACCGACGGCCCTTATATAATCGATTGCAAGATCGATAAGGATGAGTTCGTTCTTCCCATGCTTCCGCCGGGCGGAAGTATGGATGATATAATTACGAAGACGGAGGTGGAACAATGAACCGATATACAGTAGCGGTGCTGGTTCGAAACCGTTTCGGTGTGCTCAACCGTGTAACAAGCATGTTCCGCCGCCGACAGTTTAATATCAGCGCGCTAACGGTCAGCGAAACCGAAACAAGCGAGCTTTCGCGCATAACCGTTGTGTTCAGCGGCGAGGAGACGGTTAAGCAACAGCTCATGAATCAACTTTATAAGCTGCCCGACGTTTGCTCGATAAAAGAATTCAACGAGGATAACTCGGTAAGCTGTGAGCTCTTGCTTATAAAAATGCAAAACGAAGCCGACTTCCGCGAGGATATCCGCAATGCCGCCGATGCGTTCGGCGCGGTAACGGTTGATTATTCCAAGGATTATATAATGCTGCGTTTGACCGACACGACGCGAAGAATTGATGATTTTATCAATCTTATGCGCGATTACACAATTCTTGAGATATGCCGAACGGGAAGCGTTTCGCTTGAAAAGGGCAGCTCAACAATTCGACAGATAATCAATTTTTGATCCGAAAAAATCAAAGAAGAAAAAACGGCAAAGCTCTTGACTTTGCCGTTTTAATATGCTATAACAATATCACAATTTAATTTTAAATGCGTTTGAGCAGGAACAAGTAAGCTCGGAGCGCCCCCTTGAGAGAGTTGCCGTTTGGTGCGAGGCAATGGGGGAACCGAACCGAATACATCCTGTTAGCAGTGCACCGAAAGAGTTTTTCAAGTAGGCTGCAACGGGCGTTCCCGTTACAGAACAAGGGTGTCGATCGGCACTTGCAAAGGCCGCGATCGCGAGATTGCGGTAAATAGAGGTGGTACCGCGGGTTTTCTCGTCCTCTGTATTCTTCATCGGAATACGGAGGGCGTGTTTTTTTCCTTTAAAGGTTTGCTCCGTTATTCCGCAATAATAAGGAGGTAAAAAAACACATGACAGACGCACAACTTTACACTGTCGTTGCTCTTTGCGTTTACGCTGCGGTAATGGTACTTATAGGTTGTATCAGCTACGGAAAATCCAAAACGCTCGACGGATTTCTCATAGGCGGCAGAAAAATCGGCGCATGGGCAACGGCCTTTGCTTACGGCACAACCTATTTTTCCGCTGTTGTATTCGTTGGCTATGCGGGTCAGCACGGCTGGAATATCGGTATCGGTGCTATTTGGATAGGTATCGGTAACGCGATCCTGGGTTGCCTTATTTCTTGGCTTCTTTTCGCAAACCGAACCAGAAAAATGACTAAAAAGCTCGATGCGAAAACCATGCCCGAATATTTTGAAAAGCGTTATGGTTCAAAGTGTATGAAGGTTTTTGCGGCGATAATAATCTTCGTGTTCCTCGTTCCCTATTCCGCGGCGGTATACAAGGGCCTCGGTGCTTTGTTCAGCTCGGTATTCCCCGGCGTTGAAACGTGGGTGTGGATGCTTATTATCGCTTGCTTAACGGCGGTTTACCTCGTTGCGGGCGGTTACGTTGCAACCTCATATACCGATCTTGTTCAGGGCGTTATTATGATTGCGGGCGTTATTTGTCTTGTGGCTGCGGTTCTTAACCACGATAACGTCGGCGGCATTTCCGGTCTTATGGAAAATCTCGGCAAATTCGAATCGCTTCCCGGCGATCCCAACCCCATAACAGGCGATCAGCTAACCGACATATTCGGCGGCTCTTCATTTAAATTCCTCTGCTTTAATATTATGCTGACCAGCTTCGGTACATGGGGTCTTCCTCAGATGATCGGCAAGTTCTATGCCATTAAGGATACCGCGGCGATCAAACGCGGAACTATTATTTCAACCATCTTCTGCACGGTTATCGGATGCGGCGCATACCTCATCGGCAGCACCTCGCGACTTGTTCTCGGCGGTCAGCTTCCCGAGGGCGGCATCGATTCGGTTATCCCCACGCTTCTTATGGAGGTTTTGGGCAACGGAACACTCGGAATAATTCTGTTGGCTGTAATACTTATATTGTTGCTGTCGGCATCAATGTCAACTCTTCAGGCGGTTGTTTTAACCTCTGCTTCCGCAGTTGCTGTCGATCTTATTCCCTCTGTGAGAAAGAAAGAGACCAAGCCCGAAACGAAAATGCTTCTCACAAGAATCCTGTGCCTTGTTTTCGTTGTCTGCTCGTTCATTTTTGCCACCCAAAACATTCCCATAATCGTAAGCCTTATGTCGTTCTCCTGGGGCGTTGTTTCGGGCTGCTTCATCGGTCCGTAC
>JAFSGD010000059.1 GCA_017434845.1 Clostridia bacterium
CCGCAGATAAGATCTAACATAAAAAAAGACCTCTCTCTCGAGAGGTCTTTTTTTATGTCTTATTTCTTCTGTTCTATACTTTTTCGTTCTCGTCATCATCAAAAGCGCTTACGCGCTCGATTGAAAACACACGGTTTTCAAGCGGTTTAGATGTCCGTGCGCTCGCGCCTGCGCGCCCGCTTCGCGTGCACTTGCGGACATCAGCGGTGTTTTTTTCGAGGCACATGTCCCCGAAAAAAACTTTATTTTATATCTTATTTCTTCTTTTCTATACTTTTTCGTTCTCGTTATCATCAACGATAGCGAAAGGTTTTTTAATAAAAAATGAAGAATGAAGCACGCCGATAATTCGGCGCATTTCGGTTTGTTTTTCTTCGAAAAACATATATCAAAGGCGCACGTCAAACAAGATCGTAACGATCATCGGACGGCGCTTGGTGCGCTTGCGCGCATATTCGGCAAGGTCGTCGCGCAATCGGGTGCGAAGCACCGAAATATCGTCGATGCCCTTTGCCAGCGAGCGCATAAGCGAATTACGTGCCGATTCGGCGATTCTGCCAAGCAGCTCTTCGCTTTCCTTTTCATAAACAAAGCCGCGGGTTACAATTTCGGGCGGAACCGAAATCGTCATATATTCCGAATCGATTCCCGCCGAAACGATAATAACGCCATCCTCCGAAAGACGTCTGCGGTCGTTAAGCACAACGCCGCTAACGTCGCCGATGCCGCTTCCGTCAACCATTATTGCGCCCGCCTCAACCGTTTCGCCGCGTTTAAGACTGCGCTTGCTCATTTCGATAACTCTGCCGATTTCGGGAATAAGTATGCGGTTTTCGGGCATTCCCATTTCGCTTGCAAGGTCGGCATGGGCAACAAGGTGTTTGAATTCGCCGTGAACCGGCATGAAGAACTCGGGCGCGGTGAGCGCGTGAATAAGCTTTAGCTCTTCGCGGCAGGCATGGCCCGAAACGTGAACGTCATAGTTGCTGTAGGTTATAACGTCGGTTCCGCGCTTGAACAGCTCGTTGATGATCTTGGTTATAAGCTTTTCGTTGCCGGGTATTGCCGAGGAGGAAAGCACGACAAGGTCGGTGCTTCCGAGCGTTAGCTGGTTATGCTCACCGAACGCCATGCGGTAGAGCGCGCTCATCGGCTCGCCCTGACTGCCCGTTGTTACAACGGTTACGCGCTCGGGCGGAAGCTTGCGAACGTCGGAAAGATCGACCATTATATCCTCGGGAACGTCAAGATAGCCGAGCTTTACCGCGGCATTGAAGAAGTTTTGCATGCTTCTTCCGGTTATGGCAACCTTTCTGCCGTATTTTTCTGAAGCGTTTATGATCTGCTGAACGCGGTGAACGTTCGAAGAGAAGGTTGCGATAACAACGCGCCTTTGCTCGTTGTTGAAAATGCGGTCGAACGAGAGCGCAACGCTGCTTTCGCTTGGGGTGTAGCCCGCGCGCTCGGCGTTGGTGCTGTCGCAAAGCAAAAGCTTGATGCCCTTTCTGCCAAGCTCGGCAATGCGCATGAGGTCGATGGGCTTTTCGCCGACGGGTGTGTAATCGACCTTGAAGTCGCCCGTGTGCAGAATTCTTCCGCAGGGGGTTGAAAGGCAGATCGCGCAGGCATCGGGCATTGAATGGTTAACGTTAATAAATTCAGCCGAAAACGCGCCGCCGAGGTTTATGGTATCGCCGGCGCGAACCTCGCAAAGCTTTGCATTGCGAATTCCGTGCTCGGAAAGCTTGCCCTCGATTATGCCAAGCGTTAAACGCGCGGCAAACACCGATGCATTGGGGAATTTTTTAAGAAAATAGGGCACGGCGCCGATATGGTCCTCGTGGCCGTGGGTTATAAGCAGACCGCGGAGCTTTTCGGCGTTGGCTTCGAGATAAGAAAAATCGGGAATAACGAGATCAACACCGAGCATATCGTCTTCGGGGAACGAAACGCCGCAATCGACAACAACGATGTCGTTGGCATATTCAAAGGCGGTGCAGTTCATTCCGATTCCGTCAACACCACCCAGAAAAACTATCTTAACCTTCGGTTTTTTTGGTTTTGCCATTAATAATTTCCTTTCTTTATTTTTCAAATAGACCTAACACAATAATTATAAAAACCGCAAAACAAGGTTTTCGGTTTAACTCATAAATGCCATCGGGGAAAGATTATTTCTAAATAATTATACCGCCGAATCAAGTTATATTATGCCTTAAAGCCGAAGTTTTGTCAAGAATATTATATATGAATATACTGTAATGTAGTCTTGACATTTTATTGCGCGGATGTTATGATAATTATAATTGTGATTTTGTTTTTGATAAAAAGACCGAAAGGTGATTGATATATGGAAAAGCTGAAGATCTCAGGCGGAAGACCGCTTGTTGGAACGGTTAATATCGGCGGAATGAAAAATGCCGCGCTTCCGATAATTTTTGCAACCATTCTTGTTAACGACGTTTGCGTTCTCGAGAATCTGCCCGACGTTAGCGACATTGCAACCGCAATGGAAATGGTTCGCCGCATGGGCGCAGAGATTGAAAGGCTCGACCGCTTTACTTATAAGATCGACACGCGCAACATTCGCAGTAACAGTGCGCCGCTTGATCTTGCCCGCTCGATGCGCGGTTCTTATTACGTTATCGGCGCAGAGCTCGGCCGCTTCGGCAGGTCTTCAACCGCATATCCGGGCGGCTGTAATTTCGGCGTTCGCCCAATCGACCAGCACGTTAAGGGCTTTGAGGCACTCGGCGCAAAGGTGAGCTACACCTCCGAGACCATAACCTGCTATTCCGAAAAGCCGCTTGAGGGCACTTCGATCTATCTTGACGTCGCCTCGGTCGGCGCAACGGTTAACATTATGCTTGCCGCCGCAAAGGCGAAGGGCATGACGGTTATCGACAACGCCGCGCGCGAGCCGCACATCGTTGACCTTGCGAACTTTTTAAACTCTTGCGGTGCGAATATTTCGGGCGCAGGCACCGAGGTTATTAAAATCCGCGGTGTTGAAGAGCTTTACGGCGGAACCTATGCAATTATTCCCGATATGATCGAGGCAGGCACCTATATGATCGCCGCCGCCGCAACAAAGGGCGATCTTACCGTTGCAAACGTTATTCCCCGCCACCTTGAAGCAACCACCGCAAAGCTGCTTGAAATGGGTGTTGCGGTTGAAGAGGGCGACGATTACGTTCGCGTTTCTTCAAACGGCAATTTCAAAAAGGTTAGAGTTAAAACCGATTTTTATCCCGGTTTTCCCACCGATATGAACCCTCAGTTTTGCGTGCTTCTTTGTCTTGCCGAGGGTCAAAGCGTTTTGACCGAAAGCGTTATGGAGCAAAGATTCAAATATACCGACGAGCTTGCGCGAATGGGCGCAAGAATAAGCGTTAACGGCAGAGATGCCCGCGTTGACGGCGTTACATCGCTAACCGCCGCAAACGTTCGCGCGGTTGACCTGCGCGCCGGCGCGGCAATGGTTATTGCGGCTCTTTCGGCAAACGGAACGACGATCATCGAGGATATCCACCACATTCAGCGCGGATATGAGGATATGGTCGGCAAGCTTCGCGCGGTTGGCGCAAATATCGAGATCGTTTCGGATAAGATATAACGATTGCGCGTTTTGTTGCTTGCGAGATATTGGCTATATATCGACGCCGGCGGATAAAACAATAAAGAATAAAAAAGGTACGTTTTCTGCAAAAAACGGTATATTTTATTGTATATTAAAAACGGTGCGGTTCGTTTTGAACCGCGCCGTTTTTTATTGGTTTTATTATTCGTTATCGCTTCTTCTGGGATTTGAATTGCCGTAGCCGCCGTAACCGCCATAGCCGCCGTAACGCTTGCGGCGGCCGCCTTCTTCGCTGCCGTCATCGCCGTTAACGATAACGCCGATAAGGCGGGCATCGATGAATTCAAGCGCATCGAGCGCCTTTTCGAACTCGCTGTAAACGGTAACCTTGCTTCTTACGATGAACACAACGCCGTCGGAAAGCTTGATAAGGGGCAGAGCATCGGAAACAACGTTTATGGGAGGAGTGTCGAAGATGATATAATCGAAGCTCTGCTCAAGCGACGCGATCAAAGCCGCGGTGCGCTCGCTGGCAAGCATTTCGGCAGGGTTGGGCGCGAAAAGACCCGCGGGCAGACAATAAAGGTTTTGGTATTTGGTGGGCTGAACCGATTCATCGGCATCGGAAAGACCCGAGAGAATATTTGTCAATCCCGGCTCGCCCGCAACGCCGAGCGCCTTGTGAACGCGGGCTTTTCTGAGGTCGCAGTCGATTATAAGAACGCGCTTGAACGCCTGCGAAAGCGATATCGCAACGTTAACCGCGGTTGTAGATTTGCCTTCATGGGGGTTGGAGCTGGTTATAACGATCTTTTTGCAGCCGTCTTTAATAACCGAAAGAATAAGGTTGGTTCTTATTGCCTTGTAAGCCTCTTGAACCGAGAACATGCTGTTGTTTCCGCCGTTATAGCCATAGCCGTAACCGTAGCCGGAGTTTTTATTGTTCTTTGCCATCTTCAGCAGCCTCCTTCTTTTTGATCTTTTCGGGGTCGAATTCGGGGATTATTCCGAGAATGGGCACGTTATAACGCTGAACGAGCACCGCCGCAGAGCGGATGCGAACGTCGAGCATATCGCGAATGACAAGAATGGCAAGCACGAGAAGCGCGCCGATAACCGTTGCAACAAGACAAACAATGGTGGTTCTGTTGGAAGAAACCGAATAATCGGAGGGCGAATCGACGATATGGCAGGAGCAATCGCCGAAGGTTACGTCAAGATGAGGCTGAACGCAGGCAAGAATTGTGTTTGTAACCGGAATAACAATAGATTCATCGGTTGAAACAAACGAAACCTGAATAACCTCGGTTTCGCCGATCTTGCCGAACGAAGAGCTTGTCTTAAGCGACTGCCAGGTGGTTTTTTCCTTCACGTCATCGGGCAATGCCTCGTAAACGGATTTGAAAAAGTTGTCGGTCTCAAGCATGATAATGAAGGTGTCGGCCTGAGCGCGGGTTGCATTAAGACCCTGAGAGGTGCTGGTGTCAATGCTGGTATCCTTTGCATAAAACTCTGCGGTTGTGAAATAACGGGGCGCAACAAGAAGCTTCATATAAGCAAACGCACCGCCGAAAAACAAAAGCGCAACTGCAAGGATGATAAGAAGGTTTTTCTTGATGATGCGAGTGATCTTTTCGATGCTGATATTCATAAAAACCCAAATCCCTTTCCTTTTTTATTTAATATCCAATCAATCTGAATCGGTTTCTAAAGCTCTATCGGCCTGCCCTCTTCGGCAGAACGGTAGATCGCGAGGATAACGTCAACCGCTTTTCTTCCCTCGGCAAGACCCGAAAGCGGCTTTTTGCCTGTTTTTATTGCGTTTATCATATCGGATATCTGGCGGATATGTCCTTCTGCCGAGATCGCCGTCGGGGTCGATGCGCCGTGCGCAAGCGAAGGGAACATAACAACGTCCTCGTGGTCGGCGGTATCGCAAACATCCCAGCGGACTATCGAGGTCTCGTCGAGAACGACCGAGCCCTTATCGCCGTTCAGCTCAAGCCTGCGCGGATAACCGGGATAAACCGAGGTCGTTGCCTGAATAACGCCGGTTGCGCCGTTTTTGTATTCAACAACAGCAGAAAGCGTATCTTCAACCTCAATATTGCGCACAAGCGTTTTTGAAACGGCATAAACGCTTTTTATATCACCCGCAAGATAAAGCAAAAGGTCGATTCCGTGAATGCCCTGATTCATCAGCGCGCCGCCGCCGTCAATGCGCTTTGTTCCGCGCCAGCTGCCGCTGTCGTAATATTCCTGCGAGCGATGATATTTCATATAAATATCGGCACACACTATTCTGCCCAAAAGCCCGTTTTCGAGCGCCTGCTTAACCTGCGAAACGCTTTTCGCATAGCGGTTTTGCGAAACGACCGAAACTGTAACGCCCGCCTGCCTGCAAACCTGCTCGATCTCATCAAGCTGTTGCGCGTTTATCGCAAGCGGCTTTTCGCATATAATATGCTTGCCCGCCTTTGCCGCGGCAATAACCGAAAAGTGATGATAGCCGCTCGGAGTGCAGATATTGACAACGTTGATCTCGGGGCAGGAAAGAAGAGCCTCGGCACTCGGGAACGCCTTTGTTCCGTGGCGCTTGGCGAATTTTTCAGCCGCATCGAAAACAACGTCGCAAACACCGATAAGCTCGGCTTCGTCGCCAAGCTCCTTTAACGCGTTTGCATGGAAATCGGCAATAATGCCGCAACCGATGATGCCAAACCCGAGTTTTTCAGACATACAAAAACACCTTTCCGCCGTTATGCAACCAAAGCATAAACCGACAACTTACATTCTACCAAAATTTGCCCGATATGTCAATAGTTTTGTGCCGATACGCTTTTCTTTGACCGTTTTGAAGAAAAAACGTCTTTTCGCGGAAAAATGTTACTCTACCCTATTGACTTTAGTTCGATAATGGGGTAAAATACAAATTAATATATCTATTTTTATAAGGAAATATATTTTATTCTGTATTAAATTCTAAGGAGATATACTTATGGAACGCGTTTATAATTTCTCGGCAGGCCCTTCGATGCTGCCTCTTTCGGTTCTTGAAACCGCGGCAAAGGAAATGACCAACTACAACGGCAGCGGAATGTCGGTTATGGAAATGAGCCACCGCTCTCCCGTTTATCAGGCCATTATCGATTCCGCCGAAAGCGATCTCCGCAAATTAATGAACATTCCCGATAACTATAAGGTGCTTTTCCTTCAGGGCGGCGCCACCCAGCAGTTTGCGGCTATTCCTCTTAACTTCATGAACAAGAACGGCAAGGCAGACTATATCGTTTCGGGTCAGTTCTCCAAAAAGGCGGCTGACGAGGCAATGAAGTTCGGCGAGGTCAACGTTATCGCTTCCTCCAAGGACAGAAACTTCTGCTACGTTCCCAAGGTTGAAGAGTTTTCTCCCGATGCCGATTACGTTCACATCTGCTATAACAACACCATTTTCGGCACCGTTTATGATTACATTCCCGAAACCGGCGATATTCCCTTGGTTGCCGATATGTCTTCGGGCATTCTTTCCCGCCCCATCGACGTTAGTAAGTTCGGCGTTATCTATGCCGGCGCGCAGAAGAACATGGGTCCCTCGGGCTTGACCGTTGTTATCGTTCGCGAGGATCTGCTCGGCAACCCCCGCGAAAACATTCCCGTTATGCTCAACTATACCGTTCAGGCAGAAAACGGCTCGATGTATAACACTCCTCCCTGCTATTCCATCTACGTTGCAGGTCTTGTTTTCAAGTGGCTTCTCGAAACCGGCGGTCTTGAAGAAAGAGAAAAGATCAACGTTAAGAAGGCAAACATTCTTTATGACTATCTCGACAGCAGCGCGCTCTTCTCGGCAACTGCCGACAAGGCAAACCGCTCGCTCATGAACGTTTGCTTCGTTACCGGCGATGCAGATAAGGACAAGGCGTTCTGCTCTGCCGCTTCCAAGGCGGGCTTCGTTAACCTTAAAGGCCACCGCTCGGTTGGCGGTATGCGCGCTTCTATCTACAACGCAATGCCCGTTGAGGGTGTTGAAAAGCTCGTTGAGTTTATGAAAGAATATGAAAAGGAGAATGCCTGATGCCTAACATTAAGCTTTTTAACAAAATAAGCAAGGTCGGCTTGGACGTTTTCGATGCCGATAAATACACCGTTTCCGATTCTGTTGAAGCCCCCGAGGGAATTTTGGTTCGCTCTGCCGCGCTTCACGAGGTCGAGTTCAACAAAGAGCTTCTTGCCATTGCCCGCGCAGGCGCAGGCGTTAACAACATTCCCATTGATCGTTGCAGCGAGCAGGGCATCGTTGTTTTCAACACCCCCGGCGCAAACGCAAACGGCGTTAAAGAGCTTGCAATGGCGGCTTTGCTTCTTGCATCGCGCAACATTGTCGGCGGTATCAACTGGGCGCTCGGCTTGAAGGGTCA
>JAFSGD010000060.1 GCA_017434845.1 Clostridia bacterium
ATATGATAAACAAGGCGTTTATCGAAATTATGATTGAGGGCGACGCCCACGGCAGAGGCTTCCAGTATCCTATCCCCACCTATTCCATAAACGCAGATTTCGACTGGGCCGAAACCGAGAACAACAAGCTTCTCTTCGAAATGACCAGCAAATACGGTACCCCCTATTTCTCCAACTACATCAACAGCGATATGGAGCCCAGCGACGTTCGCTCGATGTGCTGCAGACTTCGTCTTGACCTTCGCGAGCTTCGCAAGAAGTCCGGCGGCTTCTTCGGCAGCGGCGAAAGCACAGGCTCGGTCGGCGTTGTTACCATTAACATGCCGAGACTTGCATACCTCGCTTCCGACGAAGAAGACTTCATGCGCCGTCTCGACCACATGATGGATATTTCGGCACGTTCGCTTCGCATTAAGAGAACCATCATCACCAAGCTTCTCGAAGAGGGACTTTATCCCTACACCAAGCGTTACCTCGGCACCTTCGACAACCACTTCTCAACCCTTGGCCTCGTCGGTATGAACGAAGCGGGCTTGAACGCAAAGTGGCTTCGCAAGGACATGACCCACACCGAAACTCAGGAATTCGCAAAGCGTGTTCTTAACCATATGCGCGAAAGACTTTCCGACTATCAGGAAAAATACGGCGACCTCTATAACCTTGAAGCAACTCCCGCAGAATCGACCGCATACCGTCTTGCAAAGCACGATACCGAGCGTTTCCCCGGCATTGCTACCGCAAACGAAAACGGCACTCCTTATTACACCAACTCCACCAACCTTCCCGTTGGCTATACCGATGATATCTTCGAAGCACTTTCTATTCAGGATGAGCTTCAAACCCTTTACACCTCGGGCACCGTATTCCACGCGTTCCTCGGCGAAAAGCTTCCCGATTGGAAGGCTGCGGCAAACCTTGTTCGCAAGATTGCGGAAAACCACAGACTTCCCTATTACTCCATCTCGCCTACCTATTCGGTTTGCAAAAACCACGGCTATATCGCGGGCGAGCACTTCACCTGCCCCGAATGCGGCGAGAATGCAGAGGTTTACAGCCGTATCACCGGATACTACCGCCCCGTTCAGAACTGGAACGTCGGCAAATCGCAGGAATATAAGGATCGCGTAAACTACGACGTTATTAACAAAAACGAGGTTCACACCAACGTTAAATCCGCTTCCGATGACTGCGCATGCTGTGAAGAGATCGGCGAAACCATTCTTTTCGCAACCAAAACCTGCCCCAACTGTCGCATTGCTGCCTCGCTTCTTGACAAAGCAAACGTTTCTTACCGCAAGGTTTACGTTGAAGACGAGCCCGAGCTTGCAAAGCAGCTTGGCTTGAAGCAGGCGCCCACGCTTGTTGTCGGCAACGAAAAGATAGTTAACGTTTCCAACATTAAAAAATACCTCGGCAACTAAATAATTAAAAGGAATTACCCCCGAAGCTTTTCTTCTTCGGGGGTAAAAAATGCAATTATGTATGATATTATAGTAATCGGTGCGGGCCCCGCGGGGCTTACCGCCGCGATTTATGCGCGCCGCGCCAACAAAAGCGTTCTTATTCTTGAAAAATCGAGCTTCGGCGGACAAATGACCTTTTCGCCGAGAATAGAAAATTATCCCGGATTTGTTTCGGTTTCGGGAACCGAGCTTGCCGACGCTTTGGTCGAGCAGGCGCTTTCTCAGGGCGCCGAGGTTGAACTTGAAGAGGTTTCTTCGGTTAAGCTTAACCCCGACGGCACAAAAACCGTTTCAACCGATTGCGGCGAGCACACGGCGCGTGCCGTTATTATCGCAACCGGCGCAAAGCATCGGCTTTTGGGCGTTAAGGGCGAAACCGACTTTATCGGCAACGGAATTTCGTTTTGCGCGGTTTGCGACGGCGCGTTCCACGCAGGCAAGAACATTGCGGTTATCGGCGGCGGCAACTCGGCGCTTCAAGAGGCGATCTTGCTTGCCGACCTCTGCAAAAGCGTTACCGTTATTCAAAACCTTGACAGCTTCACGGGCGAAAGCCGCCTTGTTGAGCAGTTGAACGCAAAGCCCAACGTTAAAGCGCTTTTCGGAACCACCGTTAGCGAATTTTACGGTGAAAACGGCGAGCTTACCGGGCTGGTTGCAAAGAAAACCTCCGACGGAAGCGAAAGCCGACTTGATTTCGAGGGCGTTTTCGTTGCTATCGGCCTTGCGCCCGACACCGAGCTTGCCGAGGGCGTTGCGGAGCGCGACCGCTACGGATATATCGTTTCCGACGAAAAATGCCTTACCGCAACCGACGGAATTTTTGTTGCGGGCGACTGCCGCACCAAAGGCGTGCGCCAGATCGCAACAGCCATTGCCGACGGCGCAACCTCGGCCTTGGCGGCGATAAGCTATTTGGATAAGTAATTGACGTTAAACGAGAGAACCTCTTTTGAAAAGAGGTTCTCTCGTGCTCTCTCCCTAAAACTTTAATGACATTATATTTATAAAAGTTTTTGGAGGATCAAAAGGGGACTTTTTTCAAAAAGTCCCCTTTTATTCGGCTGTTTTATTAATTCTTTCAAGGGCGTAATTGGGGCCCCCGAAAATGCTTGCATTTTTGGGGTATCATAACGCGTTTATATCGGTCTGAATTTCATTTTAAAAGCGCAAAGTATACTGCAACCTCTTTTGGTGTGCCCGCATAAAAGGTTTTTGTGTGCGAAAATCCGCATTTTTTAAGCACCGCTTTAATAACCGCGTTCGCGGGCTTAACGTCGGCATACATTCGCTCGAGCCCAAGCTGTTCGCGCGCAAGCTTCTTTGCAAGAAGCAACGCCTCGGTGCCGAATCCCTTTCCGCGATAGCCGTTATTCGCAAGGAAAATGCTTATATCACAGCGTTTCTCGGAAAAAACTATCTGAGAAAGCGCCACCTCGCCGATTATTTCATCGGTTTTGGTGAATATTCCCAACACGGTGTTGCGGTCGGATTGCTGCTCGGTTTTTTCGAATCTTGCATCTATCGCTTCCTCGTTATAAACATAAGCGCTTTCGCCCGAATATTCGGCGGGCTCATATTTACGCCAGAGAGCGCGCATTTCCTTTTGGGTCATTGCACGAAGAACCAAATTCTTTCCGCTTATTTCTGCCATGTTTATTTTCCTTTCGTTTGATGTTTTAAAGCACAAGTGCGATCCGTATTGTTTCTTGTTAAAGACACAACGCATTCAACGTGATCCGTAAAAGGAAACATATCTACCGGTTGTATCTTCTTAACCTTATATCCGTTCTTTTTAAGAAAATAAAGATCACGAGAGAGTGTTTCGGGGTTGCAGGAGACGTAAACAATTCTTTCGGGCGAAAGCGAAGAAAGGCTTTCCAAAAAGCGCTTACTGCAACCTGCACGGGGCGGGTCGGTTATAACAACATCGATCTTTTCGCCCTTTTGCGCAAGCTCTTTCATCACCTCGCCTGCATCGGCGGCAATAAAGCGCGCATTTTTAATGCCGTTTTGCTCGGCGTTAACGCGTGCATCGCGCACGGCATCGGCGTTCACCTCAATGCCGATAAGCGAGCGAGCTTCATTTGCAACCGTGAGCCCAATGGTTCCCGTTCCGCAATAGGCGTCGATAACGGTTTCGCCCTTTGAAACGGCGGCATATTCCTTTGCGATATTATAAAGGCGCTCTGCCTGAACGGGATTCACCTGATAAAACGATTTTGCGCTGATTCTGAAATCAAGGCCGCACAGGCTGTCGGTTATATATCCGTTTCCGAAAAGAACGGTTTCTTTTTCTCCGAGAAAAAGCGGTGTTTCTGTGTTGTTTACGTTCCAAACCACCGAGGTTATCTCGGGGTGAAGCCTTATAAGCTCGGAAACAAAGGCATCCTTCGAGGGAAAAGCCCCCTTAGCGGTTACGATAACCACCATTATTTCGCCGCTTTTAAAGCCGCGGCGAACAAGCGCGTGGCGCAAAAATCCGCGCCCCTTTATAATATCATAGGGCATGAGCTTAAACGAAACCGCAAGCTTTTTAAGCGTTTTTATGATTTCTGCCGCTTTTTTATCCTCTAAAAGGCACGAATCGATAGGCACGATTCTTCTTGTTGACGATTGGTAAACGCCCGAAACAACCGTACCGTTTCTGTGGCAAAACGCAGATTGCACCTTGTTGCGATAATAAAGCGGGTTTTCCATGCCGATTATTTCATCAACACGGCAATATCTTCCGAGCAGGCGGATAAGCCTTGCCTGCTTAAGCGAAAGCTGTTCTTCGTATTCAAGATTTAAAAGCGAGCATCCGCCGCATTTTTTTGAATATTTACAGTTATACACGAATCTCGCTTCCTTTCTTGTTTGGTTCATGGTGTCGATTCACTTTTCTCGTTATGTTCACACCCTCGGCAATCAATCGCGCCGAACCAAGCACACAACGCTTTCAACGTGCCCGGTTCGCGGAAACAAATCAAAGGGAGTTGCCTCCTGCGCTTTATAGCCGCGCTTTTCAAGCTCGGCGCAATCGCGCGCAAGCGTTGCGGGATCGCAGGATATATATATTACCCTTTCGGGCGAAGCGGAAACAACGGTATTGATGACCTCGATATCCAAGCCCTTTCTGGGCGGATCGACGATAATTATTTCGGGGTTACCAAAGCATTCGCGGCACTTTTTAACGCCAACCGAAGCATCGCCGCAAACAAAAAGCGTGTTTTCTTCGCTTCGTTGGTTTAATTTTGCGTTTTTGCGTGCATTTACAACGGCATCCTCAATAATTTCAACGCCGCAAAGCTTATCGTTTCCGCCCGCAACGCAAAGCCCGATTGTGCCTGCGCCGCAATAAAGATCGAGAATAACGCTTCCCTCTTCTTTTTTTGGAATATAAGATGCCGCTTTATTATAAAGCTTTTCCGCCATTTCGGCATTAACCTGATAAAAGGCGCGGGGCGAAAGCTCGAAGCTTTTTCCGCAAAGCGTATCGGTTAGGGTCTCTTTGCCGAAAAGACAAAAGGTTTTTTCTCCGAAAATAACATTATCGCGGCGTTTGTTGATATTTATATGTATTCCGATAACCTCAAAAAACCGTTCTTTAACCGCCGAAGCAAGCTTTTCGAGCGTTTTTGTGTTTTCGGCAACCACAAGGCAAAGCAACAGCTCTCCCCTTCGGTTCTTTCGCATCACCAAATGGCGCAAAATTCCTTTTCCGCCAGCCTCGTCATACGCCTTTATGCCCAAGCGGTTTGCCGTTTCGGCACAAAACGCGGCGATATCGGTGAATATCTTGTCCTGCAGCGGACATTTCTTATGCTCGACAATTCGGTGCGAGCGCCTTGCATAATAGCCGAAAATGCATTTCCCGTTCGCATCGGGCGCAAAGGGATATTGCACCTTATTGCGATATTCGTGCTCAAAGCCGAAAACAGTTTCGCCAACAGGAATTTCAAGCCCGCCAATGCGCGAAAGCGCGCCGGAAACAAAGCTTTTTTTAAGCTTTTGCTCGGCATTATAGCTTATGTGGCGGAAAACGCATCCGCCGCATTTGGCACTTACCTCACAATCGCTTGCAACGCGGTCGGCGGAGGGGGTTATTATGCTTTCCGCCTTTGCAAATGAATGATTTTTAAGTTCTTTAAGTATTTTAGCCTCGATAAAGTCGCCGATCGCGGTGTCGGGAACAAAAACGACCTTTCCGCCGCTTCTTCCCACGCCGAAGCCCTCGGGAGTTATATCGGTTATTTCAAGCTGTATGATATCGTTTTTCATTTATGTCCGATCGCCTTTGGTTTTGTTATGCTTTCGATAAACGGCGAGACTGCGTTCATAAGCAGAACTGCAAAATAGCCCCATTCAAAGCTTCCGCCGAGCTTTCTCAATCCAAACGTCATTATACCGCACGCCGCGCCGAAAGCCAAACGGCCGAGCCGTGTCATAGGAACGGTTCCGCTTTCGTTGCAGGCAAACACGGCAAGAAATACCGCGCCGCCCGAGAAGAGCACGCTGAATGCGAAATAATTGCTTTCGGCATCGCTTGAGGGGAACACAAGGCCAAGCAGAAGCATCGGCACAAGGAACGAAAGCACGGGGCGCCAATCGCCGCTTCTGCGCACGAAAAGCCAAATTGCCGCAACGAATATTGCGGTTATCGCGATTTCGCCGATATTGCCCGAGGCAAAGCCGTAAAGCTGGGCGAAGATACCGTCTTCATAAACGCTTCCGTCTGCCATATACATAAGCGGTGAGATGACCTTATAGCCATCGACCAACAGCGGATCGAGAGAGATATCGAACGCCGAAAAATAAGCGAACGGCTTTGTAAAGGTCGTCATATAAGCGGGAAACATAACGTTAAGCGCCGCCGCGGAAAACACAAAGGGGTTAAAAAGCCTTTTCCCGCGAAGAACGCGAAGATTCTTTGCAAGAACCACAAATACCGCGGCAACGGCAGGAAGCCAAAGCGGAACCGAAACGGGCATCATGAAAGCCGCGAAGATTCCGTAAACAAACGCCCAAAGATCAAGGCTTGCCGAAGGCTGAAGCTTGAAAACAAAGCGCGACACGGCAAAATCCAGCGCAAGCGACATAATAGCGCAAATCAAACAAATCGTTATCACCCTTGCGCCGAACATGAAAACGCTCCAAACCGCAATAGGCGCCGCGGCGACGAGCCATTCGCCCGCGAACGAAGCGCGGGTTGCGGTTGTGTGGACAAACGGAGCCGAGATTTTGTTTTTCACAGCAATACCTCCGGTGCATCATCATCGCTGTCCCTAAGATTACCGGGCTCTTCGGGCAGGAATTTGTCTTTATAATCGCGGCATCCGATAAGCTCAAGCAAAGGAATATTGCTCGGGCAAACGAATTCGCAAGCGCCGCAGGCAACACAGCTTAACGCAAGTTCTTTTGTCTTTTTTGAAAGCGCCTCGCTCGGAATAAGGTTCATCGGGCAGGCAGAAGCACAGCTTCCGCAACCGATGCAGGCAACCCTTTGCCGCTTTTTCGGCTTTACCGCAACGAGACAGCTTGTTGCGTTACCGAGCGCTCCGCTTGCCTTGCTTCCGCAAAGCAGGCTGTTTTCAACGAGGAAATTCCCATTAAGCAAGCCCCCGCAAAGCGTTGCAAGGTCGTGAACGGTTATTCCGCGCGGAACGCAAAGGTTCTTTTCTTCGAGAACGCCGCTTCCGCAAACCGAAACGTATCTGTCAAGCTGAGGAAAACCGTTTATCATAGCATCGTAAAGCGCAACGGCGGCTTCTATTCCGATTATAAGAACGCCCTTTTCGATAGCCGTTTCGCCTTTTGCAAGGTCTTTAAGATAAAGCGCATCCATAAGGGTTCGGTCATTATAAGGATAGCGCTCCTCGAGCCTGCCGAACGCAAAAAGCTTTTCGTCGCCGCCACATTCCTCAAGCGCGGCAAACGCGGCGTTGCGGTAATGCTCTGCCGCAAAAACGCATTTAAGCGCACCTATGCAATGCAGAAGCACCTTTGCACCGCCGACCGCCGAACGCGCCTTTTCGATGCAAAGACGATAGGCAATGGCAGAGGCAGGATCCCTCTCGGTGCAATCGACTATCAGCCTTTTACAGCCGAGCGCGTGCTCGAGAAGGCGCCAAAGCGGAAGACCGCTGCGCGAATCGTAAATCGCAAAACGACGGGCGGTGTCGATAATATATTGAGCGTCCATTTCCGTAAGCGAACGGCTTTCGGGCATAAACAAGCGTTCCTCGCCCTCTTCGCCGCTGTTCATAACAGTGAAATAGCGCGTTCCCTCTATCTCCAATATGCCTTTAAAAACGCCCGCAATCGAAGCATAAACCGGGGTTGAATCGGTTTGTCCGATAAGGCTTCCGCGCATTACGGAAGAACCGACCGGAACCGAAAAGCTCGCACTGTCACTTGCGGGAATACAGCTTACCGAACAGCTTTTATAATATTCAATATCCTTTTTTCCGCAAAAGGTTCGCGAAAGCGGACGCACTCCGCCACGAAATTCAAGGATCATTTAAGCATCTCCATTTATATACATATATAAAACACAATAACACAAGTTAAGTATACCACAAAGCTCGTTTTTTTCAAGTATTTATTCAATTTCTTAAATAATATTCAAAAAATATATTGAAAATGATGTCGAAATGGGTTATAATGATGTGAAGGTGTATGCAATTTCGAAAAAGGGGGCGATGTTGTGAAGCTTGAAAACAAGATCGACATTAAAGTTTTTATACTTTATCTGCTTAACAACGTCGGCGAGCCTCTTGAATTCACAACCGTTAACGATATCGTTTTGCAAGACGAGTTCGTCGGCTATTTCGATTTTGCGTTCTGTTTTTCCGAGCTGTTGGAAAGCGGTCAGATAAGCGAATTCGGCGAAAACGAAAACAAGCTTTATTCAATCTCGCCGTTGGGAAAGGAAACGCTCGAAAGCTATGAAAGCTCTTTGCTTCCCATTATTCGCGAGCGCGCATTGAGAAGCGCGCTGAGGCTTATTGCATTTAACCGAAGCGGTAACCGCATTAAAAGCGCAATTACCGAAAACAACGGCGGCTATACGCTCAACTGCTCGATAATCGACAAGGAGAAAACCTTGTTTTCGGTTGACGTTTTCCTCACCGAAAAGGCTTATGCCGAAAAGCTTCGCGAAAATTTCGAGGAACGCGCCGAGATAATTTTCAGAGGAGCGCTCTCTTTGCTTTCGGGAGACGTGAACTTTATCTTTGAAGAATAAACAAAAGGCTTTTGCCGTTTTAACAGAGCTTAAACAGCTTTATCCTTCGCCCGAATGCGGCTTGCATTGGCAGGGCGAGCCTTATAGATTGCTTATAATGGCGATTCTTTCGGCACAATGCACCGATGCGCGCGTTAACCTTGTTTCGGAAACGCTTTTTAAGCGTTTTCCCACGCCGAAGGATATGGCGGATGCCGAGCTTTCGGATATTGAAAAAGAAATACATTCGGTTGGGCTCTATCGCTCGAAGGCGCGTTCGCTTAAGGAATGCTGTTCGCGCTTGGTTGAGGTTTACGGCGGCATTGTTCCGAGCGAAATGGAAGAGCTTTTAACGCTGCGCGGAGTCGGCAGAAAGGTCGCAAACCTTTTAAGAGGCGACATTTTCGGGCTCGGCGGCATTGTGGCGGACACGCATTGCATTCGTATTGCGGGCAGGCTTGGGCTTGCCGGCGGAAAAGACCCTTTGGAAACCGAACGGTCGCTCGAAAAGCTTATTCCCAAGGAAGAGCAAAGCGGATTTTGCCACAGAATCGTTCATTTCGGCAGAGAGATCTGCATAGCACGCTCGCCGAAATGCGAAAATTGTGTTTTAAGCGGCTTGTGCGATTATAAAAAGCAAAACAAAGGTTAAAATATATGGTGGATTCCAAAGCATTGCAGCAGCTTATGTCTTATACTCGCCGTGCAGTCGATCAGTTTGACATGATAGAGGATGGCGACAGGATCGCGGTTGGCGTTTCGGGCGGCAAAGACAGCCTGGCTTTGCTTTGTGCGCTGAATGGGCTTTCGCGCTTTTATCCCAAAAAATTCGAGATAGTTCCCGTTAATTTAAGAATGGGCTTTCCCGATGAAGACGATTCGGTATCGCGCGGGCTTTGCGAAGAGCTTGGGCTTGAGCTTAAAAGCTTTGACAGCGAGATATATTCGGTGGTTTTCGAAATCAGAAAAGAAAAACACCCCTGCTCACTTTGTGCGAACATGAGGCGAGGTGCGCTTCACTCGGCCGCAAAGGAGCTTGGTTGCAACAAGCTTGCGCTCGGCCATCATTTCGACGATGCGGTAGAAACGATCATTATGAATCTTTTTATCGAGGGCAGGTTCGATTGCTTCAACCCCGTAACCTACCTTAGCCGAAGCGATATGACGGTTATTCGTCCCTTGCTTTACACTCCGGAAAAGGATATTTCGCATTTTATAAGAAAAAGCGGGATAGTTCCCGTTCCGAAAAACTGCCCTGCCGACGGCAACACCAAGCGCGAGGACGCAAAGCGCGAGCTTGCCGCACTTGAACGCCGCGACAGAGGAGTTAAACAACGCATTTTTAATGCTTTTTTTGCAAAAAAGGAGCAAGAACAATGAAAAAGTTTGCATTGCTGATTCTTTCGGTTTTAACGGTTGCCGTTATGTTGTTCGTTCCCGCAAATGCAGAGAACAGCGACATCGAGCTTGACATTTCCTATATCATTACCGAAGATATAAGCAGCATAGAGGATATAGAAGACGCTATTCACGTCAGCAGCATCGAAGATATCGACATTTCGATCAGCGACGAGCTTAAGGACGAAATATCGCGTGTTCTTGAGGATGGCATCGAGAACCTCGATAAAGACAAGGTCAATGACCTTATCGACAAATACGGTGACGATATAAATAAGGTCATCAACGAATACGGCGACGAGATCGTTTCGGAATACGGTGCAGATATCGTTAACAACGTTTTAAACGAGCTTGATTACGAAACCGTAAAAGACCTTTTGGCACGAGTCGGCATCAACCTCTCGCTTATTATCGGCATTATCGTCGGTTTTATAGTTTTCGTTATACTTTTATTTATAGCGGTTATCGTTCTTTCGATTCTGCTTATAACCACCCGTAAGAAGCTTAAAAGGCTTAAAGCTGAGGCAGAAAAACAGAAATGCCCCGCTTGCAACAGCGTGATCGACAGCTCAGCGCCGTTTTGCAAGAGTTGCGGAACCAAATTAAGATAAATATTGAAAAAAATCAATATAAACCTTTCCGAACAGGAGAAT
Organism: Clostridia bacterium; assembly: GCA_017434845.1. Taxonomy (GTDB): domain Bacteria; phylum Bacillota; class Clostridia; order Oscillospirales; family CAG-382; genus Coliplasma. The sequence goes on from JAFSGD010000060.1 coordinate 10,722, forward strand.
CTACTTATGAAAAACACCCCCAAAATTCACCCCAGCGAATACCGTTGCTGCCTTATCGTATGGGAAAAAGAGCCCCTTACCAGCATGGAGCTTGCAAGACTTTGCAAGGAAAACCTTAACTGGTCGAGAACAACCACCTACACCGTTTTAAAGCGTCTTCAGGACAGAGGCGTTCTTGTAAACGAAAGAACCATGGTTACCTCTCTTATTCCCAAGGCTGACGTTCAGCTTGACGAGCTCGATGAGCTTTACAACAAGCGCTTCGAGAATTCTCTTCCCGCTTTCGTTCACGCTGTTGCAACCCTCAGAGGTCTCGACAAGAAGGAAGAGGAAAAGCTTCTTAAGCTTCTCGACAAATAAGCTAAACAAGCAAATTTAAAACCAAAAAGGGAAAAAACAGCGACGGAAAACACCGTCGCAACCCTTTTTGCGCATTTTTTGCCAAACACTCGCATTTAATTTAACACAATACAGCTTCGGGGCGGGGTGCGATTCCCCACCGGCGGTTACAGTCCGCGCGCGGTTTTTTCCGCATGAATCGGTGAAATTCCGATACCGACCGTACAGTCGGGATGAGAGAAGCAGTCCAAAACGCTTTCTTTGCGTTTTTTCACCCCCGAGGCTTCATCACGCCTTCGGGGGTTATTTTTATGAAAAACAGATTGGTGTATCTTGTTAAAATCAGCGTCCTTGCGGTTATCGCCTCGCTTATAATGCTGCTTGAATTTCCGCTTCCCTTTGCGCCGCCCTTTTATAAGCTCGATCTGAGCGAGGTTGCGGTACTTATTGCAGGCTTTGCGCTTGGGCCGGTTGCGGGTGTGCTCACCGAGCTTTTCAAAATACTTATTAATCTTTTAATGGACGGAACCACCACCGCTTTCGTCGGAGAAGCCGCAAACTTTGCGATCGGCGTTTCGTTTATTCTGCCCGCTTCGCTGATATACAAATATAAAAAAAGTCTTTCGGGCGCGTTGATCGGCATGGCGGCAGGAACCGTTTCGCTGGTTGTTATCGGCGCATTGATAAACTATTTCGTTATGATTCCTGCATATTCGAAGTTTCTTATCCCGATGGAAAGCATTATCGCAATGGGCAATTCGGTTAACGTCGGCATCGACAGCCTGCTTACGCTGGTTTTGTTTGCGACCGTTCCCTTCAACCTCGTTAAAGGGCTTGCCTGCTCGTTGATAACCGCGCTTGTTTATAAACGCATTTCGCCGCTTTTAAAGCCCAAGAAGCAGATCGCATCAACAAACGAAGCAATCAAATAAAAATTTAATCATTTTTCGGTTGATTTGTTAAGCAATTAGGTATATAATCAGTTATGCTACAAAACATTCTTTAAGGAGATTTTATTATGTCGCTCAAAGATTCTTGGAAATCCACCGGCTCGGGTCTCGGAAATGCTTTTAAAGACCTTGGCAAAACCCTTGTAAAGACCGCCTCCACCGCTGTTAACAAGGCAGACGATTGGGCAAACGGCGATGAAAAGGCCGAAGAAAACAAGGAAGAAAAGAAAGAAGAAGCAAAAGAAGAAAACAAATAACTTCCTCAGAGCCGAACGGTATTTGCCGATCGGCTCTTCTTTTTTTGCGGGTTGACAAGCGCATTGCACAGAGATATAATATATATGACAACTTAAAAAGTGAGGAAACAAATATGAAAAAAGCATTATCGCTTATTCTTGCCGCACTGCTTGTTTGCTGTTCGGTTTTTGCAACCGCCTGCAATGAAGGCGAAAGCTCCGAAGCGGAAAGCCCTGAAGCGGAAAGCACCGCGCCCGCAACCAAAAAGCTCAGAGTCGGCACCTATAACATCAAGCACGGCGCCGACGTTTCGCCCGACGACAACACCGATGGCAAGGATGCCAACGCCGATGCGATCAAGGTTATTGCCGAGGACATCAAATCGCTCGACCTTGATATTGTAGGTCTTCAAGAGATCGACCAGTTCATGACCCGTTCGGGCGATGTTGACACAATGGGTCTTCTTGCCGAGCACACGGGTTACAAATATTATTATTACATAAAAGCCATCGATTCCAAATGGAAAGAGGGCGCATCCTGCGGTTCGGGCATTCTTTCGAAATACCCCATCAACGAAGAAACCGCATATTCGATCGAGCTTTCTCACGGCGACAATTACGATGAGGTAAGAATGCTTGGCTACGCCGAGATAGACGTTGAAGGAACCACCGTTCATTTCTTCAACACCCACCTCACCCCGCTTGATATCGAAATGAGAAACGTTGAGTTTGCAAAAATTGCCGAAAAGGTTACCGAAAAGGATATTTGCATTCTCACGGGCGACTTCAACGTGCCCACCTTTGATGAATTCAAGGTGCTCACCAACCTGACCAACTTTAACAACGAGGAGCACAAATTCATCACCTATCCCAAGGATCAGAAGTTTATGGATAACATTCTTTATACCTCGAACTTCACCCCCGTTTATGAAAACAGCGGCGTGCTCGAAAACGGTCATTCCGACCACAGCCTTCTTTACGCCGAATTCGAATACATCCCCAACAACTAAAGAGGCATTAAAATGAAAAAGCTTTTAGCTGTTCTTCTTGCCGCGCTTTTACTTGCTTTTTCGGTCTCCTGCACAGACAGCTCCGATGAAAGCTCGCAAGCCGAAAGCGTTGGGGAAAGCTCGGATTCTCTGCTTGAAAACGCGAAAAAGGTTTTGCGCTCGCTTGAATACAAAAACATCGGTAAAATGGGCGATACCGACGGTCCCGCCTTTGCCGTTTATTCAAACGTTGGATTCAGCGCCGCCGAGGTAACGCTTGATATTGCAGGCATGGATATTAACACTCTTATGCCCGACGGCAGATACGTTAACGGCTATTCGTTTTTGGGCATTGACGTTTACAACAGCGGCGACTATTGGATGAACTGCGTTGATGCAGGTCTTTGCTGGTCGGGCGCAAAGGGCGGTTGGCATTTGTTTTATAACCTTTACGAGCCGTTGAACGAAAGCACCCCGACTTGGTATGAATCACGCAGGATCTTGCCAAAAGACGACGTTTACACAATGAAGCTTGAGCTTATCGGCAACGACAAAGCACTTTTAACCATCAAAGGCGAAAACAGCGGTAAGACCGATTCGATTGAGCTTGAGGTTAAGGGTGCGCTTGCAGACGGAAGCAACACCGCGTTTCTTTTCAACACGGCACTTGATTATCCGCCTGATACCAAGCTTGACCAAAACGGCGATCCCACCGAGGATTGGGTTGAAATAACGCTTGCAAACAGCGATAAGGGCATTAAGCTTCGCGATTTCCGCGCAAGCGGGTTAAAGCTTTTTAAGGGCGAGACCGCAACCGCTTGGAGCGATGCCGACACCGCCGCCGTTAGCATTTGGCCCGACAAGACGATCAAAGGCTTTGACTATTCCCCCACCGAAATCGGCGTTATTAACAGCGATGAGTTTTATATTAACCTCGATATGAACAGATAACATACCAAAATAAAAACCTCTTTTCGAGGTTTTTATTTTTTTCAAAGCCAAACAACAGTATATTCATCCGTTCGCCTATGTTTTTTCACAATTTGTATATTCTAACAAAAGCGCACGGCTTATTTCGTTAAACCTCACAATTGACGCAACTCTTTTGTTAGTCTATACTTGTATTGTAGTATAAGAGAAAGGAAAACAACTCGGCACATATGAATTAAATGCAGTACAAAACGCAGCAGCAGATATTAACGGAAATGGAACCGTCGATGCAAATGACTATGCTCTCATTCAGCGTTTCTGTCTCAGATCATTCTATTTTGCGCCGTATTAACGCGAAACAAACTAAATAACACAAAACGCTGTTGCGGAAAAATCCGTAACAGCGTTTTTCTTTCAAGCCCTTGAAAATACAATGAAAAATTATATTCCTTAAAAAAGAAATCAAGCTTCAAAATTATAATGAAGCTTGATTTTTGTTTTGTTAATTATTTCAAGGGCGTAAATAACCCGTTTATAATAAAGAAAGCAGAGGAAGAGAAACGAGGTTAGTTTGGAAGAAAAACGAGCGTCGCCGTAGAAATCTACGGCAGTCGAAGTTTTTCTTTCAAGCCCTTGAAAATATAATAGAAAATTATTCAAAAAATATGCCTCCCGAATAATCGGAAGGCATATCGTAATATAAAACTATTTCAAGGGCGTAAATAACCCGTTTCTCGATCTCTGCTTATAAAGTTGCTGCCATAACGGCTTTGATGGTATGCATACGGTTTTCGGCTTCATCGAAAACTATCGAGCGGTCGCCCTCGATGACCTCGTGGGTAACCTCCATGCAATCGATGCCGAACTTGTCATAAATATCTCTGCCGATAACGGTTTCGAGATCGTGGAATGCGGGCAGACAATGCATAAAGCGGCATTGCTCGCCTGCGTTATCCATAAGCGCTTTTGTTACGCGGTAGGGCGAAAGCTCTTTGATTCGTTCCTCCCAAACCTCTGCAGGCTCGCCCATAGATACCCAAACGTCTGTATAAATAACGCTTGCGCCCTTGGTTGCCTCGACAGGATCCTCAATGAATTCAAGAACCGCGCCGGTTTCGGAAGCGATATTTTGACATTCTTCAACAAGCTTGGAATCGGGGAAATATTTTTTCGGTGCGCAGGCAACGAAATGCATACCCATCTTTGCGCAACCAACCATTAATGAGTTGCCCATGTTATAACGGGCATCGCCCATATAAACCAGCTTTTTGCCCGAAAGACTGCCGAAATGCTCGATGATCGTCATAAAATCGGCAAGTATTTGGGTTGGGTGGAATTCGTTTGTGAGGCCGTTCCAAACGGGAACGCCCGCATATTCGGAAAGCTTCTCAACGATCTCCTGACCGAAGCCGCGGTATTCGATGCCGTCGAACATTCTGCCGAGAACGCGTGCAGTATCGGCGATGCTTTCCTTTTTGCCTATCTGCGATCCGCTCGGGTCGAGATAAACGGGGTGCATTCCAAGATCTGCCGCCGCAACCTCGAAGGCACAACGGGTTCGGGTGCTGGTTTTTTCAAAGATAAGGGCAATATTCTTTCCCTCGCACAAGCGATGGGGCTTGCCCGCCTTTTTTTCTGCCTTAAGCGCGATTGCCGAATCGATAAGCGCACTTATCTCGGCAGGGGTGAAATCAAGCAGCTTTAAAAAGCTTCTTCCTTTAAGCGACATAATAAATTCTCCTATCCTGCACAAACCTGTTTGATAATTTCAAGCGCTTCTGTCAAAAGCTCGGTTTCGATATTAAGCGCGGGAAGCAATCTCAGCTTATCCTTCGCGGTGAGGCAAAGCACGCCGCGCTCGTTGCACTCGGCAACGACCTCTTTAACGGAGCGTTCGGTTTTAATGCCGATCATCAAGCCCATTCCGCTAACCGATTCAATGCCCTTTGCGCCCGAAAGCGTTTTGAATACGAGCTCGCTTTTTGCTTTGACCGAAGCGAGAAATTCTTTATCAATGCGCGAAATAACGCTGTATGCACCCGCACAGGCAATGGGGTTTCCGCCATAGGTTGAGCCATGGTCGCCAAATCCGAGCACGCTTTCGACCTTTTCGCCGAGCAGAGCCGCGCCAAGCGGAAGTCCGCCGCCCAAGCCCTTTGCGGTCGTTATTATATCGGGCATTATGCCATAGTTCATATATCCGTAAAGCTCGCCGGTTCTGCCGTTGCCGGTTTGAACCTCATCAACGATCAAAAGAATATCGTTTTCGGCGGCATATTCTGCAACCGAGGTTAAAAACTCTTTGTCAAGCGCGATAACACCGCCCTCGCCTTGAACGCACTCGAGCATTATCGCCGCGATCTCGTTTTCGGACGCAAGCTTTTTCAAGGCTTCGAAATCGTTGGCGGGCGTGTGAAGAAAGCCATCGGTAAGCGGAAGGAAATCCTTATGGAAAACCTCCTGACCGGTTGCGGCAAGCGTTGTTACCGTTCTGCCGTGGAAGCTGTTGATAAGGGTTATTATCTTATAACAGCCGCTTCCCTTTTTTTGAGCCGCATATTTGCGCGCAACCTTAATGGCGCATTCGTCTGCCTCGGCGCCCGAGTTGCCGAAAAACACCTTTTTAAAGCCCGTTGCCTCACAGAGAAGCTCGGCAAGCTTAACGCAGGGTTCGGTATAATAAAGGTTAGACATATGCTGAACCTTATTAAGCTGTTCGCTTACGGCACCGACCCATTCGGGATCGGAGATGCCGAAGCTTGTTACACCGATGCCCGAGCCCATATCGATATAGCGTTTTCCGTTTTCATCGAAAACAAGCGAGCCCTTGCCCGAAACTATCTCGATAGGAAATCGGTTATAGGTATTTGCGATATATTTTTTATCTTTTTCTTTAATTATGCTCATTTTTTCATCCTCAGCGGCTTACCATTGTACCCGCACCCTCATCGGTAAGAAGCTCCATAAGAATGGAGTGGGGAACGCGTCCATCCATTATCGCAACGTTTTGAACGCCCTTTTGTAGCGCCTCGATACAACAATCTATTTTGGGGATCATTCCGCCCGAAATAACGCCCTCTTCCTTAAGCTTTTCGGCTTCTTTTACGGTTATTTGCGGAATAAGCGTTGAAGGATCGTCGCGGTCGCGAAGCACGCCCGTTATATCGGTCATCATAATAAGACGTTCGGATTCAAGAGCGCCCGCAATGTAAGCCGCGGCGGTATCGCCGTTGATGTTATAGGTATTTCCCTCTTTATCACAGCCAACGGTTGAAACAACGGGAATATAGCCCTTTTCGAGCAGATCGTTAACGGGCGCGATGTTAATGTTGGTTATCTTGCCGACGTAGCCGAGCTTTTTGTTCTTCATTTCGGCTTCGATCAGTCTGCCGTCCATGCCCGAAATGCCCATTGCCTTGCCGCCCTTCATTTCAAGAAGGTTAACAAGCGTTTTATTAACCTTGCCCGCAAGCACCATTTGAACTATATCAACGGTTTCTTTATCGGTAACGCGCAAGCCGTCGACAAATTCTGCCTTCTTGCCCAATCTGCCCATAAGCTCGCTTATTTCGGGGCCGCCGCCGTGAACGAGAACCACCTTAACACCGATAAGCCAAAGCAGAACGATATCTTCCATTACCTGCTCTTTAAGGTGCTCGTTTACCATCGCGTTGCCGCCGTATTTAACAACAACGACCTTTCCCGTATATTGCTTTATATAAGGCAATGCCTGGGTTAAAACCTCGGCACGCTGTGCGTTTGAAAAATGGTTTGCTTCCATGTTTCGTCTCCTTTGATCAAGTGCGGTAATCGCCGTTGATCTTAACGTAATCATAGGTAAGGTCGCATCCCCAAGCGGTTGCGGAAGCACCGCTTTCGCCGAGGGTTACGATAATTTCTATCTCGCGCTCGAGAAGGATCTCTTTCGCCTTTTCTTCAGAGAACTCAACGCCCGCGCCGTTGCGGCAGACCTCGATAATGCCCTTTGAGCTTTTGAACGAAACGCCGACGGCGTTAACGTCAACGTCAGCACCGCTATAGCCGATAGCGCAAAGAACTCTGCCCCAGTTTGCATCGGCACCAAACATTGCGGCTTTGAGAAGGCTTGAGCAAATAACGCTTTTTGCAACGGTTTTTGCCGTTTTAATATCCTTTGCGCCCGAAACCGAGCATTCAAGCAGCTTGGTTGCGCCTTCACCGTCGCCCGCGATCATGCGGCAAAGGTGAACCGTAACGGTGTTAAGCGCTTTCATAAAGGTTGCAAAGTCTTCGTTTTCGCTATCAATGCATTCGTTGCCCGCAAGGCCGTTTGCGAGAACCACAACCATATCGTTGGTTGAGGTATCACCATCGACGCTTACCATATTGAAGGTATCGGCGATGTCGCTTGAAAGTGCCTTTTGAAGCATTTCGGGCGAGATAGCCGCATCGGTGGTTATGAAAACGAGCATGGTTGCCATGTTGGGATGTATCATTCCGCTTCCCTTGGCAATACCGCCGATCTTGCAGATCTTTCCGCCGAGCTCAAATTCAACGGCGACCTCTTTTTTAACGGTATCGGTGGTCATTATTCCCTCTGCTGCGGCATCGCCGCCGTTTTCGGAAAGACCGCTTGCAAGCTCGCTCATGCCCGAAGCAATGGGAGCTATATCGAGCGGCTGACCGATAACACCCGTTGAAGCAACAACAACGTCGGTGCTGTCTATCGAAAGCTCTTTTCCGACAAGCGCACACATTTGCTCGGCGATCTCTTCTCCGCCCGCGTTGCAGGTGTTTGCGTTGCCGCTGTTGCAAATTATTGCCTGCGCATAGCCGTTTGCAATATTTCTTTTGGTTACGGCAAGAGGCGCACCCTTAACGAGATTGGTCGTATAAACTGCCGCCGCAGATGCCTTTGATTCGCTGATGATAAGCGAAAGGTCGCGCTTCGTGCGGTTTTTGCGGATTCCGCAATGTATTCCGTTGGCTTTAAAGCCCTTTGCGGCACAAACGCCGCCTTCTGTTATCTTCATGCTAACTCCTATATATCCAAGCCTTCGGCTTCGTTTGCGCCGAGAAGAATGTTCATGTTTTGTATTGCCGCACCCGAAGCGCCTTTGCCGAGGTTATCAAAGCGAGAAACGAGAATTATACGGTCTTCGTTGCCGTTAACGGTGATTTCCATATCGTCTCTTCCCGAAAAGGCGGAAGCCGACATGAAGCCCGATTCATCGGCGTTTGCGTTAAAGCGGACAAGGCCGTTTTGGTAATAATTCGAATAAATTTCGGCTATATCGCTTATGCCGCCCTTTATTTGATCGGCGAACAGCGAGACTGTTACCTCCATACCCGAATAAAAGCTTGCAACTATCGGGCAGAAAACGGGAAGGTTATAAAGCGAGCAGACCGCCGACATTTCTTTTAAATGCTTGTGCTGTTGAGAAAGCGCATACATTCTCGGTGCTTCGAGAAGCGGGTTGCGCTCGGGAGATTCATATTCGGCAATCATTTTCTTGCCGCCGCCCGAATAGCCCGTCAACGAGAAGCAGGAAAGCTTTTCGTTGTTCTTAATAAGCCCTGCTCTTACCAACGGCTCAACAAGCGCAACGAATCCGCTTGCATGACAGCCGGGGTTTGCGATGCGTTTGGAATTTTTTATCTTTTCGCGGTTTGATCCGCCGCAAAGCTCGGGAAAGCCATAGCTCCAATCGGGGTTGGTTCGATGGGCGGTTGAGGTATCGATTATTGCGGTGTTTGGGTTTTCAACCAGCGAGACCGCCTCGATCGCCGCCGCATCGGGCAGGCATAGAAACGCGATATCGGCGCTGTTAAGTGCTTCCCGACGCGCTTCGGTATCCTTTCGGAGCGCTTCGGAAAGGATCAAAAGCTCGATATCCTTTCGGTTCGAAAGGCGTTCATATATTCGCAATCCCGTGGTTCCGGCACTGCCGTCGATAAATACTTTTGTCATTTTGAAAGCTCCGATTCAACAAATTCGATCTGTTTTTCGGCGGATTCAAGCGAGGTTCCGCCAACCGAAATACGCTTTGCAACACAGGTTTCAAGCGATATTTCGTTATAAATATCATCTTCGAAAAGCTCGGAAAACGCTTTGTATTCTTCGATCGGAAGCGTTTCGAGAACCAGCTTTTCGGAAATGCATTTTGCAACTATCGTGCCCGATATCTTATATGCCGAACGGAAGGGCATTCCCTTTTTGACAAGATAATCGGCAAGGTCGGTTGCGTTTATAAAGCCCTCTTGGGCGGCTTTTTTCATATTTTCGGGAATAACCCTCATGGTTGCGATCATCGGCGCGGCGATGCCGAGGCACATTTTAACCGTATCTACCGCATCGAAAACGCTTTCTTTATCCTCCTGCATATCCTTGTTATAAGCAAGCGGAAGACCCTTAAGCGTTGTTAAAAGCGCGATCATATCGCCATAGACTCTTCCCGTTTTGCCGCGGATAAGCTCTGCCATATCGGGATTTTTCTTTTGAGGCATTATCGAAGAGCCCGTGGTGTAGGCATCGGAAAGCTCAACGAACTTGAATTCCCAGCTCGACCAAAGAATTATTTCTTCGCTTAGGCGTGAAAGATGCATCATAAGGATCGAACAGCAATTCATAAACTCAACGCAGAAATCGCGGTCGGAAACACCGTCGATGCTGTTGAGGCAGATATCCGAAAAGCCGAGCTTCTCGGCCTCGAAATAGCGGTCGGTGTCATAGGTCGTTCCCGCAAGAGCGCAACAGCCGATGGGAGAAACATTCATGCGGGCTTTCATATCGGAAAAGCGGCTTATATCGCGCAGAAGCATCATGCAATAAGCCAAAAGATGATGCGCAAAGGTTATGGGCTGTGCACGCTGAAGGTGGGTGTAGCCCGGCATTATGGTCTGCTTGTTATCCTTCGCGACCGAAACAAGCGCGCCGACAACCTCTTTGATAAGCGCAACGACCTCGTCGGTCTCCTTGCGAAGATTCATTCTGAGATCAAGCGCAACCTGATCATTTCGGCTTCGCGCGGTGTGAAGCTTTTTGCCGACGTCGCCCAAGCGCTCGGTCAGCACCTGCTCGACAAACATATGAATATCCTCGCATTCGAGATTGATCTCAAGTGCGCCCGATTCGATATCGGCAAGAATTGCACCCAAGCCGTCGATCAAAGCCTCGGCTTCGCTTTGCTCAATAATGCCCTTTGCACCGAGCATTGCGGCGTGCGCCATGCTGCCCTCGATATCCTCGCGGTACATTCTTTGATCGAAGCGGATAGATGAATTGAAATCGTCTGCAAGCTTATCGGTTGCTCCGGCGGTTCTGCCCGCCCACATTTTAACAGCCATAATTTTTCTCCAAACGCGCAAAATAAATCACTTTGCGCGAAAATTCAAGGTTTTTTCTTATCTTTCAAGAAACAATGAAGAACGGCGATAACGTCGTTCTTCGTTGTTTTATTTTGCGTTTTTTGAATTTAAAGCTTATTTACCGTCTACTATAGCCTGAACCTTAATGGGAAGACCGAAGAGGTTGATGAAGCCCTCGGCATCCTTTTGGTTATAATCGCTTTCGCCGAAGGTTGCGATCTCTTCGCTGTAAAGCGAATATTCGCTCCAAACGCCTGCGTTGATCATGTTGCCCTTATAAAGCTTGAGGCGAACCTTGCCGGTTACGCGCTCTTGGGTTTTATCAACGAACGCGCTGAGAGCCTCGCGGAGAGGAGTGAACCACTGACCGTTATAAACAAGCTCTGCAAAGGTTATGGAAAGCTTCTGCTTTTCGTGCATGGTCATCTTATCAAGGCAGATCTGCTCGAGAACGCTGTGAGCCTTATAAAGAATAGCTCCGCCGGGGGTTTCATAAACGCCGCGGCACTTCATGCCGACAAGACGGTTTTCGACAATATCGAGAATACCGATGCCGTTTTCACCGCCGAGCTTGTTGAGGGCGAGAATGATCTCTTTTGCGGACATCTTATTGCCATCGAGCGCAACGGGAATACCCTTATCGAATTCGAGCTCGATATAGGTGGGCTTATCGGGAGCCTGAAGGGGCGAAACGCCCATTTCGAGGAAGCCTTCTTTTTCATAGAGAGGCTCGTTGCCGGTATCTTCAAGGTCCATGCCCTCGTGAGAAAGGTGCCAAAGGTTTTTATCCTTGGAATAGTTGGTTTCGCGGTTGATCTTGAGAGGGATGTTATGCGCTTCGGCATATTCGATCTCTTCCTCACGGGATTTGATATCCCATTCACGCCAAGGAGCGATAATGGGCATATTGGGAGCGAAGTGCTTTATGCCAAGCTCGAAGCGAACCTGGTCGTTGCCCTTGCCGGTGCAGCCGTGAGCGATAGCGTCGGCACCCTCCTTGAGAGCAACCTCAACAAGCGCCTTTGCAATGCAGGGACGTGCATGGCTGGTGCCGAGAAGATATTCTTCGTAAACCGCGCCTGCCTTCATTGTGGGGATGATGAAATCATCAACGTATTCATCGGTGAGATCGAGAACGTAAAGCTTCGAAGCACCTGTCTTTATAGCCTTTTCTTCAAGACCGTCGAGCTCATCTGCCTGACCGACGTTTGCGGCAACGGCGATAACCTCGCAGTTATTGTAGTTTTCTTTAAGCCAAGGAATGATTATAGAGGTATCGAGACCGCCCGAATAGGCGAGAACGACCTTTTTTATGTTTTCTTTGTTCATGGTTTTATGCCTCCGAAATAATGTTTTTTCATTTTGCGTTTGTATTATAAACCCGCATACCGTGAAAGTCAATAGCAAAAATGATAAATTATTCAATTTTTTGGCGTTTTTCTTGTGTAAATGTGTATACACCTCTGCATATTATGCATAAAAATGCAGTTTATACATAAAATTCTGTATATTTTCGTTTTTATACTCAAAAGCACCGCAAAAAAGCGTATATATTTATTATGAAAAAAGAACCGGGCATGTCGCTCGGCTCTTGTGCTTTTTCAAAATTGGTTCTATTTAATTTTGAAGGTTTTTTTCAGGATTTTATCATCGAAGCTGAAAAATTCTTTAATTTCAACCTCTATATCAGTTGAAGAATCATTAAGCTCATAAGCCACTTCAACTTCAATAGAAGCGCCTTTTTTAATTTCTTTCGTCTGATTATCTGCGCTGTATTTTTCGGAATCCTTCAAAATATACGCTTCGTTCAATCCTACTCCATCTTGATAAACGTTCTCGTCAAACGCAACGTAAAACGCCACCGCATCATCGTTGGATACGTTAGTAAAAATATACTTAACTATAACCGCATCCTTGTTGTCATAGGTTTTTGCCAATCGGCAACTATCGATAACAACCGAGTAATCACCGAGTCTGTTTTTTTCTTCCTCCGTCTCTTCTTTTTCCGCTTCGCCCACGCTGATTGCATTATCTTTGGATTCGGATTTGGATCCGCTACCTACGTTGCCGACGCCTTGGTCGGCAACCGAAGTGTCATTACCGCTTTCTGTACTCGCTAATGCAAAAATCGAAAATACCACAACCAACAAGCATGCCAAAATAATATTAATGTTTTTCATGAGTCTTCTCCTTTATGTTAATGATAAAAGCAAATAAAGCTGCCAACAAATACATAATCACATCCAAAAAATCCGCCGTGCCTCCAACAAATCCCTCATATTGCAAGACCTCCCAAGCGATTCCACATAGCAGTGATACCGAACAGCACGTTGCACGTTCCTTGATTTCGGAATCGAACAACGCAATCAGCGCGCATGCTAATGAAAACCCCCACAAAAAATCCAAAAAATAGAAGTTCAGAAAATCGCTGAAATGCGGATGCAATTTTTCGCGCAAATAAAGGATTGAGCACATTCCATTGAAAGCCTTCGCTATATATGAATCGGCACGAAAAAGCACATAAAACGCGCCGCCCGCAACAAGAGAAAGCACACTCAACAAAACATTTACTGATTTTTTCGACATAATTACTTCTCCTGTTTATCATTATAGTCATAATTATGACTATTGTCAATATAAATAAACGCATTTATGCTAATAATAAAGGCGGTGATGCTGTTGATAAGTTATGAACCTTTTTGGAAAACCCTAAAAAGAAAAAATATTTCGACCTATATGTTAATTAACAAATATAACATCAGTAGTGCCACCATCGACCGTATGAAAAAAGGCAACGGCATCAGCACAATGAAAATAGATGATTTTTGCCGTATTCTCGATTGCGGAGTTTCGGATATAATCGAATATCTCGACGATGATGAAGTTGATGCATAACGACAAAAAAAACCATGCTTTCAAAACGAAAGCATGGTTTTTTTGTTAAAATCAAAATTTATTTCCGCATTCGGGGCAGAATTTGGGGGTTGAAGCGGGATCGGCGGGCTTCCAGCCGCATTCGGAACAGCACGCAGAGGGCTTCTTTGCGCCGCATTCCGAACAGAACTTACCGCTGTTTACAGCTCCGCAAGAGCATTTCCAGCTGCTGTCCTCGGGCTTCTTTGCACCGCAATCGGAGCAGAACTTACCGTTGTTTACTGCGCCGCAAGAGCATTTCCAGCCGTTTTGCGCGGGCTGAGCCTGCTGCTGTTGAGCCTGTTGCTGTTGAGCCTGCTGTTGCTGACCCATTGCATAAAGATTTTGAGCGTTGATGCCGCCTGCGTTCATCGCCATGCCCATGCCGATGAAGCCGTTCATTGCGCCGGCATCATTGGTTGCCGCAAGGCGCATTGCATCTGCCTGTGCCCCGGTAAGAGTTGCCGCAGCCATGGTGGGATCGCGCAGAATTGCCGAGTGCTGAGCCTTTTTGATAAGCTCGGCATCTTCTTCGGGAAGCGTTACCGAACCGAGAGCCACCGAAACGACCTTCAAGCCGCGAAGCTCGCCCCATTTGGAAGAGAGAGCCTCATTCATTGCGTCTTCGAGCTCGGTGTTGTGGGCAACTATCTGGTTGGGGCGGAGCTCAAGCGCAGAAAGACGGCCAAACGCAGGCTGAAGTGCGCTGATGAACTCGGTTTTAAGCTGAGTTTCTATCTCGCTGCGACGATATTCACGCTCAACGTTGCCGCAAACGTTGGTATAGAAAAGCAAAGGATCGGCGATCTTATAGGAATAAACGCCCGAGCAACGAACCGAAACGTCGATATCAAGGCCGATCTTGGAATCGACAACGCGGAAAGGAACGGGATTGGGTGTTCCGAACTTATTGTCGATAAGCTCCTTGGTGTTGATATAATAAACGCGCTGATCCTTGCCGGTATCGCCGCCATAGGTGAAACGGCGGCCGAGGGTTTTAAAGGTTTGCTTGATGCTTTCGCCGAGAGAACCCGAGAACAAGCTGGGTTCGGTAGACGAATCGTAGGTGAACTCGCCGGGCTCGGCGCATACCTCAACGATCTTGCCCTGCTCGACGATGAGCATACATTGACCGTCGGCAACCGCAATGCCCGAGCCATTGGAAATGATGTTATCGCTTCCCTTGGTGTTCGAGCTTCTGCCGCCTACCCTTTTTTGTCCCTTGGTAACGAGCAGTTCTTTGTCCATTGCCTCGCAATAGAAGAATTCTTTCCACTGATCTGCAAGGGTGCTTCCGAGAGCACCTATGCCTGCTTTGATAAGTCCCATAATTGTTTCTCCCTTCTTTATCTTCCGGTTAATCTTTGCATCGCCTTATTGCCGCCTGCCAGAACAAGCTTTTCATTTTCGGAAAAACGATGGTTCGGATCGGCAAGAAGTTCGAACTCTTCTTCACCTTCTGCGGCAACGGCAATTATATTAACATTATATTTTTTACGGACATCTATTTCAATGACCGTTTTTCCGACCCAACTCTTCGGGGTGATTATTTCCGCAATGGTAAAATCACTTGACGGAGCGAAATAATCAATAACGTCGCGCTTTGAAAGTGTATATGCCAATTTAGTCCCCGACTCTTTTTCGGGCAAGACGATGTGGTCGGCACCAACCTTCAACAGCACCTTTTTCTGTCGCTCGTCGGTTGCGCGCACAACGATGCGTTTTATTCCGAGTTCCTTGAGCAGAAGGGTTATAAGTATGCTGTCGGAAAGATTGTTTTCCATACAAATAACCGCACACTCGCAATTCTTAACACCCGCGGCACGAAGCACCGCCTCGTTGGTCGCGTCGCCGCAAACGGCGTTTTCGACCGAATTTCCGATAAAATCTATTTTTTCCTGAGATTCATCTATAACAAGTACTTGATGGCGCAGTTTAGAAAGCGACAGTGCAAGATTGACGCCGAAATTGCCGAGACCGATCACACAAAAGCCTTTCATACTTTATACTCTTTCCTTTCATTCAACCTACCGGCATCGCCGAAACGGGATAGCTTATCGGCGGTTTTTCGCGGTTTGTGCGTACCATTATCGCATACATTATCGAAACGATACCTATCCTGCCGAAAAACATCAATCCGATGATAAGCAGCCTTCCGAAGACCGAAAGCGACGGAGTTATTCCAACCGTTATTCCGACCGTTCCGAATGCGGAGAATACCTCGAAAAAGGCATCATTAAGCGGAACGCCCTCTGAGATATAAAGCGCAAAGCCGCTTACAAGAACAACAAACAGACCGATAACGAAAAGTGCGAACGCACGGCGCACTGTGTCCGAAGGAATGCGGCGTTTTTTGAAATTCGAATCGCGTTCGCCGCGTATTATCGCAAGCGTTGCGACCAAAACAATAGCAACCGTTCCGGTTTTTATACCGCCTGCGGTCGAGCCCGAAGAGCCTCCGATGAACATCAAAAGCATTGAAAACAGCTTCGTGCCATCGGAAAGCGATGCCTGATCAACCGTGGCAAAACCCGCCGTTCTCAGCGTTACCGACTGAAACAGGGCGCGGATGATCTTTGTTCCGGCGCTCCCGTTTCCGAGCACCTCGGCGTTATTCCACTCAACCAGCGCTATAAATAACGCGCCGCCCAGGATCAGCACCGCCGAAAGCACCAAAACCAGCTTTGAATAAAGCGCTATCCTATCGTGTTTTTTGATAAACTGCCTGATATCGTCCCAAACGATAAATCCGAGACCGCCCGAAACGATAAGCAGAATAAGAACTATATTAACGTAGACGTCATCCGCATAAGCGGAAATACTCGCAAACTCGCCGAATTCGTTGCCAAGAATGTCAAATCCCGCGTTGCAAAAGGCGCTCACCGAATGAAAAACGCTAAAACAAATTCCTTTTAAAAACCCAAATTCGGGAACGAAACGAAACGACAGCAAAAGTGCGCCCAGCCCTTCGGCAGAGAACGCGAAAACCGTTACCCGATAAGCGAAGGCTGCGAGATCCGATGCCGGATCAAGATTCATCGATTGGGTAAAAAGCACTCGTTCACGCGTTGAAACACGCCTTTTGAGAAGCGCTGAAAACACCATCGCCAGCGACATAAAACCGAGACCGCCCACCTGAATGAGCAGTATTATGACACTTTTTCCGAACGCCGACCAATAAATGCCCGTGTCCACGGTTATGAGACCTGTCACGCAGGTCGCGCTGGTCGCGGTAAAAAGAGCGGTCAGCGGATCGGTAAACTCGCCCGAAGACGAAGAAAAAGGCATAACGAGAAGAAGCGTTCCGACGAGGATTATCGCCAGAAAGCCGAAAATGATGACGTTTGTGGGCGACATCCTTTTCTTTAACATTCCGTTACACCCTTGCTTTCATAATCTATAAGATTTCTAACAGCTCCGCTCTGAGCTCGGCAACGTCGCGCATCGGCGCAACGCCGCTTTTTTCATAAAGAAGCTTAAAATCGGTATAGCCGTATCCGACGGGAACAAAGCGGATGCCGCAATTTTTTGCGGTTTCGTAATCCGCAAAGCCATCGCCGACAAACACCGCATTCTCGGGCGAAACACCAAAGCTTTCAAGCACCGAAAGCGTAACCTTTGGGTTGGGCTTTCGCTCGGAATCTTCGCGCACGCCGCGGCAAACGCCGACGGTTCTGCCGAAAAAGTGGTCGATTATGGGAACTGCGTTTTTTTCATCCTTGTTGGTAACGACCGCGGTTTTTATTCCAAGCGACGAAAGCTCGGCCAAAAGCTCGGCCATGCCCGAATAGGCGGTTGTTTTGTCTACCTCGTTTTTTTCATATTCCTCGCGAAAACGGGCGCGAACGGTTGCAACGGCGCTGTCGGGCGCTTCTTCGGGAAGCGCACGGCGAACAAGCACAAACGAGCCGTTGCCCAAAAAACCCTTAACCGCATCCTGCGAATGAGTCGGATATCCGAACGCAGCAAGCGCCTTGTTGAGTGCAAATGCAAGATCGGGAACGGTATCGAGCACGGTTCCGTCGAGATCGAAGATTACCGCTTTATCAGCCAACGACATTTTCGATATATTCTGCAATATCCTTAATGGTCTTGAGGCCGGTTGCGTCATCGGGAATGGTGATGTTCATTTCGTCCTCAAGAGTCATGAGCATTTCAACGATATCGATGCTGTCTGCGCCGAGATCTTCAACAACAGCGGCGTCGTCGGAAATATCTTCAACCTTTATTCGGAGCTGCTTTGCGATAACTTCTTTAACCTTGTCGATAATCTGCATATTAATTAAATTTTCCTTTCAAAAAAAGCCAAACGGCATATTGGTTTATTATATAATACTTCATCCGAAAGAAAAATACAAGTGCTTTCACAAAAATTTAACCAAAAACTGTTATTAAGTGCTTTGTTTCGGTTGACGATAACCAAAAAATATGATAGAATATGATGATATAATAGGAGTAATTGTATGCTTATATTGGGAATTGATCCGGGGTTGGCAACGATAGGCTTCGGATTAGTGTTAAAAAGCGGTGATAAATACCGCGCGATCGAATACGGGGCAATAACCACTGCACCGAAGCAGATGATCGAAAAGCGCCTTTCGGATATTTACGACGATATGATCGAGCTGTTGACCCGCACCAAGCCCGATTGCATGGTGATAGAAGAGCTTTTCTTTAACAACAACACCACAACCGCCATTGACGTTTCGATGGCGCGCGGCGTTATTCTGCTTGCGGCTTACAAATGCGGTGTTGACATTTACGAATACACTCCGCTTGAGGTTAAAAGCTCGATTGTAGGCTACGGCAGAGCCGAAAAACAGCAGGTGCAATATATGGTGCGCCTTATGCTTAACCTTGCTGAAACGCCCAAGCCCGACGACACCGCCGATGCGCTTGCGCTTGCGCTTTGCCACGGCACGAGAATGATTCCCAAAAGATAACGAAACAAGAAAGGAAGCACCGATATGATACATTACGTCAGCGGAAGGCTCGCAAAGCTTACCGGAAGCTATGCCGTTGTTGATTGCGGCGGCGTCGGCTTTAAAATAGGAATTTCTTTTTCAACAGGCGCAAAGCTTTCGCCGCTTTCGGGCAAAAACGTGCTTCTTTATACCTATATGGCTGTAAGCGAGGACAACATGTCGCTTTACGGCTTCTTTGAAGAGGACGAACTCGAGCTTTTTAAAATGTTGATTTCGGTTTCGGGAGTCGGCCCGAAGGGAGCAATGTCTATTCTCGGCACGCTCTCGCCCGATGAACTTCGTTCCGCGGTTGCCCACGGCGATGCGAAAACCATTGCCTCGGCGCAGGGAATCGGCTTGAAGACCGCACAAAAGCTTATTATCGAGCTTAAGGATAAGCTGGGCGCAGGCTCGGCGGAGATTCCCGCTTCGAGTGCCGCAAACAGCGAAAAGGTAACGCAGGTCGTTGATACCCTTGCGCTCTACGGTTTCCCGCGCGCAAAGGTTATTGAAACGCTTAAAAAGCTTGATACCTCGCTTTCACTCGAGGAGCTTTTATCGCAAACGCTCAGAATTCTCGGAAAGGAGTCAGGACGCTAAATGCCCATTAATTCGAAAATACCCGATTATTCCGAAGATTATGATTTTGAGAGCCGACTGACGACCGCCGAATTCACCGCAGAGGACGTTGACTCGGAGCTTTCGCTAAGACCGAAATCGCTTTCGGAATACGTGGGTCAGCAGAAGGTTAAGGATAACCTTTCGATATTTATCAAAGCGGCGGCAACGCGCGGCGATTCGCTCGACCACGTTTTGCTTCACGGCCCTCCCGGCTTGGGTAAGACCACGCTTTCGTGCATTATCGCAGGCGAGCTCGGCGTTAACCTTAAGGTAACGAGCGGCCCTGCGATCGAAAAGGCAGGCGACCTTGCCGCACTTTTAACAACGCTTGAACGTAACGATATTCTTTTTATCGACGAAATACACCGCCTGCCGAGGCAGGTTGAAGAGGTGCTTTATCCCGCAATGGAGGATTTCGCGCTCGATCTTATGATGGGCAAGGGTCCCTCGGCGCGTTCGATAAGAATTCCGCTTAAGCCCTTCACGCTCATCGGCGCAACCACCAGAGCAGGCCAGCTTTCTTCGCCGTTGCGCGACAGATTCGGAATGTCGTTTCGGCTTGAACTTTACACCCCCGAGGAGCTTTCGCTTATTATCACCCGTTCGGCAGGAATATTGGGAATTCCCATAACCGCCGACGGCTCTTATGAGATCGCGTTGCGCTCGCGCGGAACGCCGCGAATTGCCAACCGCTTTTTAAAGCGCGTTCGCGATTTTGCAACCGTTAGCGGAAACGGCGTTATCGACTTCGATATCACCCGAACCGCGCTTGATGCGCTTGAGGTTGATGCGCTCGGGCTCGATTCGGTCGACAGAAGAATGCTTGGCGCGATAATAAACCATTTCGGCGGCGGCCCCGTCGGATTGGAAACGCTTGCCGCGGTTATCGGCGAGGAAGCGGTTACGCTTGAGGACGTTTACGAGCCCTATCTGCTTCAGCTTGGATTCTTAAACCGCACCCCGCGCGGAAGATGCGCCACCGCAGGCGCTTACCGCCACCTTGGACTTGAAGTTCCCGACAAAATGGCCGAGCAGCTTAAGTTCACCGACAATATTTGAAAAAACGGAGTTATATAAATGTATTCTGCCGACAACTGGAAGGAATATCGCCTGCTTGACGCCGCAAACGGCGAAAGGCTTGAAAAATGGGGCGATTATATTCTCATCCGCCCCGACCCTCAGGTTATTTGGAGCGGCGAAAAAACACACCGCGGCTGGAAAAACGCAAACGGCATCTACCGCCGTTCGCGCTCGGGCGGCGGCGAATGGATAAAAAAAGAGGTTCCCGAGGAATGGATAATCTCCTACGGCGACCTCAGATTCGGCATTTCGCCGATGGGCTTTAAGCACACGGGCTTGTTCCCCGAGCAGGCGGCAAACTGGGATTGGTTCTCGGAGCTTATTAAAAACAGCGGCCGCGAGATAAAGCTGCTTAACCTTTTTGCCTACACGGGCGGCGCAAGCGTTGCCGCGGCAAAGGCAGGCGCGTTCGTTTGCCACGTTGATGCTTCGAAGGGCATCGTTGCAAAGGCAAAGCGCAACGCCGAACTTTCGGGGATTCCGCAAAACAAAATAAGATATATCGTTGACGATTGCTTCAAATTTGTTGAGCGCGAGATCAGACGCGGCAACAAATACGATGCCGTTATTCTCGACCCGCCCTCGTTCGGACGCGGTCCGGGCGGCGAAAAATGGGTTATCGAGGAATGTCTCGATCAGCTTGTTGGGCTGGCCAGCCAAGTGCTTTCCGATCAGCCGCTTTTCGTGCTTTTGAATTCATACACCACGGGTCTCTCCCCTGCCGCAAACGGCTATGTGCTTCACAAGCACACCAAGCGCTTCGGCGGAAAGGTCGAAAGTGAAGAACTGGGAATTCCCGTTGAGGCAAGCGGAATCTGCCTGCCGTGCGGTGCTTCGAGCCGTTGGACTCCCGAAAAGTAATAATTTTTACAATCTTTCTAAACAAAAGCTTAAGATATATTGTATCTTAAATAAAAAAGGATTCTGTTGAAATGTCGTTTATCGAAGCCAACGGGCTCGGATTTTCATAGTCGCCCGAAGAGCCCAAGGTGTTAAGCGGGCTTAACGTTAAAATAGAAAAAGGCAGCTATACCGCCATTCTCGGACACAACGGTTGCGGAAAAAGCACGCTTGCCAAGCTTTTGTGCGGCATTCTGTTGCCGACCGAGGGCAACGTTTCGGTTGCGGGAATGGACACCGCAAACGAAGAAAACGCCTTTGAAATACGTAAAAGATGCGGTATGGTCTTTCAAAACCCCGACAACCAGCTTGTTGCAAGCGTTGTTGAGGAGGATATTGCGTTTGCGCCCGAAAACCTCGGGCTCGCACGCGACGAGATAAGAAGGCGCGTTGACGAGGCTTTGGCAACGGTTGACATGAGCGATTATGCACGCCACGCCACCCACAAGCTTTCGGGTGGACAGAAGCAAAGAATTGCCATTGCGGGCGTTCTCGCAATGGGACCCGATTGCATTATATTCGACGAAGCCACCGCGATGCTCGACCCGACCGGCAGAAAAGAGATCGTTGCCGCAATGAAACGACTTAACAAGGAAATGGGCATGACCGTCGTTACGATAACCCATTATATGAACGAAGCGGTTGAGGCAGACAGAATAATCGTTATGAATCAAGGCGAAATAATCGCCGACGGAACCCCCGAGGAAATATTCTCGCAGGTTGAAGTTTTGCATTCGGTTTCGCTTGACGTTCCGCAGGTAACCGAGCTTATGTTTTTGCTCGAGCAGGACGGCTTCCCTCTCCCCAGAGGTATTCTTCATGCAATGGACGCCGCAGACGAGCTCGAAAAATTTATCGGAGAACAAAAAAATGAACGCGCTTGAGTTTAAAAACGTTAGCGTTGTCTATGGAGAAGGAACTCCCTTTAAAAAGGCGGCGCTTGATAATATAAGCGTTTGCTTCCCCGAAAAGCAGATAACCGGGCTTATCGGCCACACCGGAAGCGGAAAAAGCACTCTTGCATCGCTTGCCAACGGGCTTTTAAAGCCCACAAGCGGCGAAGTATTGCTTTTCGGCGAAAACATTTGGGCGCAAAAGCGCGAAATGAAAAAGATTCGAAGCCGTGTGGGTCTTGTTTTTCAATATCCCGAATATCAGCTTTTTGACGAAACGGTTGAAGCAGATATTTCGTTCGGCCCGAAAAACATCGGTCTTTCGGATGAAGAAATAAAAAAACGCGTCAGACTTGCCGCCGAATTTTGCGGACTTTCGCAAAAGGAGCTTAAGCGCTCGCCGTTTGAGCTTTCGGGCGGACAAAAGCGCCGTGCCGCCATTGCGGGCGTGCTTGCAATGAGGCCCGAGGTCTTGGTGCTTGACGAGCCCGCCGCAGGGCTTGACCCCAAGGGACGCGAGGAGATTTTGGGCGGTCTTACCGAATATAAAAACACCTACGGCGCCACACTGATCATTATTTCACACAGTATGGAGGACGTCGCCCGTTATTCTGACAATATCGTCGTTATGAAAGAGGGCGAGGTTTATATGCAGGGCGCGCCCGAGGAGATATTCATGCAGGCGGAAAAACTTTTTGATGCCGCACTCGACCTGCCCCAGATAACCAAGCTTTTCATCGAGCTGAAAAAACGCTCGCTTTGCCAAAGCACCGACGTTTATACCGTCGGATATGCAAAAAAAGAAATAGAAAAGATCATTAAAAATGCTTAAAGACGTTACTTTTGGTCAATATTTTCCCGGTAACTCGCTGCTTCACCGCACCGATCCGAGAATAAAAATAATATTGCTGATCGAATATCTCGTTCTGGTATTGGTTGCCGAAAGTTTGCCCGCGGTTGCGCTTTCGCTTTGCTTCACGGCGTTTCTCATCGCCGTTTCGGGCGTTCGCTTCGGCATATTGATAAAATCGGTTAAGCCGTTGATATTCGTTTTGGCGTTTACGGCTGTTATAAACCTGTTTTTCACAAAGGGCGAATCCGAGCCGTTGCTCGAATGGAAATTCATCACCGTTTACAGCGAGGGCGTTCGAACTGCGGTTACGATGCTTATCCGCCTGCTTTCGATGGTGCTCGGAAGCGGAATCCTTATTTCGTTCACAACCAGCCCGCTTGAGCTTACCGATGCGATCGAGCGGTTGCTTAAACCGCTTAAGGCTATTAAGGTTCCGGTTCACGAATTCGCGATGATGATGTCGATAGCGTTGCGTTTTATTCCGACGCTTATCGAAGAAACGAACAAGATCATTTCGGCACAGAAGGCGCGTTGCGCCGATTTTGAAAGCGGAAATATCATAAAAAGACTTAAGGCGCTTGTTCCCATTCTTATTCCCCTTTTCGTTTCGGCGATAAGGCGTGCCGAGGAGCTTGCCGACGCCATGGAATGCCGTTGTTATCGCGGCGGCGAGGGCAGAACAAAGCTTAAGGTTATGAAAACAAGACCCACCGATTTTGTATTTCTTGCATCGGTTACTCTGTTCACCGTTGCAATATTCTTTGTTAACATGATCGAATTTTCGGAGGTTATCGCATTTTGCGCGGATATATTCTGAAAATAGCATATAAGGGAACCAACTATTGCGGTTGGCAGGTTCAGCCCGAAAAGCCGACTGTTCAGGCGGCGGTTCAGGCGGCGTGCGAATCGGTTTTCGGCGTTGAAACGTCGATAACCGGCTGCAGCAGAACCGATTCGGGCGTTCACGCAAAGGGCTTCGTCGCGCTTGCAAGCGGAAATCTGCCCGAGATTCCGCTCGCATCGCTTCCGCTTGCGTTAAACACCGCGCTTCCCTGCGACGTTGCTGTTATCGAAGCGGAAAATGCGCCCGAGGGATTCCACCCGCGCTATGATGCAAAGGGCAAGGAATACGTTTATTACATAAACAACAGCCGCATCAAAGACCCGTTTTCAGAGGAAACGGCATGGCTTTTTCCGAGAAAAATAAACGTTGAGCTTGCCGATTCGCTTTGCAAAGAGTTTATAGGCAGGCAGGATTTTGCCTCGTTTATGGCGGCAGGCTCGAAGATAACCGATACGGTGCGAACGGTCAGCGCCTTTTCGGCGGAAAGAAACGGCGATACCGTAATATTTAGGGTTTCTGCCGACGGTTTTCTGTATAATATGGTAAGAATAATGGTTGGAACGGTTGCCGAAAAGGCAAGCGGAACAGCTCTGCCCGATATTAAAGAAATTATCGCCGCGCGCGACCGCGCGAAAGCGGGAGTTACCGCACCCGCGAAGGGACTTTTTCTGAACAAGGTTTTTTATTGATTATTATATAAAAAAGCAAACGAAAGGAGGAATGGCAAATGTCGGCCTTTTCGGTTTTTAAAGATAAAAAAGGTAAGCGAAACAAGCAGGAAACGCCAACCGTTGAATCGCATTATATAAAGCTTGCGCGCAGAACGGCGTTTCTGCGATATACCTGTCTTGCGCTCGTTGCCGCGTTTGCGGTTTATTCCTTCTCGTTCCACAGCAACGAGCTTACGCTTGATAACTTCAGATATATGCTGAAATTTATAAACCTCGGCGACGAGGCTGATACCCCCACGGGAAGCCTTATTGCCTTTGACGGAAGCGCAGGCAACCGCGGCATTGTTTACAAGGGCGACCTTGCGGTTTTGAACGAAAGCGGGCTTTCGATAACCGGCTGGGACGGCGAGATACTTCACAAGGCGGCTTTCACGTTTGATCATCCGAAAATGGTTGAAAACGGAATCAATCTTTTCTGCTATGATATCGGCGGCAAGGATATAAGAGTGTTCAACTCTTATTCTCAGGTTTGGAGCCCCGAAACGCCGTTTGAATACCCGATATATTGGCTTTCTGCCTCGAAAAGCGGCGGATTTGCCGTTGTCAGCTCGGCAAAAAGTTATCGCTCTGCCGTTTACGTTTACGACAGCGCGTTCCGCATAGTTTATTCCCGCCTTTTCGGCGATAAATACGTTGATTTCGTTGCACTTTCCGACAGCGGCAACGAATTTATAACCGCCGCACACTATTCCGAAAACGGCAACCTCGTAACGATCGTTTCGCGCTTTAGGACCGACAGCGAAGAGGTTATCTTCTCGGAAAAATTCATAGGCGAGATACCGCTCGGCATATATTACACAAGCAACGGTTATTGCCTTATGACGAGCGATGCTTTAAGGTTTTACAACAGCGACGATACCGTTAACGCCAAAGTAAGCTTTGAAAACCGCGAGCTTCTTTCGGGCAAGGTGTTTGACGAAAAGGCGCTTGTTTGCTATGGGCTTGACGGGCTTTCGGGCGGAACCGAGGCAATAATCTACCGCAACGACGGAAGCGTTGAATTCTCGAAGCGGTTTGATACCTCGCTTTCCGATTCGTTGATTTGCGGAAACAAGCTTTATACGCTTTCGCCCGGCAGGCTTTCGATTTTCGAGATAGGAACCGAAAGTAAAAACATTTATTCGGTGCCCACGGCTTATTCATCGTTGGTGCCCGACGGCGAAAGAGTAATTCTTTTCTCGGAAAATCAAGCGGAATATTTCGAAGCCTCGGCTTTTGATAAGATTGAAGATAAGTAATAAAGGGAGATTGTATGAGCTGGACTCTTGACATTGTTATAATTGTGATTTTTGCGATAACCATGTTTTTTGCCATAAAAAACGGATTTATCAAAACCGCTATAAGCGCGGCTTCGTTTATTGTTGCGATCGGCATAACCTTCTGTTTTGCGGGAACGCTTGCCGACGCAATGGTTTCAACCCCCATTTCCGAAAGGATCGAAGAGGCTACCGCGCAGAAGATCGAAGACGTTATTTTGGAAAGCTCTTCGGATGCAACCGAGCTTTTAAAGGGAAGCTCTGAAAGCTTCAACGCGCTTATTTCCGTTGCGGGCGTTGAGCTTTATGAGGTTGACGAATTTTTTACCGATTCCGAAAACGCTTCGCTTGAGCCTGCCGAAAGGCTTGCAAAAAAGATATCCGAGCCCATTATTAAAACCATTGCGCTTATTATTTCGGTAGTTATACTTTTCTTCGGCTCGCGCATAATTCTTGCAATAGCCGCCTCGGTGCTCGATAAGATAGCAAAGCTTCCTATTTTAAAAAGTTGCAACAAGCTTTTGGGCGTTTTACTCGGCTTGGCGCTTGCGGTTGTTAGAATAAGCCTTTTCTGCTTTATTGCAGGCGTTTTGATTAAAAACGCGGCGTTCTTGGGAAGCGATTATATTTCGGCGCTCGACCCCGATAATACCCTGCTGTTCAAGCTTTTCCAAAATTTAGATATTTTCGGCTTTTTCATTTAACAAAGAGGTTTTAAAATGAACGTGAAAAAACAGATACCGAATATTCTTTCGGTATTCAGACTGTTTATGATACCCGTTTTTGTGGTCTATTATTTCAAATACACGGTTCTGCCAAAAACGCTTATTTCGGCAGGTGTTTTCGTGCTTGCATGGGTTACCGACGCGCTCGACGGTTATCTTGCGCGCCGCAATAACTGGATAACCGACGTTGGCAAGCTTTTGGATCCGCTTGCCGACAAGCTGATGCAAATAACCGCCGCCGTCTGCTTTACGATCGATAACCGAATTTTCTTGATGTTTCTTATACCGCTTGTGCTTAAAGAGCTGTTAATGCTTATCGGTGCGATCATTATTATGAAAAACAAAAAAGCCGCCGTTCAGGCAAGCTGGTACGGCAAGGTTGCAACGATTTTGCTGTTCGTTTGCGCGTTCGCTCGCATTATTGTAAGAGGCAATGCGGTTTTTGATACGGTTATTGCTTCGGTAATGCTTTTAACAATGCTTTTTGCGCTTGTTATGTATTATTTAAAGGATTTCAAGGGCAAATATATATAAGATCAGTTTTTTCACAAACAAAGAGGTGATACCCAAATGGAATTTAAAAGATGCTCGCGCTGTAAGATCAGACCCGCGATTATTTTCGTTCAGAAAAACGTTGCCGGAAAGGTAACGAGCGAGGGCTTTTGCATTAAATGCGCTCAGGAGCTCGGCATTAAGCCGATTGACGATATTATAAATCAAATGAACATGAGCTCCGAGGATATCGAGGCGCTCAACGAAGGCATGATGGGCGGTATGATACCGTTCGAAAACGAAAACGAGGGCGACGACGAGGGCAGAGCTCCCTCAATAGACCTTAATTCATTTTTCGGCGGCGAAAACAAGCCCGCTGAGCAGGGCGAGCGCCCCTCGGAAAACGAAGCTAAGGCAAACGCAGGCAAGCAACAGAAAAAGCGCGGAATGAGCTATCTTCGTGATTTTTGCATTTGTCTTACCGAGCGTGCGCGCGAGGGCAAGCTTGATAACATTATCGGCAGAGACAACGAGCTTGAGCGTGTTATTCAAATTCTTACCCGCCGTCAGAAGAACAACCCCTGCCTTATCGGCGAGCCCGGTGTCGGTAAGACCGCAGTTGCCGAGGCTTTGGCGCAAAAGGTTGCAAAGGGCGAGGTTCCATATAAGCTCAAGGATAAAGAAATCTATCTTGTTGATATGACCGCCATCGTTGCGGGAACGCAGTTCCGCGGTCAATTCGAAAACAGAATGCGCGGCCTTATCGAAGAAACCAAAAAAGCGGGAAACGCAATTTTGGTTATCGACGAGGTGCATTCCATTGTCGGCGCAGGCAACGCCGAGGGCGGTATGAACGCCGCAAATATTCTTAAGCCCGCGCTTTCACGCGGCGAGATTCAGCTTATCGGCGCAACAACGCTTAACGAATACCGCCAATATATCGAAAAGGACGCCGCGCTTGAGCGCCGTTTCCAGCCCGTTATGATCGGAGAGCCCTCGATCGAAGACAGCATAAAGATTCTTCAGGGCATTAAAAAATATTATGAAGCACACCACGGAATCAACATTCCCGATTATCTGCTTCGCAGAATGGTAACCCTTTCCGAGCGCTATATAACCGACCGATTCCTGCCCGACAAGGCGATCGACCTTATGGACGAGGCTTGCTCGCACATGGCAATGCATTCCCCTATCATAAACGAAATTGCTCTTTTGAGCGATGAAATAAAAAAGCTTCGCGGCGAGCTTGCAACGCTTGAGGGCAAGGAAAGCCCCGAGGAAGAGGATTATCGCCGCATTGCCGACCTTAAAACCGCTCTTTTACAGAAAGAAGCACGCTTTAACGAGCTTTCGGCAGAGCGTGATTCGCTTGAACTGAGCGATGCCGAAATCGCAAGAGTTATTGAGGTTTGGACAGGTGTTCCCGCAACCAACGTCAGCGAAAACGAGTTCGTTAAGATAGAACGCATCGAAGAAGAAATCAAGAACCGCATTGTCGGTCAGGACGATGCCGTTGCCTCGGTGGCAAAGGCGATTCGCCGTTCGCGTGCGGGAATCTCTTATAAAAAGAAGCCTGTTTCGTTTATTTTCGCAGGCAGCACGGGCGTTGGCAAAACCGAGCTTGTTAAGGTGCTTGCGCGCTATCTGTTCGATTCGCCCGAGGCGCTTATTCGTCTTGACATGAGCGAATTCATGGAAAAGCATTCAGTTTCGCGAATTATCGGTTCGCCTCCCGGCTACGTCGGCTATGACGAGGCGGGTCAGCTTACCGAAAAGATAAGAAGAAAGCCCTATACCGTTATTCTCTTCGATGAGATCGAGAAGGCTCACCCCGACGTTATGAATATTCTGCTTCAGATTCTTGATGACGGCAGAATAACCGATGCCCACGGCAAAGAGGTCAATTTCGAAAACACGGTTATTATAATGACAACCAACGCAGGCAGCAGCGACAGCACCTCGATTGCGGGCTTTGGCGAAAGCTTCAGCCAAAACGATCGCTCGAAGGTTATGAAGGCGCTTGAAGCCTTCCTACGCCCCGAGTTTATCAACCGCGTTGACGAGATCGTTGTATTCAACCGCCTGAGCAAAGAGAACTTCGGCGATATCTGCCGCATCATGCTTGGCGATCTGCAATCGGTTCTTTCCGAAAAGGGCATTACGTTTGATTACGACAACAGCCTTATCGGTTATCTTTCCGACAAGGGCTATTCGATTAAATACGGTGCAAGAAACCTGCGCCGTCTTATACAAACCGATATTGAAGACCCGCTTGCAACTGAGATCGTTGCATCCTACCGCGAGCCCATTAAAAAGGTTTTTGCTTCGGTTTGCGACGGCAAGGTTGATTTGAAAACCGAAAAATAAGCTTTTATATTACCTCAGAGGGTTGAAATGGCAAACAACGGAAATGAAAAATTGAAAATTAAGACCGTTTCCGGCGAAGCGGGCGAAGAGAACATAACCTTCTCGCCCGAGGAGATGCAACCCTTTGAGGTTGCCGAGGCGCTGGAAAGCGACCTTATCGACGGCAAGACCGAAAAGCAGGTTCGCAGAGCAAAAAGGCTTTTCGGCGTTAACGAAACCAAGGGCGAGTTCAGGCTTTCGTTCCGCGAAAGCTTAAGAAATCAGCTCAAAGGTATGACCCCGCTGTTTCTTATGATATGCTCGTTTATAATGTATCTCTTCCGCACCGACGAGCCGACTTATCTTGTTATGTCGCTTGTTATTGCGGCAATAACGGTTATCAACGCCGTTGCCGAGAAGCGCGCCTCGATAGCGTTGCGTGTTCCCAAAAAATATTCCTCGCTTAAAGCCAAGGTCATCAGAAACGGCGAGGAGATAACCGTTGACAGCCGACAGCTTGTTCCGGGCGACGTTATCTTTATTGAAGAGGGCGTTATGGTGCCCGCCGACTGCCGACTTATCGACGATATGGGGCTTTCGGTTATGGAAACGCACGTTAGCGGAAACGAAGGAAGCGTTGTTAAAAACAGCCGCTATATCGCCCGCGACGGCGCCGAGCCGATTTGCGCAAACATGGTTTATGCGGGAAGCATTGTTACCGCAGGCCACGCCAGCGCAATAGTTTGCCGAATAGGCAAGGAAACGCTTATTCGCAAAATGCGTGCGGGAACCGAAAACTACACTCCCGATATTATCAAATACGTTCAAAACCTTTGCCGATTCATTTCGGTTGCATCGGTTGCGATTTGCTTTTTGCTTCTGTTTATCGGTGTTGCCGCAGGCGCAGACATAACAAATTGGTTCATTTGTGCGCTTGCCATCGGCGCGGCATCGCTTTGCGACAGCATGGTTTCGCTTTGCGCTTCTTCGCTCGGCTTCGGTGCGAAGAAAATGACCGAAGACGGAATGGTTATTAAAAACTACGGCTGTGTGCAAAAGCTTGCCAAGGTGAACACGATCATGTGCGGTAAAAGCCTTGCCTTTCCGCCGAAGCGGATTTCGCTTACAGGGCTTTATTTCTCGGGTAAAAGCTACGACCGCGAAAAGCGCCCCGACGAAACCGCCGAAGAGCTTTTGAAGCTTATGCTGGTTTGCTCGGATGCAAGAAAAATAACCGCCGCCGAAAAGAAAAAAACTCGCGGACTTCCCGAATACAAGGGGCTTCCGCTCGACGATGCGATAGTTGATTATTTCGGCGAATGGAACAAAAGCATCGGCGATATTCGCGAGCAATATATAAGAATGGATGCCGAATACAGCCTTTCGGGCGATATTTCGAGAATGCTTGCGCTTCATAACGGCAAAAACACCGTTATCGTTCGCGGCTCGCCCGAAAACATTCTTTCGCGCTGTGCGGGATATTCGCTCGACGGAACCGATTATAAAATAAGCGATTTCACGCGGAAAAAGATTCTTTCTGCCGCCGAGGATCTTGCACGAACCAACAGCTTTTTGGTTGCGATTGCCTGCGGCGAGACCAACGCCGAATCGTTGCGCGATATCGACGTTGAAGAACGGCTGATATTCAAGGGCTTCGTTTCGTTTGCAAGCTCGCTTGACGCGGGCGTTGCATCTTCGGTTTACCGTTGCGAAAGCGCGGGAATCGAAACCGTTTTGAATTCGAACGACGCATATTATACCGCGCTTAATTCGGCGAAAAGCGCGGGAATCATAACCGACGAATCTCAGCTTATAACCGCCGAGCAGTATCGCTCGATAAGCGAGGGCTTAAGAATCGCAAATTGCCCCTATTACCGCTTGTTCCTTAACGTTGACGACAGCGAATGGCATGATATTATTAAAATGAGGCGCGACAGCGGCAAGGTTGCCGCAGTTACCGCCGAGCGAATAAACGAGCTTCCGATAATGAGCGAAGCCGACGTTTCGATCGTGCCCGAAAGCTCGTGCGATACGCTTAGGCAAACCGCCGACGCCATGCTTCTCGGAAGCGGAATAAACCTTATTGCCGACGGTATACTTAACGCAAAAACGATTTGCCGAAGGATCTTTTCGGTTATATCCTATCTGCCCGCCGGAATATTGATGATGTTTATTGCATCGGTGTTCTGCGCCTGCTATGACCAATCGCCCGCGCTTAGAGCGCAAGACGTTCTGTTCGGCGGAATAATATTCAATTTGGCTTTCGCCTTTGCGCTCGCATTCGAACCGCGCCACGTTAAAAATCTGCGCGATACCTTTGTTTTCGACAGCATCAAGCCCAAAATCAACGATTTTATCTACCCCTTGATGTTTGCCATGGGCGGAGGCATAACTCTGTTTATCGTCAGCGCATCAACGCAAAGCTATACCTGCTCGCTCATCGCACTTACGATCATGCTGTTTATTCATGCTGCAACCGTGGCAAGCCACGGCGGCATTATCGCAACAAGACGCTTCGGCAGCCGCTTGCTTTGGCTTTGCGGCTTCGGCGCGGCGATAGTTTTGGCTGTCCTTATGTTCACGGGGCTCGTAAGCAGCGTTTTCGGCTATGGCTTGCCGAACGTAACAAAGCTTATTATTGCGCTTTCGTTCAGCGCGGGATATTGCGTTTTGAGCCAGATCTTGCGTTATTTCATCTCTTCAAAGGGCAAAAAGACATCGGAGCCCGAAGAGGAAGAAAACGAAGAAGACGATCACTCCGAACGCGCCGGCGATTCGTTCAACGATATGTTCGAAGAAGAAGACCTGCCCGACGATATCGCGGCAGATGAACCGGAAGAAGAAAAAAATAATATAGAAATCCAAGAAAGGAGCAACGAAAATGACTAAAATAACCGCAGATATGCTTGTCGGCGACGTTCTCGATGCAAAGCCCGAGCTCGCGAAATATTTCCTCGAGATCGGTATGCATTGCCTCGGATGCCCTATGTCCCGCGGCGAATCTATCGCAGATGCCTGCAGTGCTCACGGTCAGAATGCCGAAGAATTGCTCGCAAAGCTTAACGCAGCTCTTTAAAAGGCTTTATTCGGGGAGAACCTTTTCTCCCCGAAAACACAACGTTTTTGCAGAAAAACAAAGAAAAACCGCGAAAATGCGGTTAAAAAGGAGTATTTATCATGGCTAAGAAACCCGGATTGATTTCTGAATTCAAGGCATTTATCACCAAAGGTAACATCCTCGACATGGCTGTCGGCGTTATCATGGGCGGTGCGTTCGGTAAGATCGTTTCCTCGCTCGTTGCCGATATTATCATGCCCGCTATCGGCGCGCTTTGCAACACCAAATCGCTTTCCGACCTTAAATACGTTATCACCGAAGCAACCCTCGACGAAGCAGGCGCTGTTGTATCTGCCGAGGTTGCTATCAAATACGGTCAGTTCATCATGTACATAGTCGATTTCCTTATCGTTGCTATCTGCATGTTCCTTGTTATCCGCTTCTTCATGAAGATGAGAACCAGACTTGAAAACCTTAAGAAGAAGGAAGCTGAAGAGGAAGCTCCCGCGGCTCCCGCAGAGCCCACCGTTGAAGAAAAGACTCTCGCAACCCTCAACGATATCAAGGCTCTTCTTGAAAAGAACAACAAATAATGGCTGAATACCTTATCGGTATTGACGGCGGCGGAAGCAAAACCGATTTTTTGCTTTGCGACAAACAGCTTAACGAAAAGGCGCGCCGCTTTGCAGGGCGCTCGAACCCCAACGATATCGGAATCGATGCGGTGGCCGAGCTTATTAAAGAAAACGTTCTTGCTCTGCTTTCGGAAAACGGCGTTTCGGCAAGCGAAATTTCTGCCGCGTTTGCGGGCATTGCGGGTGCTTCTAACGACGATAACGTCGTTCGGCTTACCGCCGCTTTGAAAAGTGTTCTTCCCAACGCAAAGGCCGAGGCCTTTCACGATGGCATAAACGTGCTCTACGGCGCGTTTCCGTATGAAGACGGCGTTAGCATTATTTGCGGAACGGGCTCTTCCTGCTTTATTAAAAAGGGCGAAGAGATCATTCGCATCGGCGGCTACGGCAGCTTTGACCTTTCGGGAAACGGCTATGAGATAGGCAGAGCGGGGCTTGCGCACGCACTTAAAACCATTGACGGCAGAGCCGAATTCGGTATTATGGATGAGCTTATTGCCGAGCGTGTGGGAAACGACTTTCTTGTTGCGCTCGACAAAATGCTTATAATGACGAAAAACGAGCTCGCCTCGTTTGCGCCAACCGTTTTTGAAGCCGCAAGCCGCGGCGACGATGCGGCGCTTGCAATAATCGACGAAAATATGGATTATATCGCC
The DNA here is from genome assembly GCA_017434845.1 of Clostridia bacterium. Lineage (GTDB taxonomy): Bacteria > Bacillota > Clostridia > Oscillospirales > CAG-382 > Coliplasma. The sequence continues at coordinate 44,480 of JAFSGD010000060.1, forward strand.
GAGCTCATCAACCGCGCGGGCGTTTACTTTAAAAACGATTATAAGGTTGCGCTTGCGGGCGGAATAATGAAAAGCGAGATTGCGGTTTCGCTTCTTTCAACCAAGCTTAACAGCCGAGCAAGGCTTATTAAAAGCGAGATTGCTCCCGTTTTCGGTGCCGCCGCAAGAGCTTTGCAACTATTATGACCGATATACGACCAAAAAGAGCAGTGGGATTTTTCCACTGCTCTTTTCCTTTTCCCTATTGACTTTTCAATGGTTTTATGTTAATATAACATTTGTTATATATCGTCGGTTATATAAGGAGCGTCAGGATGCCGCCTAAGATTAAAGTAACAAAAGAAGATATTGTTAACGCCGCGGTAGATATAGTCAGAAGCAGCGGCGACTCGGCTATCAACGCAAGAAACGTTGCTTCGGTATTAAATTGTTCTACACAGCCGGTATTTTCGAACTTTGCTTCAATGGATGAGCTTCGCCTCGCGGTCGTTGAAAGAGCCGATGCTCTGTGCAACGACTATATTCGGCGCGAGGCCGAAAGCGGAAAATACCCTGCCTACAAGGCAAGCGGTATGGCTTACATACGATTCGCAAAAGAGGAAAAAGAGCTTTTTAAGCTTCTTTATATGCGCGATCGCACCAACGAGATGATTTCCGAATCAAGCGCACTCAATGATAAAATGGAATCGATCGTGCAAAATAATACAGGGCTCAACAGCGAAGATGCAAAGCTGTTCCACCTTGAAATGTGGGCGTATGTTCACGGAATTGCCGCTATGTTTGCCACAGGCTTTTTGGATCTTGATTGGGAACTTGTCAGCAAAATGCTCACGGATTCCTATCAAGGACTTCGAAAACAATACGATGTGGGGTGATCAATAATGGATGCCATTAGAATTGAAGGTTTAACAAAAAAATACAAAGATACCGTTGCGGTAGATAACCTTTGTCTTTCTGTTCGAGAGGGCGAGCTGTTTTCTCTGCTCGGGGTGAACGGCGCAGGCAAAACGACCATCATCAAAATGCTTTCCTGCCTGACACAGCCCACAAGCGGAAACGCCTTTTTGAACGGAAAAAGCATTATCGAAGAATCTGCCGCAGTGAAATCGATCATTGCCGTTTCACCGCAGGAAACCGCAGTTGCGCCCGGACTTTCGGTTTGCGAAAACCTTGAGCTGATGTGCGGAGTTCACGGATTCACAAAGGAAAAGCAAAACAAAAAGATCTCTGAGCTGACCGATCTCTTGGGGTTTGAATCGGTATTAAAGAAAAAGGCAGGCAAGCTATCGGGCGGTTGGCAACGTCGATTGAGTATTGCAATGGCGCTTATCAGTGAGCCTCGGATTCTTTTCCTCGACGAACCCACACTCGGTCTTGACGTGCTTGCTCGCAGCGACCTATGGGATATAATCCGCTCTCTCAAAGGAAAGGTTACGATCATTCTGACAACGCATTATATGGAAGAAGCCGAAGCGCTTTCCGACCGCATTGCAATTATGAAAGACGGCAAGCTTCTCATCTGCGATACTGCCGACAAAATAAAAGAAACCGCCGGCACAGACAGTTTTGAGCAAGCCTTTGTACGCATCGTCAAGGGGGTGGCAAAATGAGAATGCTGATGTTTGCAAACAGAAACACAAAAGAAATACTCCGAGACCCACTGACTCTTTTTTTCGGACTCGGATTCCCCCTCGTTTTGATCCTATTGCTAAGCGCCATTCAAGCGAATATTCCCGTTGAGCTGTTTGAAATAAAGCGTTTGGCTCCGGGCATAACGGTTTTCGGTCTGGCGTTTATGACCTTGTTTTCGGCAACCATTATCGCAAAAGACAGAGGAAGTTCGCTGTTACAGCGGTTATATACAACGCCGCTGACCCCAACGGATTTTATTCTCGGTTACACTTTGCCCATTATTCCGATCTCTGTTGCTCAATGCGTTATCTGCTATATCGCTGCTATAGCTCTCGGACTTGACATCACGGTCAATATTTTATATGCCGTGTTGTTTATCGTTCCCGTTTCTATCCTCTATATCGCTTTGGGTCTTCTTTGCGGAAGCGTGCTCAACGACAAGCAGGTCGGAGGCATCTGCGGTACTTTGCTTACCAACCTTTCGGCGTGGCTGTCGGGCATTTGGTTTGATCTCAAGCTCGTTGGCGGGATATTCGAAAAGATTGCCTATGCGCTTCCCTTCGTTCACGCAGTAGAGCTGGAGCGCGCTGTTATTTCGGGCGAATTTTCAGAGGTGGTTCCGCACTTGCTGTGGGTGCTCGGTTATGCATTCGTTCTGCTTATCGCCGCGGTGCTTCTTTTCCTCCGCCAGATGAAAAAGCAATAATCCCGAACCCGATCCGTCCGACACGCGATCGTATTCTCTTCAAATCATAAAACACCAAGCAAACGCATATCATTTCGAGAGGTGATATGTTTTGCTTGGTTTTCTTTTTTCGTTGGTATCAAAATGCTTTTGTTTAATACTCAGAACCTCCGACACACATTCCTTTCCGCCGCCGCTTTCAAAAGAAGAAGAGCACAAGCTTTTCGTGCGAACGCGAAACGGCGATCTTGCCGCGCGCAACAAGCTTATCGAGCATAATCTTCGGCTGGTTGCGCATATCGTTAAAAAATATTACACCGCCGCGCGCGATCAAGAGGATCTGATCTCGGTTGGAACGGTTGGGCTTATTAAGGCAATCGATTCGTTTGATATCAGCAACGGAGCGCGGTTTGCCACCTATGCGGGCAAATGCCTGCAGAACGAGATCTTAATGTATTTCCGTTCGCAGAAGAAGCACGCCTCGGTAACCTCAATAAACGAGGCTGTTGACGTTGACAAGGACGGAAATCCCCTAACCTACCTTGAAATAATTGCCGCACCCGACGACATCGTTGATTCGATAGACCGAAAAATAAAGCTTGAAAAGATTGCAAAGGCAATAAAAAACGCTCTTGACGACCGCGAACGCAAAATAATGATGCTTCGTTACGGGCTGAACAAAAGCGGAAAGCATTATGCCCAGCGCGACGTTGCCGAAATGCTCGGAATTTCGCGCTCTTACGTTTCGCGCATCGAAAAAAGCGCTATAGAGAAGATCAAAGAGTATGCAAAGAAATAATAGGTATTGAAAACAACGATATGATATGATAAACTGTTATCGGGAGGTGCTTTTATGAGCATTTTATCGATATCAGACCTTTATAAAACCTACCGAACCCACGAAAACGAAGTGAGAGCGCTCAACGGAATCTCGCTTGAGGTCGAAGAAGGCGAATTTATTGCCGTTGTCGGCACCTCGGGAAGCGTAAAATCGACTCTTCTGCATATTATCGGCGGAGTTGATACTCCAACAATGGGAAGCGTTTGCGTCAACGGACAGAACGTTCACAAAATGACCGAGCGCGAGCTTGCACTCTACCGCAGAAGGACTGTTTCGCTTATTTATCAGGCGTATAATCTTATCCCGATGCTGAACGTCCGCGACAACATAACCCTGCCGAGCGAGCTTGACGGAAAAGCCGTTGAAGAAGAAAGATTGCTTAAAACAATGAAAACGCTCGGAATATTCGAAAAGGAATTTCATTATCCTCCTTACCTTTCGGGCGGACAGCAACAGCGCGTTGCTATCGCAAGAGCGATATACACACAGCCGTCGATATTGCTTGCCGATGAGCCGACGGGTAACCTTGATTCAAAAAACACCGAGGAGATAATGTCGCTTTTCCGCGAAGCGAACCAAAAATACAACCAAACAACGATAATCGTTACCCACGATATGAACATCGCCGCGCAGACCGACAGAATAATCCGCATCGAAGACGGCTTGATCGTTTCTGACGAGAGGGTAAAAAAATGATTGCGCTTAAACTTGCTTTTGCGACGATAAGGCAATCGCGTATAAAAGCTTTTCTTACCCTTTCGGGAATAATGCTTGCCTCGACTCTGCTATCGGTTATATGTAGCTTCGTTTCAACGATGATCGGAACGCTGGACAAAAGCAGCAGCACTTATACCGAAGAAGCACTGACGTTTATGATGCTGGTCGTTGCCGTTGCGGTTGCCGCCACGGTGCTTATACGCTCGGCGTTTGCCATTACTTTTAACGAGCGTGTGAACGTTTTAGGTCTTTATTCTACCGTTGGAATGACAAACGGCGGAAAAGCCGCGATGATCGCGTTCGAGACGGCGATATATGCGCTCATCGGCGGTGCGGTCGGAACGGTCGCGGGCAGGATCATTTCGGTTTATCACATTGAATACATGAACGACGGAATGATAAAATTCTATCTTGAACGCTATGGTTTAGACCGTTCGGGAACGACCTTTTACGAATACTTTTCGCCCTTGTGGGTGTCGGTTGCGGCGTTTTTGCTTACTGTTTCGGTAACAGCATTTGCGGCGTATAAACCGATTTTGCGTTTGTCCAAACTTTCGGTTATAAACTCGCTCAAAGCCGACGCAGGCATAAACGTTTCGCTTTACGAAGGAATTTTCGAAAAAATAATGTGCAAATTTTTCGGACGTATCGGCAGGCTTGCAGGGCAGAATTTCGATAACAACGCACCGCGCTACCGAGCCGTTTCGTTCACCCTGCCGTGCGCGCAGATAATATTCGTCAGCATATATTCGCTGTTTATGTGGGGATTTTGGGAAGATGGCGTTTATAACGCCTATAACGACCCACGCCTCACGAGCGCGATATCTATCGGTTTTATTCTTACTTTTATTGCGCTGTTGGGTGCTATGGGAAGTATGATAGTGAATATCAACGCAAGAACGCGCGAGTTTGCAACGCTCAAATCGCTCGGAATGTCAAACAAAGATATGTTTAAGCTGTTGCTTTGCGAGGGAATATTCATTTTCATTCACGCGGTGGTTTTCGGGCTCATCGGCTCTTATCTTTCTGTGCTCGGTCAATACATCTTTTTGTGGACCTCAAACACGGTGCAATACTTCCACTTTCCGTGGCGCGAATGGTTTGTTTTTGTCGGCATCAATGCTGTTTTCTGCTTTGCATTTGCGGTTTTTGCAAACCGCAAAACACTGAAGATCAACATCGCATCTTCGATGAAGTAATATAAAAAAACGAAGCATAATGCTTCGTTTTTTTATATACATTGGTTTTGATTTATCTGCGTTTTTCGGCGATTTCTTGGCAGAACGAAGAGAGCATTTCGGAAACGGGCATTACGCCGAGATCCTCGCCCTTGCGCGAGCGAACCGAAACAGCGCCCTCATCGCGCTCTTTTGCGCCGACGATGAGCATATAGGGTATCTTTTCGAGCTGAGCCTCGCGAATACGCTTGCCCATTGTCTCGTTGCGGTCATCAAGACGAACGCGAATACCGCAGTTTTCCATTTTTCTCGCAACCTCTGCGGCATAGTCGTTAAGCTCGGGGTTAACGGGAATAACGGTTGCCTGGGTGGGCATAAGCCACATGGGAAGTGCGCCTGCATATTTTTCGAGAAGCAGAGCGAGCGTTCTTTCGTAGCAACCCATAGAGGTACGGTGGATTATATAGGGATTAACGAGCTTGTTTTCGGAATCGACGTATTCCATGCCGAACTTCTTGGCGAGAAGCATATCGATCTGAATCGTAACGATGGTATCTTCCTTGCCGAAAACGTTCTTGCACTGAATATCAAGCTTGGGTCCGTAGAACGCCGCCTCATCAATACCTATCTCATATTTTATGCCGAGGTTATCGAGCAATCTGCCCATAATCTCCTGAGCCTCGTTCCACTGTTCGGGCGTGCCCTCATATTTATCGGTGCGGGCAGGATCCCACTGCGAGAAGCGGAAGGTGCAATCCTCCCAAAGACCGAGGGTTTCAAGGCAATATTTGGCGAGGTCTACACAGCCTTTGAATTCCTCTTCGAGCTGATCGGGACGAAGCACGAGGTGGCCCTCGGAAATTGTGAACTGACGAACGCGGATAAGGCCGTGCATTTCGCCGCTGTCTTCGTTACGGAAAAGGGTTGAGGTCTCACCCAGGCGCATAGGAAGATCGCGGTAGGAGCGGCGCTTGTTGAGGAAGACCTGATACTGGAAGGGACAGGTCATGGGGCGGAGCGCGAAGCATTCCTTGGTTTCATCATCGGGGTCGCCCATAATGAACATACCGTCGCGATAGTGATCCCAGTGTCCCGAAATCTTATAAAGCTCGCGCTTTGCCATAAGCGGAGTTTTGGTCAGAAGATAGCCGCGGCTTTGCTCGACGTCTTCGATCCAACGCTGCATAAGCTGAATAACGCGCGCGCCCTTGGGCATAAGAATGGGAAGACCCTGACCGATAACGTCAACGGTGGTGAAATATTCAAGCTCTCTGCCGATCTTGTTGTGGTCGCGCTTGCGAGCTTCTTCGAGCCGGGTTATATAAGCGTTGAGCTCATCCTTGGTCGGAAAAGCCGCGCCGTAAACGCGCTGGAGCTGTTTGTTGTTCTGATCACCCTTCCAATAAGCGCCGGTGCACTGCATAAGCTTGATCGCCTTGACAGCGCCGGTCGAGAAGAGGTGAGGACCCGCACAAAGGTCGGTGAACTCGCCCTGGCGGTAGAAGCTGATGGTTGCATCCTCGGGAAGCTCGTTTATAAGCTGAACCTTATAGGGCTCGCCCTTTTCTTCCATTAAAGCAATCGCTTCTGCACGGGGGAGCTCGAAGCGCTCGATAAGAAGGTTTTCTTTAACGATCTTCTTCATTTCATCCTCAAGCTTTTTCAAAACCTCGGGGGTGAAGGGAGTTTCGCTGTCGAAATCATAATAGAAGCCGCTATCGATAGCGGGTCCTATGGTAAGCTTGGTTTCGGGGAAAAGACGTTTTACGGCCTGCGCAAGAATGTGCGCGGCGGTGTGGCTGAACACAGACTTTCCTTCGGGCTCTTGGAAGGTTAGAAGCTTAATATCATCGCCTTCGGAAACGGGACGCGAAAGCGCGCAAACCTCGCCGTTGACCTTTGCGGCGATAACGGCACGCGAGATGAGCTCGGCTTCTTTTGCGGCATCGTAAACGGTTTGTGCCGAATCGGATGCAAACTGAACGCCGTTGAGAATAAAATTCATTTTGATTACTCCTTTATATAGATTATTTTTAACAAACAAAAACCCGACAAACTGCAAATGATTGCAATTTGCCGGGGTACAGATCAAATAAAGCTCTGCACGGTTCCACCCGATGCTTTAACTCATTTATTGCTTTGTTGATGCTGAGCAGGCGGTATCGGCAAGACTGTTTCATGCTTCGCTTTCAGCCCATGGCGATAGCTCTCTGTTAAGGCGTTTTTCTGCCGACTTGTTCTGCTGTTAACGCATTCCTTGTTAAAAGTATAACACTTTTTTCGGATTTGTCAACTGTTATTTTTGCCGCGAAAGCTTTTTATACTCAAATGCCGCACACGAGCTTCGGCAAGAGTTCCGCAAGGAACCTCGGGATGAGCTCGGTGGGGCGTGAAGCCGCCCTCGAACAAAAACGGACCGCAATAATCCGCCTCTTCCAAAGCTTCGATAAGTTCCCGCCAATCGATAAGTCCGTTTCCGCAGAAATAATGCTTTTCATCTTCAAAATCATAATCGCTCATGTGCGCGGTAATAATCTTGCTTCCCAGCTCGGAAACAAACGCTTTATGGTCATCGCCCTGCTCGGCGAGAAGGTGATTAACGTCGAAGCACACCTTTAATCGAGAATCGCTTGATATAAGCTCTTTCATTTCGGCAATATTGTGTCCGAGGCAGGTTCTCGGCAGATTTTCAACGCAAATAACCGCCCCCAAGCCGTTTGCGATTTCGGCAAGCTCAATAAGCGAACTCTTTGCCTGCTCTGTTCTTGTGCTTCGTTCGGAATCGGCTATCGGCTCATAGGAAGGATGTATCACAAATCTGTTGATGCCGATATCCGCCGCAAGCATCATAAACCCGCGGTTTCTTTCGACTGCGCTCTTGCGTGCTTCTTCATCGCAAAGCGAGATATCGACCGTTTCGCCGAACGGAAGATGATAGGATAGCACCTTGATTCCCGCCTTATCGGCGTTAGTGCGAAATCCCTGCCAATCAATGTTGCCGCACTCCCATAAAGCAACCGAAAGTTCGATCGCGGTTATCCCATATGATCTTATTTCTTTTAAAAACTCAAAATCTGTTTTAGATGCAGAAACGGCAGTTTCCCAATCGGTATATTTCATAATTAACTCCTAATAAATATCCGCCCCGAAAAATTCGGAGCGGATAAAAAACATTAAAGCTTATAGATGCTGTTGCCGTCGAGGATATCGCAACCGTGAGCCTGAAGCGCTGAAATTGCCTTTTCGTTATCGATAACGCGCATTATAAGATATGCACGGTCGGAATCGCGGGAGATGAAGGCATACATATATTCTACACCAACGTCTTTATCGGCAATTGCGGTCATGGTCTCGGCGAATCCGCCCGGTCTGTCGGGGATTCCAACGGCGATAACGTTGGTTAACGAAACGGTAAGACCTGCCGCCTTAAGAACCTGCTCGGCTTCGTCGGGCTTGTTTACAACAAGGCGAAGAATGCCGAAATCGGTTGTGTCGGCAATGGAAAGGGCGCGGATATCGATGCCCGCGTTGGCGATGATAGAGGTTATCTCTGCCAATCTGCCCGATTTATTCTCTACAAAAACGGAAAGCTGCTTGATATACATAGTCGTTTTCCTTTCTTTCTTTTTTTATTTATATTTTACGTTTGTCGATAACGCGCTTTGCCTTGCCCTCGCTTCTGGGAAGGGTGCCGTATTCAACAAACTTTATGTGCGCGTGAACGTTAAGGGTGTTCTGCATTGCCGCCTCAAGCTTCTTTTTGGCGGTTTCAAGGTCTTTAATGGTATCGGAGAAGGTATTTTGAGCCATTTCAACCTCAACGGTGAGAGTGTCGAGATTATTTACACGGTCAACGATGATGAGATAGTTAGGTTCCATTCCCTGCTGAAGAAGAACGTGCTCGATCTGCGAAGGGAATACGTTAACGCCGCGAATGATAAGCATATCGTCGCTTCTGCCAACGGGCTTAGACATTCTTACCGTCGTTCTGCCGCAAGCGCATTTTTCATGGGTTATCGAGCAAAGGTCGCGGGTTCTGTAACGAATAAGAGGAAGCGCTTCCTTGCCGATGCAGGTGAACACGAGCTCGCCTACGGTTCCGTCGGGAACGGGCTCGAGGGTTTCGGGGTCGATAACCTCGGGATAGAAATAATCCTCGTTAACGTGCATTCCGTTGTGGCATTCGCAATCGAACGAAACGCCGGGGCCTGCAATCTCGGAAAGACCGTAGATATCATAAGCCTCGATGCCGAGCAAAGTTTCAATCTGCTTTCTCATTGCATCGGTCCAGGGCTCTGCGCCGAAAATTCCCGCACGAAGCTTTATTGTATCGAGCGAGATACCTGCATCGCGGATAGATTCGCCGAGATAGAGCGCATAAGAGGGAGTGCAGCAAAGCACGGTTGAGCCAAAATCCTGGAAGATCTGGATCTGACGCGAGGTGTTACCTGTTGAAACGGGAATTGCGGTTGCACCGAGATATTCTGCGCCGTAATGAAGACCCAAGCCGCCCGTGAAGAGACCGTAACCATAGGAAACATGAACGATATCGTCTTTTGTTCCGCCGGTTGCGGCGATCGCCCTTGCGGCGCTTTCCGACCAAACGTCAATATCTTTTTTGGTATAACCGACAACGGTTTGTTTTCCTGTTGTTCCCGAAGAAGCATGAACACGAACGAGATCGGTCATGGGCACGGCAAAAAGACCGTAGGGATAGTTATCGCGAAGGTCGGTTTTGAGTGTGAAGGGAAGCTTGGTGATATCGTCGATAGAGTTGATATCGGCAGGAGAAATGCCGAGCTCGTCAAGCTTTTGCTTATAAAACGGCACGTTGTTATATGCGTTTTCAACCATCTTCTTCAATCTTGCCGATTGAAGTGCTTTCATATCCTCGCGCGAGGCACATTCGATTTCGGGCTTTAGGATTCCCATTTTCAGTTTGCTCCTTATTTAAAGATTATATCCAAGCTCAAAGGCTTTTTCATTAACTTCAATCGTTTTTTGAGGAACGGTTGCACGAATTGCGGAGATGCATTCTTCTTTATCAAGCTCAAGCGCCTTTGCGGCGATGCCGAGAAGAACAATATTAACCGCCTTTGCGCTGCCTGCCTGCTCGGCAAGCGAGAGAGCATCGGCAGAAATTACCGAAACGCCGGTTGCGGCTATTTTTTCAAGAATGTTTTCGGGATACTGCGCGTTACCCATAATAACGGGCATAGGATCGATCTGTGCGGTGTTGGAGATGATAACGCCGTCCTTTTTAAGATAAGGCAGCCAACGTGCGCTTTCAAGCGCCTCGAACGAGATCATAACGTCGGCTTCGCCGCGGTCGATAACGGGAGAAAAAACCTTTTCGCCCGCGCGAACGTAGGTTACAACGCTTCCGCCGCGCTGGCTCATTCCGTGAACCTCGCTAACCTTAACGTCATAGCCCGCATCGATATATATCTTACCCATAAGCTTAGAGGCAAGAAGAGTTCCCTGACCGCCGACACCGACGATAAGAATGTTAATATTCTTCATTAGTTGTTGCCTCCTTCCTGAGTTTTGATCGCACCGAGCTTGCAGGTATCGGTACAAACGCCGCAGCCCAAGCACTGATTGGGGTCGATAAACGCCTTGGTTTTGCCGTTTTCCTGCTTTTTCTGGGATATTGCCGGACAGCCGACCTTTAAGCACATCTTACATCCAACGCACTTTTCGCTATCGACAACAAGCGCCTTGGGATGCTTAACGCTCTTGAGAAGAGCGCAGGAACGGCGCGAGATAACGAGCGAGGGCTCTTCTGCCGCAAGCTCTTCGGAAACAGCCGCCTTGGTTGCCGCAATGTCGAAGGGATCGACAACGCGAACGCGATTGATTCCGATTGCCTTTGCAAGCGCCTCGAGATCAACGGCAGAGGTGGGATCACCCTTAATGGTTTTTCCGTTCAAGGGGTTGTTCTGATGGCCCGTCATGCCTGTGATAGAGTTATCGAGCACGATAACGGTTGAGATGCCTTTGTTATATACGATATCGATCAGACCGGTTATACCCGAATGGATAAATGTTGAATCGCCGATAACCGCGATGGATTTCTTCGCCGCTTCTTTTCCGCGCGCGGTATTATAGCCGTGAAGCGCAGAAACCGAAGCGCCCATGCAAACGCAGGTGTCCATCATTGCAAGAGGAGCCTGAGCGCCGAGGGTGTAACAGCCGATATCGCCGCTGACGTAAAGGTCAAGGCCCTTAAGCGCATAATAAAGTCCGCGGTGAGGACAGCCCGGGCAAAGAACGGGAGGACGGGCGGGGATTTCGCAATCGAGCGAGATACATTCCTTTTCGGTTCCCAAAACAGCCTTTTCGATGATAGACTGATTATATTCGCCGAGAGGCGAGAAGACCTCGCGTTTAAGATCATCGATGCCTCTTCTGCCGATAACCTTAACGCCAAGCTTGATGCAATGGGTTTCGATAATATCGTCGAGCTCTTCTATAACGTAGAGCGTTTTTACCTTTTTGGAAAAATCAACGATCGCCTTTTTGGGAAGCGGGTTGACCATGCCGAGCTTTAAATAGCTCGCCTTTTCGCCCAAAGCCTCGCGAGCGTAAACATAGGTGCTGCCTGCCGCGATAACGCCGATCTCATCAGAGAACAGTTCTTCTTTGTTAACGCCGAGCGCAAACGCCTCGGTATCGCCCCAAAGCGAAAGGTCTTCGTTGCGATCTTCGACCTTGGCATGAGCCTTTCTTGCCATTGCGGGCATCATAACGTTTTTCATAACGTCGCGTTTATAGGGCTTTAATTCTTTTTCCTGTCTTTCGGAAACGGCAACAAGCGAGCGCGAATGCGAGATTCTCGTTGAAAGCCTTAAAAGCACGGGCGCATCGAAGCGCTCGGAAAGATCATAGGCGATCTTTGTGAAATCAAGCGCCTCTTGGCTGTCGGAGGGCTCGAGCATCGGAACCTTTGCGGCAATGGCATGATGACGGGAATCCTGCTCGTTTTGAGAGGAATGCATTCCGGGGTCATCGGCGACCGCACAGACCATACCGCCGTTAACGCCGATATAAGAAGCGGTATAGAGAGGGTCGGCGGCAACGTTCAAGCCAACGTGCTTCATCGCGCAGAACGATCTTGCACCGCCGAAGGATGCGCCTATCGCAACCTCGAAGGCAACCTTTTCGTTGGGCGCCCATTCGCTATACATTTCATCATATTTGGATGCGGCTTCGGTAATTTCGGTGCTGGGGGTTCCGGGATAGGAGGAAATAACCTTAACGCCTGCCTCGTAAAGACCCTGAGCGACCGCCTCGTTGCCGAGAAGAAGTTTCTTTTCCATATCTATGTTTCCTTTTGTTATTTATGAATTGCGAAGATCGAGAACACGTTTTGCCTTGCCCGTGAAGCGTTCGATGGAATTGGGTTCAACGAGCGTTACCTTGATCTCTATGCCGAGAATGTTTTTGATGTTATCGTGAATGCGCTTTTGAAGTGCAACGAGCGCACCGTAGTTTTCAAGCAGACCGCCGTCGATAAGCTCAACACGAACCTCCATCGAATCGGAATAGCCCTCTCTTCTGAGAACAAGAAGATAGTTGGGGCTGATCTCATTAAAGCCGATAAGTGCGCTTTCAACCTGCGAGGGAAATACGTTAACGCCGCGAACCTTGATCATATCGTCGCTTCTGCCGATGATCTTGTGCATTCTTGCACTTGTTCTGCCGCACTTGCAGGGCTCGTAGTTAAGGTTGGTTATATCCTTGGTTCTGTAACGAAGCATGGGCAGACCGCGTTTGGTTAGATTGGTAACAACAAGCTCGCCGGTCGAACCGCGTTCGAGAACCTTTCCGCTTGCGGAATCGATTATCTCGCAAAGGAAATGGTCTTCGTTTATGTGCAATCCGTCGCGGTATAGGCATTCGCCCGACATACCGGGGCCGTTAAGCTCGCTCATTCCATAGTTATCGGTACAGAAGAAGCCGTTGCCCCAATGCTTTTCGATTTCGGCGCGCATTTCGGGGGTTGAGCCCTCGCTGCCGAGAATGCCGTATTTGAGGTTATAGCTCGACATGGGATATTTATCCGACATGGAATGCGCCGCCTCGGCAAGATACATACAATAAGAGGGGGTTGCAACGATTGCATCGGTTTGGAAATCACGCATGAATTTAAGCTGTTTTTCGGTGTTGCCCGAGCTGGTGGGAACTACCGAAGCACCGATCTTTTCCAAGCCGTAGTGCAAGCCGAGCGCACCCGTGAACATACCGTAGCCAAAGCAGATCTGAACCGTTGTGCCCTCGTGCGCGCCTGCGGCAACGGCAAGGCGGGCAACCTGCTCGGTCCAATGCTCCATATCCTCGCGGGTGTAGGCAACAACGGTGGGGTTGCCTGTCGTTCCCGAAGAAGCGTGAATGCGAACTATTTTTTCTCTCGGAACAGAAAGCATTCCGAAGGGATAAGTATCGCGAAGATCATCCTTGGTGGTATAGGGAATATATTCAATATCGGAAAGACATTTGATTTTATCTGCCGTTACTCCCGCGGCGGCAAGTCTTTTTGCATAGAACTCGGAATTCTTTTCGCAATAGTCGACAAGCGCCTTTAAGCGCTCGAGCTGTAACGCCTCAAGCTCCTTTCGGGGCATACATTCCATTTCTTTATTGAAGATTCTGTTTTCCATCAGTTGCTCGCTCTCTTCCCTTTCAAGAGAGCTTTTCTCCTTTATGTGTTAGCCGAAGCATTATTGCCTGTATATTCTGAATAATTATACTCTTGTTTATTGCAAAAAGCAATAGTAAAACGACAAAATAACGGCTTTCGGAACAAAAAAATGAAACCGAAAAGCCGTTATTCTTGCATATTTTTACTTTTCTGCCAGCATTTTCTTAAGCTCGTCCATAAACGCGCCAAGGTCTTTGAACTGGCGATAGACCGAAGCAAAGCGGATATAGGCAACCTCGTCAAGATCCTTGAGCTTGTCCATTACCATTTCGCCGATGCGCTCTGAGGTTATCTCGTTTTGAAGCGTGTTCTGAAGCGCGTTTTCAATCTCGGTAACGGCAGAGTTCATTTGCGAAAGCGTTACCTGGCGCTTGTCGCAGGCGCGGATAATGCTGTTTAATATCTTGTTTCTGTCGAAGGTCTCGCGAGAGAGGTCTTTTTTAATAACGATAAGCGGAAGCGTTTCGATATTTTCATAGGTCGTAAAGCGCTTTTGACATTCGAGACATTCGCGACGGCGGCGAATTGAGCTGCCGTCGGCGGCGGGGCGCGAATCGATTACCTTGCTTTCAGCATGGCCGCAAAGGGGACATTTCATATCGTTTATCCTCCTGATTTAAGCAATTTCAAGGCAAAGCCTTATCATATCGTTAAAGCCGGTTTGTCTTTCTTCGGTAGAGAGCTCTTCTTTTGTGAACATATGATTGCTGACGGTGCAAACGCAAAGCGCCTTTGCCTTTGCCTTTGCCGCGATCATATAAAGCGCGGCGGCTTCCATTTCAACACCGAGAATTCCCATTTCTTTCCATTGGGCATTAACCTTTTCGGGTGCATAGAAAACGTCGGTAGAATAAATGTTGCCTACCTTAACGCTTATGCCGAGCTCGCGTGCCTTTGCATCGGCGGCTTTTAAAAGCTCGAAATCGGCAATGGGCGCGAAGGTTCCGGGAAGCTCATATTGCCAAGCGAAGTTGCTGTCATGGCAAACGCCCTGCGCGATAATTATATCGCGGCAGTTAACTCCGTCGCCGATGCCGCCCGCGCTGCCCGCGCGGATAATTTGCTTAACGCCATAGTGGTTGTAAAGCTCATAGGAATAAATGCCTATCGACGCCATGCCCATTCCATGACCCATAACCGAAACGCGCTTGCCCTTATAATAGCCGGTGTAGCCGAGCATACCGCGAACCTCGTTGAAGCAAACGGCGTTTTCGAGATAGGTTTCGGCGATGTATTTGATTCTTAACGGATCGCCGCACATTATAACGGTTTCGGCAATGTCGCCGATTTTTGCGGAATTGTGGGGAGTTGACATATAAAACCTCCGGTTTTTTGTGAAGAGTTAATTTCAAAAACGAATAATTTTTATTTCTCTTGTTCTTCGGGAAAATCAGGATACTTCACATCCATAATGCTTCCCATTTCTTTCATGAAATCTAAATATTCTTCAGGATAGACAAGACGAAGCTTAGGGATTTCGCCATTATCGGATTGCAACGCCAACGCGCCGGGTTTCCAGTCAGTAAGTACACACATCCCTTGTGTTGCCGTGCCATTGGCAAAATTGATATGTATTAAACACTCAACCTCATCATACTGCGAAGCTATGCTGTTAATGTTTGCAAACAGGGTCCATACAGTTAGCTTTTCCGCAGGGATTTCATCAAACAATCGTTCGCATTCGTCGATAAGCTTTAATACAAGCTCTTCTTTCATAGTGGTTCTTCCTTAATGACTTTTTACTTTATTGTTTTTTATCGAAAACATCAGAGATATACAATAAAAATCTTTATAAAAATCCGCGACACGCGCGTGGATTTTTATACCTATGAGTTCCGAGGGTTCGGACAACGAGCGAAGCAAGGCGCACGGACCCTGCGCGAGCGTACGGAACTCCAAAACCGATTAAAATCGAAAGATTTTAATCGAACGCGTCAGCGATCAATGTTGCCAAGCGCCCAAATATTTCTTCTGGTTTTCGGTCAAGGTGTCGATCTTGCAGCCCCAGAATGCAAGCTTGCGGCGAGCAACCTCTTCATCAACCTCACGCGGAACGATAAAGAGCTTTTCTTTGATCTTGCCCTGATTTTTAACAAGATGGAGCGCAGAAAGCGCCTGAATTGCAAACGACATATCCATTATTTCGGCGGGGTGGCCGTCGCCTGCGCAGATATTTACCAATCTGCCCTCGGCGATAACGTAAACGGTGTTGCCGTTGGGAAGCTTATAGCCGATTATATTGTTGCGAGCCTCGAAGGTTTCGACCGCATATTCGCGAAGCGCCTTCATATCGACCTCAACGTCGAAATGGCCCGCGTTTGTGAGGATCGCGCCATCCTTAAGAAGCGGAAAATGCTTTGTGGTTATTATTTCGCAGTTGCCGGTTACGGTGCAGAAGAAATCGCCCTCTTTTGCGGCATCCTCCATGGGCATAACGGCAAAGCCGTCCATAACCGCTTCCATGGCGCGAATGGGGTCAACTTCGGTTACGATAACCGATGCACCCAAGCCCTTTGCGCGCATTGCAACGCCCTTGCCGCACCAGCCATAGCCTGCGACAACGACCTTTTTGCCCGCAACGATAAGGTTTGTGGTGCGATTGATACCGTCCCATACCGACTGACCGGTTCCATAGCGGTTATCGAAAAGATGCTTGCAATCGGCATCGTTAACAAGAACCATAGGAAATTCGAGAACGCCCTCTCTTGCCATTGCGTGCAAACGGATTATGCCGGTTGTGGTCTCTTCACAGCCGCCGATAACGTTGGGAAGAAGCTCGCGGTATTTGGTGTGGATAAGATTTACGAGGTCGCCGCCGTCGTCGATTATAATGTTAGGTCTGCCCTCGGCGATAACGCGCGAGGTGTGAGCCTCATATTCTTCGTCGGTACAGCCGTGCCAAGCATAAACGTTCAAGCCGCCGTGAACGAGCGCCGCGGCAACGTCATCCTGAGTGGAAAGAGGGTTGGAGCCGGTTATATACATTTCGGCACCGCCCGCCGCAAGAACGCGGCAGAGATATGCGGTTTTTGCCTCGAGATGCACCGAAAGCGCAACGCGCAAGCCCGAAAACGGCTTTGTTTTGCTGAATTCCTCTTCGATTCCGCGAAGAAGATCCATATTATTCTTAACCCACTGTATTTTGGTTTCGCCGCTTTCCCACAGCGAAATATCTTTGATATCGTAAGACATTTTTTGTTCCTCCTTATCAATCGGTTGCTTCAACGATTTTGTTTACGTTATAGAACAGTTGCTCTTCATCGATGGTGAGAAGCTGTTTGTTTTTCATAACGACCTTGCCGTTAAGAACGAGCGTGTCGGTCTCGCTGCCGTCGCAGCAATAGCAAACTGCGGCGTAATAGTTGCGAAGCGGAACCATTTGGGGCACGTTTGTGTCGAGCAGAGCAATATCTGCCGCCCAGCCCTCTTCAAGCTTGCCGAGTTTTTCAAATCCAAGCGCACGAGCGCCGTTTACGGTTGCAAAATCAAGCGCCTTCTTTGCGGGGATTGCAGTGCTGTCATAGTTGGTTCCCTTGTGAAGCAAAGTCATATAATTAAGCTCGGCAAACATATTAAGCGAGTTGTTCGAAGCCGCCGAATCGGTGCCGATACACACGTTAACGCCCGCTTGGTCGAGCTGATAGATAGGAGCAATGCCGTTGCCGAGCTTGAGGTTGCTTTTGGGGTTGGAAGCAACGCTTACGTTATATTTCGCAAGCAGGCTGATATCGTTTTCGGTAAGCTGAACGCAATGCGCGGCAAGCGTTTTGTTTTCGAAAAGACCGAGGCTTGCAACGTATTCGGTGGGGGTGCAGCCGTTATCGCGCAGGCAATCCTCAAACTCCGCCTTGCTTTCGGAAAGGTGAATGTTAAGACCGAGCCCCAAGCGTTTTGCCTCGGCGGAAACCTTTAAAAGAAATTCCTTATCGCAGGTGTAGATAGCGTGGGGTGCGAGCATGAATTTTATGTTGTCATAGCCCTTGAATTCTTCTATCTCGGCATATTGCTCGTCGAGGCGGCGTTGTCCGCCGTCGCTACCCGTTAAGCCGCGCGAAACAACCGCGCGCATTCCCGAATCGATCGCCGCCCTTGCCGAAGCACCGGGGAAAAGATGCATATCGCAAAAGGTTCCGCAGCCGCGGCGTATCATTTCGGCGCAGGCAAGCAAAGAGCCCCAATATGCCTGCTCGTTATTAAGTTTTTCTTCGCGGGGCATAACGCCCTCGAAAAGCCATTGCATAAAAGGCAGATCATCAGCGGCGTTGCGAAGCACCGACATATATGCATGGGTATGTGCGTTTACAAACGCGGGAATTGCGAGGCGGCTTCCGCCTTCGACGGTTTCATCGGCAACGAAGCCATCGGGCACCGAGCCGATTGATTTGATGATTCCGTTTGAAACGCAGATATCGGCGGTTTTAAGCTTATCGCCATCGGGCAAAATAATATTTTTAATAAGAAGATTCATTTAAAAATGCTCCTTTTACACAAAAATACTTTCCATATTTATACATTTTCTATTATACAATGGAAATTTATAAAAATCAAGAAAAATAGTTGATATTCCAAACATTAAGTGATATAATTATAATTCCGAAAAATTGCTTTTGAAATCAGGTGTTCAAAATGTTTAAAATAGTTTCCAAAGAATCGCTTAACCCCACGGTTTCGAGAATGGTTATCGAAGCTCCCGAAATAGCGAAAAAGGCACAACCCGGTCAGTTTATAATTCTTCGTGTTGATGAAGAGGGCGAAAGAATCCCCCTCACCATTGCCGATTATGATGCAAGCGCGGGCACCGTTACGATAATTTATCAGATAGTAGGTGCTACGACCAAGCTTCTCGATTCGAAAAGCGAGGGCGAATATATTCAGGACTTTGTCGGCCCGCTCGGAAAACCCACCGAAACAGAAGGCATTAAAAAGGTTGCCGTTATCGGCGGCGGCGTTGGCTGTGCTATCGCACTTCCCGTCGCAAAGAAGCTTCACGAGCTCGGTGCCGAGGTCCACTCGGTCGTCGGCTTCAGAAACAAGGATCTCGTTATTCTTTCCGATGAGTTTACCGCCTGCAGCGACAAATATCTTATCATGACCGACGACGGCTCTATCGGCGAAAAGGGTCTTGTTACCGATGCGCTCAGAAAGCTTATCGAAAGCGGCGAAAAATACGATGAGGTAATCGCGATAGGTCCGCTTATAATGATGAAGTTCGTTTGCAAGCTCACCAAGGAGTTCGGCATCAAAACAACAGTCAGCATGAATCCCATTATGATTGACGGAACCGGAATGTGCGGCGGTTGCCGCCTTACCGTCGGCGGCAAGGTTAAGTTTGCCTGCGTTGACGGACCCGATTTCGACGGCCACGAGGTCGATTTCGACGAAGCCATGGAACGCGGCTCTATGTATAAAGAATTCGAGCGCCACCGCTATGAAGATACCTGCAACCTGCTTAACAAAGCAGAAGCTAACTAATGCGGGGAGGAAACAAAAATGCCTAATATGTCTTTGAAAAAGAACGAGATGCCGCACCAGGCTCCCGAAATAAGAAGCCGCAACTTCGAAGAGGTTGCTCTCGGCTATACCGCCGAGCAGGCGATCGACGAAGCAAAGCGCTGCCTTAACTGCAAAAACAGACCTTGTGTTTCTGGCTGCCCCGTTAACATAGCTATTCCCGATTTTATCGCCCGCGTTGCCGAAGGCGACTTTGAGGGCGCTTATGAAATAATCACCCGCCAAAGCTCTTTGCCCGCTGTTTGCGGAAGAGTTTGCCCCCAGGAATCGCAGTGCGAAAAGAACTGCGTTCGCGGAATTAAGGGCGAGCCCGTTGCAATAGGCAGACTTGAGCGCTTTGTTGCCGATTACCACAACGCAAACTGCACAACGCTTCCCGTTGCGCCCGAAAGCAACGGCAAAAGAGTTGCCGTTATAGGTTCGGGCCCTTCGGGACTTACCTGTGCGGGCGATCTTGCCAAAAAGGGCTATAAGGTTACCGTTTTCGAGGCGTTGCACGTTGCAGGCGGTGTTCTTGTTTACGGTATTCCCGAATTCCGTTTGCCCAAGGCAATAGTTGCAAAAGAGATCGAGACCTTAAAGGCGCTCGGCGTTGAAATAAAGACCAACTCTGTCGTAGGCAAGCTCGTTTCGGTTGACGAGCTCTTCGAGCAGGGCTTCGAGGCTGTGTTTATAGGCTCGGGCGCAGGTCTGCCCAGATTTATGGGTATTGAGGGCGAAAACCTCAAGGGCGTTTACTCGGCGAACGAGTTCTTGACCCGAATCAACCTTATGAAAGCCTACCGCGACAACAGCATGACCCCCATCTTCCACGCAAAGAAGGTTGCGGTCGTCGGCGGCGGCAACGTTGCGATGGACGCGGCAAGAAGCGCGCTCAGATTGGGCGCAGACGAGGTTTATATCGTTTACCGCCGCGGTGAAAGCGAGCTTCCCGCAAGAGCCGAAGAGGTCGAGCACGCAAAGGAAGAGGGCGTTATATTTAAGCTTCTTACCAACCCCAAGCGCATTCTTAAAGGCGAAAACGGCTTTGTTTGCGGAATGGAATGCGTTGAAATGGGTCTTGGCGAGCCCGATGCTTCGGGAAGAAGAAGACCTATTGAGATCGAAGGAAGCGAATTCGTTCTCGACGTTGATTGCGTTATCATGGCGATCGGCACATCGCCCAACCCGCTTATCAAATCGACCACAGAGGGCCTTGCAACAGAAAAGTGGGGCGGAATTATTGCCGACGAAAGCGGCTTGACCTCGCGCGAGAACGTTTATGCGGGCGGCGACGCCGTTACCGGTGCCGCAACCGTTATTCTTGCGATGGGTGCAGGCAAAACCGCCGCAACCGCCATCGACAAAAAGCTCTCGGGCAAATAATTTTTCTTGAACCCTTTAATAACAAAATCCTCTCGTTATCATAACACGAGAGGATTTTTGTTTTATATGCAAGAATTTCATCGGGCTTTGCAAGCGCAATCAGCCTTCGGGCAGCTCGCTTTCGGGATCAACGAGCTCGCCGTCGAAGCGAAGCTCGAAATGAAGATGAGGAGGATCGGCGCTTTCGATGCGAGCGGTGTTGCCCACCTTGCCGATTATCTGCCCCGCAAGCACCTCGTTGCCGACCGAAACGATCTCGGCAAGCGCGGGATCGAGGTTCATATAATAGGATATAGCGCCTTCATCGTGAGTTATCGAAACGGTTACGCCATAGAAATAATCTTCGGTTACCGAAGAGATAACGCCGTTTGAATAGGCGACAACGTCGCTTCCGAGCTCGGCTTGAATATCAACGCCGGAATGAACGCGGTAATCCTTCATGGTTTCGGAAAAGACCAGAGCATCCATGCTGAAGCCCTTAATTATCTCGCCCGAAACAGGGCGATAGAACATAACCTCGGGCTCGGGCTCGCTCAGCTCGGCATCAACGCCGCTTTCTTCGCCGCCGACGGGAATTTCGGGCTTTGAGGGTTCGTCGGGAGGGGTTTGCGAGCTTTCGGGACTGAAATCGAGCTCGGGAAAGGAAACGGGCGGGATGCTTTCGTTATAGTCATAAGAAATGCTGAAGATGCCAACCGTTGCGACGACCACGACCGCGATAGCCAAACAAAGATATATTATCGCCGAAAAGCGCGCAACCTTTTTGGTTAAGGGTTCGGGACTTTCGCCGGAGCTGACGTTGCTGTTTTTTTCGTTGTTTTCGTTCATAGGTTCTCCCCCTGAAAGTGTTTTGTCATTGGCTATTGTTTACACTTTCGGGGCGAGTTATTCGGTTTCAGTAAATTTTATTAAGCTTTAGGTTGGGATAATAAAAAGAAATTATTTCATCATAGTCTTTTCCTGCCCGTGCCATTCGCTCGGCACCGCAAAGGTTTAAGCCAAAGCCGTTGCCGGCGCCGAAGCAGGTTATTTCGGCGCCGTTTTCGGTGAAGGAAAAGACGAATTCCGAGCAAGGCAAGGAAAGCGAAGAGGCAAGCGAGCTTGCATCAAGGCAAATTCCGTTGAAAACGCCGAACGAGCATTTTCCCGATGCATCGTAGGCAATAAACGAATTTTTCACCAACTGCTCGGGCGTGCAGGAGGAAAGCTCGGGCAGTGCCGAAGCTATTTGCGAAAAGCTGAAGCTATGCTCGGTTATATGAACATCGCACTCCTGCGGCTCCGAAACGGCGCAAAGATAGCTTAGCTCGGCGTTTGCGCGCGTTCCGCTTCCCGCACAGTATGTAAAAAGTGCCGCAGCGGGCAGGCGTTCGAACTGCAACACCTCGCCGCGAGTTTCCTCAACCGCCTTTTTGCATTCCTCATAAATCGGTTGCGAGAGAGAATCGGGATCGGCAATCCGCAAACAGCATTCGGGGTCGGAGCAAATATCGAACTCTTGGTGCTTATAGCCGTTGAAATCGATATATACCGCAAGCGAACGCGCCGAAACGGCAAGCGCCTTTTTTGATTCGAACGAGCAAGCAAGCTCGCTTTCGGCGGCAAGCACGCAAAGCGCGAATTCCTCGGCGGAAAGCTCTTTTATTTCCCCGCCCGAAAAAAACGTTATTTTCGGAACGGGGTCTGCCACGGCGGCTTTTTCGGAAACGAAGGGAACGGTTACGGTAATTGCGAAAACAGCAAAAAAATAAAGCAACCAGTTTTTCATAGTTAACATCCTTTAAAAACCCGTTTGCTTTATTTATATTCTGTTTTAAAAAGTTTATGCCTCCAAAGCCGCATCCTTTTCGACGATGCGGGTGTTGCACATACGGCAACAGATATAAACGCCGATAGCCAGATCAACTATCGAGAAGGAAGAATAATAGTTGAAATCAAAGTTGCCGAAGCAGAACAGCGCAATGTTGGGAACAGCGTAAATCAAAAGGAAGAACACCGAAGCAAAGCCGAAGAAATAATAAACGGCGGCGCTTCCGCGCGAGATCTGCGCCTTGCCCTCACAAAGAAAATAAAGCAGAACCGCAACAAGACCAACAAGGTGATATGCACCCGAGGATGCAAGCGGCATTGCGTTGGTTCTTATAAAATCGCCGAGCAGGCGGAATGCCGAAAGCAAAATGGGAAGAAGCGCAAGCAGGCCGAGAACGGTTTTGGAACGTTTTTTCGAGCAGGAGCTTTGAACGTTGAACAAGAACGAAACAGCACAAATAACCGTTAGCGCAAATATAACGACGCCGAGGCTTCTTATTTCGGATTCACCGATAACTATCGAATAGATATAAATTATCGCCTCGCCGATAAGAGTGAAAGCGAAAATAAGCGATCCGACCGAAATCGATGCTGAACCGTTTTCTAATACAAGGCGTTTTTTCCTGCCGAGCTTAACGGCAGAAAAGACAAAAACCGCCAAAAACAAAGCTGCCAATGCGGCAAAGCCGAGAACAGCAAGGTTTTCGGGAAGATAATATGCATTTATGCCGCTAACGTTTTTTTCCATGAAAAAAGAAACGATAACGGTTCTTATAGCCGACATTATGATCGAAGCCGATATAACCGCCAAAACGCGTTTTTTCTGCACCGACATAAACAAAAACCCCATTTCGAATAGATAATGCTTCATAACATTATATATTCGAAAACGGGGTTTGTAAAGAGTCTTTGCGTTTTTTTACACTTTTTTAATTATTTTTGCGTCGCATAGCCAAGCTCGGTGCCCTTATAGAAGAAGCTTAGGATATATTTGAAGTTATATCCCTGCGAAGCGAGCGTTTCGCTTCCCTGCTTTGAAATGCCGACACCGTGGCCTCTGCCCTGACCGTTAACGATGAGCTTATCGGCGGAAAGAGACGCGCCCGAGGGGAGCTTATAATCGGTATCGCCGAAGCCCTCGATAGCCTCATAGCCGTTTTCGGTCATAACACCGCTAACCTGTTTTGTTTCGACGGTTCCGTCGGAGGTCAGCACCTTCATTTCGGAAACGTAGCCGATCTTGAAGTTTGCGCTTTGATAGCCGCAAGCCATTCTTACCTTTTCGCTGCTTTTTATCTCGACGCTGTTGCCCTTGCCGTCGGTTACCACAAGACGCGTTATATAATCCGAGCCGTGAGGATCGGTTGCGGTGATTTTCATGGTAAGGTCAGAATCCTTAAGCTTAGAAAAGGCATCGCGGGATTTTATAAACTTATAAAACTCTTCCTTGGTATATTCATGATCCCAAACGTAAGGCTTTTTTTCCTCGAGCTGAACCGAGGTCAAATAGCTTACGTTGCCGCCCCAAGCCGCAACCGACGAGCAGGTCGCGTTACCGCTCGAAACGTGATAAACGGTTCGGGTGGGCTTGCCGTTGATCGTGCAGATAAGGCCGCGGGTTGCATCAACAAGCTTATTGTTGCGCTCATCGAAGCGATAAGAGCCGTAATATGCCTGACAGCAGGTCGTTTGGCAAACGTCGAAGCCGAGGCTTCCGTGCTTGCGGTTTTGGGGGAAGGTTCGAACGAGAACCGAGAACACCTTAACCGTTTCGTCCGAAGCGGAATAGCCGATCTCGTTGGTGATAACACATTTAACGTAGGTCTCGAGCGGAAGCGTGTTAACCATTGAAAGCTTGTTGTCGCTAACCGAATAGGTGAAGAAGCCAAAATATGCATAACGACTGGTTTTACTGTTGCGGGTAACGGGAATTTTTACGGTTCCGCCGTTTTTATCGCGAAGCGCAAAGGGGCGCGAGGCATCCTCGAAGGTGAAAAGAATTTTTCCCGTAGAGGAATCGACAACGGTTATTCCGCCCGAAGCGGGAGACGCAACCGGTCTGCCGTTAGATGCCGCCTTTGCCGCATCATAGCTTTGGGAGGGATTGACGCGAACCTCATAGCCGCCCGAAACGACGGCAACGAAGCCGCCGACGCTTTTTGCCGAAGCCTTTGCCGCATCATAGCTTGAATGCTTTCCGACGATAACGCTGTATGCGCCGATGCTTCCGTTACCGGCAGAGCAATCCTTATCGGAGGACGAAAGATCGATGCTTGCATTCACCTGCGGAAGAATAACCACCGAGGTGTTGCTTATCGAAAACAGCTTGTTGAATTCTCGGCTTGCGTTTGTTGCATAGCCGATATCAAAGCCGTTTTGCGAAACGTTAAGCGAAGAAAAGCGCCTTGTGTTTATAAGGCTTGTTTTGGTATAAAGCCCTACGCGAACGTTGGGCTCAACGTATTGCGAACCGTTTTCCTTTGCCGAAACGCTTTTTGCGTTCTCGGCGGGAAGCATTACCGCGCCTGCGCAGAATACGATCGCGAGCACGGCTGAAATAAGACGGCTTTTAAGATCAAACGATCTCATAGCTGCCCCTTATTGTGAAATAAGCCGAAGCGCCGGTTACAAGAACCGCCTTTTTGGATTGGCTTGCCGAAGAAAAATAGATATGCCCGTATTCAAGAGCCTCGCCCGAGAATATCTCGGTGTTGCCCGACATATCGGTTATTCCCTCGCCCTCTTTGTTCGAAGAGGTTATTGCAACGGCACCGCCGCCGCGATAGATAAGCTCGCTTTCGGAAGAAAGCAGGATGATCTCGCCCTCTTTTACGACCACCTCGTTATAAACGGTATCAACCGTTATTCCTCCCGAAGCGGTAAGCTCGGCGATGATCTCCTTTTTAAGCTGTTCGCGAAGCTGTTTTAAATACCCGTAAGTAACCAGAGTGTCATCGGGTATTTCAGATTCGGCCGCCGAGCCTTCGCCTTGCTCGGAGCCGGTTTCCGCAACGCCGTGCAAAGCGGCAATAGGCAAAACAGCCAGCATGACCGCAAGCAAAAGCAACGGAACGATAAACCTTTTCACTTGGTGTCTCTCCTTAAAATTAATTGGCATCTGCGCAACTCAATAACTTATCCTATAATATGCAAATGCCCGAAAATCGATTCACGACGATTCAAAAAACGTCTCGAAACAAAGCTTTTTTCGATTGCCGCAAGATTCTCCGAATAATATTATAACACACTTTGTCAAGTGCCACCCTTTGTGGCACGGCAAAAAATGCCACCTATATATTGGGCTTTGTTATTTTAACATTTTTTGTGTTTACAAGCATCTGCAATTTCGCTATAATAATTTAAAGCCAAATCATACTTTTTTGTTAAAGGAGCAACAATTCGTGTCTGGATTCTCGTTTTTGGCGTTTTTTGCGGTTGTTCTTTCTATAATCGGCGGAGCAAACCTTTATATTGCAAGAAGGGTATATCAATGCCTTAGCTATTTCTTTCCGAACGTTAGGTTCGGCGCGGTGATTTGCGTTTTCGCGGTGTTTATGCTTTTGATGCTGTTGGGCTTCGGTTCTTCGATGCTTCCGTTCGGCGCAACCGCAAAGCGGGCTCTTAATACGGTTGGAATGTATTGCATGGGCGCGTTTGTTTATTTGCTTGTGTTCACCGTTGCCTCGGATATCGTTGCGCTCGCTTTTTATATCTTTAAGCAAAGCGTGGCAACCGCCTCGCTGTTCCGTTGCATTGCGGGAATTGCGGTTCTGGCGCTCACCGCTTCGACGGTTATTTACGGGATTTGGAACGCAAGAGATATCGACAAGATTTCATACACGATAAAAACCGAGGGCAGAGCCGAAATACCCGAAACGAAAATCGCCCTGATAAGCGACCTTCACCTCGGCGCGATAGGCTCGGAGGCTCGCTTGGAGCGCATTGTCAGCGAGATAAACGCGCAAAACCCCGACGTTATCTGCATTGCGGGAGACTTTTTCGATACCGATTTTGATTCGATACGCGATCCCGAAAGGGCGATGGAAACGATTAAAAAGCTTTCAGCGAAATACGGCGTTTATATGTGCTTCGGAAACCATGATGCAGGAAGCACCTTTAACAAAATGCGCGAGTTTGCCGAAAAGTGCAATATAAACGTGCTTAACGACGAGCAGGCGGTCATCGACGGGCGATTGGTTATCGTCGGAAGGCTCGACCGTTCGCCGATAGGCGGATACGGCGGGCTTAAGCGAGGCGATTTTTCCGATTTCGGAATTGAAAATGAAGCAAATCTGCCGATCGTTGTTCTCGACCATAACCCCGCCCATATCGACAGCTATATCGGCAGTGAAGCCGACGTTGTGCTGTGCGGACACACGCATAAGGGTCAGCTCTTCCCTGCCAACCTTATAACGAACGCGATGTATAAGGTCGATCACGGGCATTATAAGGAAAACGCCGAAAGCCCCGACGTTATCGTAACATCGGGCATTGGCACCTGGGGGATGCCCATGCGAGTCGGCACCCACAGCGAGCTTGTTACGATTTTTGTTTCTTAAAGCCATTGAAAAAACCTCTTTTGTACGATAGACAAAAGAGGTTTTTTGGTGCGGATGACAGGACTTGCCCGACTGCGGTCGGAGCTGTGGCGCGGTCTGACGTGCCCCCGGCACGTCATTCAACGCGCGTCCTTCAAGTCCTTCCATTTTCTTATAACAAAAAAGATATTTTTGCCGTTTTTGCGTATGAATTCGAACTCTTGCAGAAAATGAAATCCTTGCTGACGCAAGGATGAAATCAGCTAAGGCTGATGAAATCTTCGGCTTTGCCTCAGATGAAATTAAATCCAC
>JAFSGD010000061.1 GCA_017434845.1 Clostridia bacterium
AATACATCAGAAATCAGATTGAGGATGATAATGCCTCGGACCAGATAAGCTTCAAGGAATATACCGACCCGTTTACGGGTGCCAAGAATAAATAGGCAAAAAAGACAGCCGCACGTGAGCGGCTGCCTGTGATTGTAATGCGGTGTCAAACTTCAGTGGTCCCTTTTAGGGACGAAGCCTGTATTAGCCCCTTATAGGGGCTGTGCAAACCACCAGTTCAACTGGTGGTTTTGATTATATCGTATTGCGTCATTGCAGTCTTCGTGATATAATAAATAATTGTTAAGTTTATAAAACTTCAGCTTGGGTATTTGCATATGCGCCGTAACGTACGGCGCGGTCTCTTGGGCGCACGGTAAACGCTCTTTAGAAACATAGCTCGACCGTCGGTTGAAAATATTTCTACCTGTGATTTATTGTGGAGCTGTCGTTAATGTGCTATACTTGAATCGTAAAGGAGAGTACAATATGGAATACAACAGCAAACTCATCGCCGAAAACATACAAAAATATCGCAAGAAAAGCGGATTAACGCAAGAATCGCTCGCCGAAAAGCTCGGCGTAACCTTTCAGGCGGTTTCAAAATGGGAAAACGCCAAGTAGGCTCCCGATATTATGCTTCTGCCGCTAATGGCAGAAGCGTTCGGATGCTCGATCGATGATTTGTTTTCTTATATACCCGAGAATAAACGTGCGGATTTGACGATTTCACCCGATTTATCTGTTCCTGATGAACTGAAGGGATACGTAAGCCAACAGATTAAATTTCAACTCGACAACAAGGGAAGTACGAATAAGCTGTTAAACGTTATCACCGATAATCTCGATGGGAAATTCGAGCTTAACGAAGAAAATATCGAACGGCTCTTGGATGCTTATCGAGAAATGTATATGGGCTTAATAAAGAAATAACGGAGCTAATATGATTTATATTAAAAAGCTTGTCTTACCGAGCGACCATCAAGAAATACAGTTTATTAAAGATGAAAAACGAACCTGCTTCAACACCTTTTATCCCTTTAAAATATTTCCGCTTAAAATGCTTAGGGAGATCGAGTTTGACAGAATAACTATTTTTTATGGTGGCAACGGATCGGGGAAGAGCACTTTAATAAACGTTCTCTCGCGAAAGATAAACGCAACACGGTATTCCGAGTTTAACGATTCGCCGTTTTTTGATGCATTTGTCGAAATGTGTTATATCGAAAGGACACGTCTGCCCAGGCAAAGCTACGTTTTGGCAAGCGACGACGTTTTCGATTACGTATTAAAGGCACGCACGGTCAATGAAAACATCGATGATCAAAGAAACGAGCTTATCGATAAATATACGCAAGTAAGGCGCAATGCGGCATTTGATCCCGAAATAGGCAGATTAAACGGTATTGATGATTACGAGCGCTGGAGCGAAGTACGCGAGATCCTGTCGCCGAAGCGCTCGCAGTCTTCTTTTATCAAAAAGCGCGTTGCAAGCGATATCGCCCTTCATTCCAACGGCGAAACGGCAATGCTTTATTTTATAGATAAAATCGAAGATGATGCCGTTTATTTCTTGGATGAGCCCGAAAACAGCCTTTCGATCGAGCGTCAGATAGAGCTAGCCGAATATATCGCGGCAACCGCATTATGCACCAAAAGTCAGTTTATTATTGCAACACATTCACCCATTTTCCTGTCGATGAATAGGGCAAAGATATATAACCTCGATTCCTATCCCGCCGGTGAATGTAAATGGACAGAACTCCCCAACGTCAGAAAATATTTCGAATTCTTTATGAAACATAGAAATGAATTTGAGTAAGGTTGTTTTTATATCGTAAGTCGTGTATGCTTCTTCATTTTATTGATTTACGTATGATATAGATCGATAGCCGAATAGCTCGCTGTTGGTTTCTACTGTTTCGGTATTGCGTGCCTATGCTGACGTAAATACAAAAAGCCACTCGCTCGAGCGAGTGGCATTTTTGTTATAAGATATACGTTTGATTATTTCTTGAATTCGAACTTTTCGTCTGCGAGAAGAATGATGTCGCCGTCCTTAAGTTCAACTTCCTGACCCGCGCGGGTCTTTACGCCGTTTACGAAAGTGCCGTTTGCGGCCTTGTTATCAACGATATAAGTGGTGTTGTTGCGAACAACGATTCTTGCATGAACACGGCTGATACTGGTGTTGCCGGTTATGCAATAATCAACGCTTGCGCGCTCTCTGCCGATAGAGAAGTCTGCGGAAGAAATCATAATGCGCTCGTTGTTGTTTGCACGAATCAACATACCGCCGTTTATGGGAGCGGAAAGAACCGTTGTCTCCCAATTGTCGTTTGTAAGAACGGTTGTTTCAAAAGAAGGCGCATTGTTAACAGGAGGAACGTTGTTAACAGGAGGAACGTTGTTAACAGGAGGAACGTTATTGACCGGGTTATAATTGTTTACGGGTGCAGGTGCGGGTGCAGGTGCAGCTTTCTTCTTTTTGCTAAGAACAACAATAAGAACAACTACTACAACAACGATTACGATAATCACAATAGCGGCAATTGCAGCGATTACAACATAGCTGAGACTGCCTTTATTATCGGTGCTATTATCTGAAGAGGAGTTCGAGTTATCAAGTGCTGCATTATTCGAGCCGGAAGTAGCGGGAACGTCGTTCTTGGAAACAACGGTGTGCTCGACGTTAAGCTCGGTAAGATATCTGATAAGCTCTTTTGCACTGATAGCAAGGTTGCGTGTTACGTCATTACCGGCAGCGTTAACGCCGATAACGTAACCATTTGCATCTACTAAAGGACCGCCGGAGTTACCGCCGGTGATAAGAGCGCTACTTTCAACGCAGTTAACTGCATCGTATGTTTTATAAACTGAACCGGTTTCGTCGCTTATCGGAACGTCCATATCGGCAACCTTGTTAACGTTACCGCTGGTGATAATAAGGTCGTCGATATCATAGGTGTTCTTGCTCAACAAGGAAACCAAGTCAGCGGGGAATCCGATTGCGTAAGCATATTCGGTCTGGCTGAGAGTTTCGCTGCTGCGAATCTTTAAAGGTGTACGGTCTATAGGCGCATCTAACTCGAGAATCGCTAAATCCAATTCTTCGTTGGAATTCTTGAGGTTAGCTTTGATGAATGTGCCGCGATAAAGCATAACGCGCAATTCAATGCAATCCTTAATGTCTGCTGCGGTACGGTTTCCGCCCAGTTCTTCGTTGGTAAGCTTAGCCCACTCAACATACCAAGAGTCGGGGAATCCGGTTGCAACGTGCTGGTTGGTGATAACGGTGTTGTCGTTTACTAAGAAGCCTGTGCCGAAGTGCAGAACTACCTTGGTGGCAGATTCAGGGTCAACAAACCAAACTTGAATCATAACAACGCCATTTTTGGCATCGTTAACAGCTTCGTTTGTAACCTCTGCGTTCGCGGTAACAGTCATGCTGAATACCAGGCAAAGTAACATGGCAACGGTGAGAATACGGCCGGCAAGGCGGCTTCTCAATGCTTTGGTGAGTTTCATTGTGTTACTCCTATTAAATTAATGATTTATATGCAATCGGCCGAACACCGTTTACACCTTGTTATAAAATTGTCATACGCTTAAAGC
>JAFSGD010000062.1 GCA_017434845.1 Clostridia bacterium
GGGAATGTTGCTCGATATGTGGGTGGAAGAAGAACTGAAACCGAGCAATCTGAGCAACGGTACGGTTATGGCGTATCAAGGTACGGTCAATCGTATCAAGCAGTACCCCATCGGCAACAGAAAACTGAAAAGTGTAACCGCTGATCATTTGCAGGCGTTTATAGATTTCCTCAGCTTCGGCGGGACAAATCCGGACGGCACAACCGCAAAGGCACTCAGCAAGGGTTACTTGCGATTGTTCTCCGCCGTTTTGCAAGGAGCGTTCCGCTTTGCGGTATTCCCCAAAAGGTTAATATCCTTTAATCCTATGCAGTATGTTGTATGGCGAGGAAAAAAGGAAAAATACGAACTGTTTTCGGATGAAGATGGCGAAACAACTTCCACACCTACGCTAACTCACGAACAGTATCTAAGGCTTGAGGATTTTCTGAAAGCAAAGGATAATCCCGCATTGCTCCCGATACAGATCGCTTACTACACAGGACTTCGCATTGGCGAGGTTTGCGGCTTGACTTGGCAGGACATAAATCTTGAAAAGCAATACCTTACGGTACGCCGCAGTATGCGATACAACGGGACAAGGCACAAAACCGAGATAGGAGCCACCAAACGAAAGAAGATCCGCACAGTAGACTTCTGCGACACGTTAGCGGCAATTTTACGAACTGCCAAAGCTGAACAGCACAAAAACCGCTTCAAATATGGCGAGCTATACAGCCTCAATTATTATTGCGAGGTCAAAGAAAAAGACCGCACCTATTATGAGGTTTACAGCTTACCGAGAACGGAAGAAGTTCCCGAAGGATACAAAGAAATATCCTTTGTATGTCTTAGACCGGATGGAGCATACGAGTCACCGAGTACGGTTGGGAATATGTGCAAAAGGGCAAAGCAAAAAGTAGAGGGTTTGGATGGCTTTCATTTCCACCAACTCCGCCACACATTCACCAGTAATCTGCTCTCCAACGGAGCAGCACCGAAGGATGTGCAGGAGCTTTTAGGACACGCCGATGTCAGTACCACAATGAACGTGTATGCTCACGCTACAAGGGAAGCGAAGCGTACTTCCGCAAAACTGCTTGACAAGGTAGTCGGCGGCTAAAACAAAACTTTCCCTTGTTTTCGCTCATAAGGGCAAAAACAAGGGAAAATACATTAAACTTGAGTATGAAACTGCTGAAAAATTCAGTAAAATCTAGGGTTTTCAGAGAGTTGGTTAGATAAATTGGAATTTGATTAACTCTTATTGTGCATAAGCAGAATAGTCCACTCTGAAATAATAGTAGTGGCTACTTCCGTTGGTATCTATTGCACGAACAAGATACGACCAAACCAAATAATCATTTACCCAGCTATCACCTTCTGCGTGCCACCAATCGATTGGTATAGTTACCATTCTGCCATCGCATTTGGTTTCAATAAACAGGTCGATATAACCGTTCAATTCAATTTCGATATCAGTATCATCGATTCGGGATAAACGACTAACCGAACACGATGATACTTCAAAGTCCGTTTCAAAAGAAACACTGTCATTACTGCCGTGCTCCAACACAATTTTTGTATAATTGCTTTGATATTCATTTATGGCTGCTCTAAGTTTTTCTTCCGAAAATTCGCCGGACCAAGCCTTCATCACCGTTGGTGTTTTATTTGTGGCGATAGAAGATGTTTCCGTGTTGGACGTTTCGGTGTTTGATGTTTCGGTATTTGATGTTTCGGTATTTGATGTTTCGGTATTTGATGTTTGTGTTTCCTGACATCCCACTAACAACATGAAGATAGTAAGTGTCAAAACCAATGCTATGAGTCTTTTCATTTAACAATCTCCTTTACAATTTGTCGAACTGATTTAGAACCGGCATCGCATTTGTAAGCACAAATGCTTTATTGGGCTACGCCCAAACCCATTATATCATAACAGTTTATATTATTCAAGTTTTATTCCGACTTCGTCGGAGTGATATTCTTTTGGAATACCTCGTCGCAGACGAGATATTTTCCAAAAGAGTGTTATTGAAGCCTATCGGCTTCAGTGTTATTTTATTTGCCCTAAACTGCCGAAGGCAATATAACTATGCGTAAGGGGTCCCCGCGAAAGATGCTTTCGTGGGGCAAAAGCATAATATCACTGCTGAGCAATATCACTCGCCGAATGAATAACCCCATGAGGCGAATAAAACTGCGAGACTTCCTTATTAGAAGTCTCGCAAGGCTCCATTTTTTATATCATTTTCAAAACCAGATCCGAAATGAAAACGGCAATGCTTGCCGCAACGGCAACAACAGTTAAGCCCTTTCCCTTAACCGCAAGAACAACAGCCGCAAGAAGACCCAGCGCCGCCGAAGCAATGCTTCCCGTTGCATAAAACGCGGCAGGGAACGTCATTGCCGAAAGCACCGTATAGGGAATATAATAAAGAAACGAGCGCAGGAATCGGTTGGTTATCTTCTTGCGAACAGCCGCAAACGGTATTGCGCGAATGAGATAGGTCGACACCGCGAGGATAGCGAGATAGATGAAAAATTCTTTATTCATTTCCGCCCTCCTCTTCTTTAACGGGGAAGAAAAGCGCGCATACGACCGCCGCAGCTATTGCGCAAACGCTTATTGCTATGCCGCTTGAGATCCCGCTTAAAAGCGGAATATAATAAAATGCACAGCTTAGCGCGGCAGAGATTGCAACCGAAAGCAGCAACGGCTTGGATGCCTTTGCAACCGGAGCGATTATCGCAATGAACATTCCGTAAATTGCAATGCAAAGCGCATTCATAACGCTTTCGGGCAAAATGTTTCCGAGCAGGCTTCCCGAAAGGGTGCCGAGCGCCCAGCCGATATAGGGCATAACCGAAAGTCCGCCGAAAAACCGCGTGTTAACCGAATTTTGCGCAGAGGCAACGGCGAATATTTCGTCGGTGATAAAAAAGCCGAACAGCCAGCGCTTTATTCCCTTGAACTCGGGCGTTACCTTTTGCGAAAGCGAAACCGACATGAACGAATAGCGAACGTTTACGGTCAACTGCGAAACGAGCATGGCAACGTAGCCGCCCGATGCCGCCATTATATTAACCGCCGCAAGCTGACCCGCCGAGGTTAGCGTTGTCATCGAGATGATAACCGCCTGCCACCATTCAAATCCGAGCGAAACGGCAAGAATTCCGAACGAAAACGAAACCGAAAGATAGCCAAGCCCTATCGGTATTCCCGATTTTAAGCCTCTTATAAAATCCTTCATCAGCCAATATAACCCAACAGTTCATCAAAATTATAAACCACCGCGCCCTCGAAATGTTCGTTATCGCGGTTGAACAGTATTGCCGACATTCCCACCTCTTCGGCAGAATGAAGGTTTTTAACGCTGTTGTCGACGAAAATGCATTCCGCCGCGCTCCTGCCGATCAGTTCAAGCGTTTTATCATAGATTTCAAGCTCGGGCTTGCGGCATTTTAGGTTTGCGCTGATTATTTTGTGCGAAAAATATTTATCAAGCCCAAAATGCTTGGTTATATGCTCGCTCCATTCCGAAACGTCGTTTGAAAGCAAAACGAGCTCGTATTTATCCTTTACCCTCTCGGCAAAGGGAATAAAGCCCTTGTCGAGCGTTAAATGGTTTTCGATATAATCGCGCATCGTTGCATCGGGATCCTTATATCCGAGCTCCGACAAAAATTCATTTGAGCTCATTTCGCCGTTGCCCGCTTTTGTAAAAAGCTTTTCCTGCTTGAATTGGCGAACAAGACGGTTATATTCGCTTTCGGGAAAATGCGCATAGGTATAGGGAATGAAATTCCCCTTGCTTTCTTCTATTATAACGCCATACATATCGAGAATAAGCGTTGTATAGCCCTTTATCATCCAAAACACCTCTTTTAAGAGGCATTATACCACATAAAAAAAGAGGCGTAAAGCCTCTTTTTTATTAAAATTAAATCAACGGGAATTTAAGCGTTACCTTAAACAGATCGCCATCAACAGAAATATTCATCGTTCCGTTTTGAAGCTCGGTCAAGCTCTTTGCGATCGAAAGTCCCAAGCCGTTGCCCTCGCTTGTTCTTGATTGATCACCGCGAACGAAACGCTCGGTAAGCTCCTCGGGCGAAACGGTGATAACGTTTTTAGAGGTGTTGCGGAAAACGAACGATGCCGAAGTGCCGTCGGTTTCAAGGCTTAGATAAACACGCGAGCCGCCGAGCGAATATTTGCAGGCATTGTTCATCAGGTTTTCGAACACGCGCCATATTCTTCGGCTGTCGGCATTGATGCGAACGCTTTGCTCGGGACGGTTAACAATAAGCTCAAGACCCGCCGATTCGCATTTTTGCTCGAATTCGCCCGCCGCCTGAGTTAAAAGCACGTTGGCGTCGCAGGGCAGAAGCGCAACGTCGAGCGTGCCCGTTGTTGCCTTGGAGATCTCTACAAGGTCTTCCAAAAGCCGCTTTAAATGCTCGGATTTTCGAACGAGAACCTCGGAATATTCCTTATGCTTTTCACAATCGCATTCCTCGCCCGAAATCAAGCCCGCATAATTGATTATTGAGGTCAGCGGGGTTTTAATGTCGTGCGAAACGTTGGTTATCAGCTCGGCTTTCATTCTTTCGCTTTGCAGGCGTTCTTCAACCGCAATGACCATTCCGTCGGCAATGCTGTTAAGGTTTTCGCCGTGCTTTTTAAAATCCCAAAACATCAATTTGGTGTCGGTCTTATAGGCAAGGTCGCCCTTGGCAAGCGCGTTTCCGCCCGCCTGAAGCTTGCGCATAAACAACGCCGAATAAAGCGCAAAGAAGGCAAGATGGCCTATAAGGAACAGCCAAAACAGCAAGGCGATCGGCTCGGCACCCTCCATTGCGATAAGCAGGATTATAAAATCGAGCACAACGTAGGTTGAAACCATAATAATGGTTCGCCAGATAAGCGGAATGCCCAAAAACAGCTCTTTAAGCGCATAAAATGCCTTTTTTATATATTTCCAAAGGAATTTTATGATTCTTATACAAAGCTTTATCACACGCCAAACGACCGTGTTTGAAAACAGCGTTTTGGTTTTTATTCTCGCCGCAAAGCTCATGCAAATGCCCAAAAGCAAACTCAACGCAATTATCGCGATCGCGCCTACGCTAACGGCGGTTAATATATCTTCGCCCGCGAAAAGATCGAAAATGCCCGCAATGGCGAGCGGTACGCCGAAAATGAATAAAACAAGCATAAGATCGAACGGAACCCTATGAAGATGGCCGGGGCGGAGTTCATCGGAATCGGCTCTTCTTGCCGAAGTGCACATGAGAATGCAGAAGAACACAACGAACGCCAAAAACGAAACGAGCGTTATGGGAAACACCCAAAATCTCAGCGAATAGGCAAGGCTGATGCCGTCCTCTATAAAGGCATAGATATCGACGTATTGAGGCTCGTCAACCAAATAAAGCTGAAGAATATAATCGGCTTGCTCTTCGACAAGCGCGGCATCGCCCTCAAGCATCGTAAGCCAACCGTATTCGGTAAAGTCCTCGAATAAATAGGTGTATTCCCATTGTTCTTTTTCGCCGGACGCAAGGTTTGATTTCACGAGCGCGCCGTTTTTATCGGTGAGCTTAAATCTTATGTTCGTGTTTTCCGCTGAATAATCGTCGGAATATATTCCGTGATACACAGAACGGTTCAACACCAGATTAACGATATCATAGGCATCACCGCGAAGCTGAGTGTTTGTTATTCGTTCAACGGTATATTCCTCGGAATGAACGTAAAACTCCAAAACCGCAAACGCAGTTGCGCCGAAAGCACCTGCCGCACACGTTAAAAGGCTTGCAATACACAGAATAAAGCAAAGTATCTTAACGGGAAGTCTTCTTAAAAAGCTTTTCATCTTTTTTCGCCCTCCATCATATAACCGTGGCCCCAAACCGCTTTAAGATAGCGCGGCTCGGCGGGGTTTATTTCGATTTTTTCACGGATATGACGAACGTGGACTGCGATCGTGTTATCGCTGTCGGTCGGACTTTCGCGCCATATCTCGCGGTATATCTCCTTCGGAGAAAAGACCTTGTTGGTGTTTTGCATAAGGAACTTTAAAATTTCGTATTCGGTCGGTGTAAGCATAGCCGCCTGACCGTCGCAAAGCACGGTTTTTGTGTTATCATCTATTTCAATACCACCTACGCGCAGGGTTTTGGGCTTTATCTCGCCTGCGCCGAGCTGAAAATAGCGCCTTAACTGCGAGCGTACCCTTGCCGCCACCTCAACGGGATTAAACGGCTTTGTTATATAATCGTCGGCGCCGACGTTAAGGCCCAATATTTTGTCGTTATCCTCGCTTTTCGCCGTGATTAGAATAACGGGAATATTGCTTCTTTCGCGAAGCTTGACCATTGCCGATATCCCATCCATTTCGGGCATCATAATATCCATTAAAACAAGGTGGATATCCTCGGAATCGATAACCGAAAGAGCTTCCTTGCCGTTGAACGCCTCGAAAAGCTTATAGCTCGAATCGGAAAGATATATTTTCAACGCGTTTATGATGTCTTTGTCGTCATCACAAATAAGAATGTTATACATTGCGGTTTCCCCCTTTACGCAGGTTATTATAACAGCTATTTTCTTAAGATAAAAGAGGCAAAATTATTAAGAATCGCTTAATAAAGAAAAATCAAGCTTCATTAAAGGCTTGAAGCTTGATTTCTTTATGATCGCGTATTATATCCACGAAATATCTTCGCTTTCCGCTTTTTTCTTGCGGTTCATAAGCGTTTCCACTGCGCTGTTAACGCTGTTGCCTTCATATAAAACCGAATATGCGGCTTCGGTTATGGGCATATTAACGCCTTGCCGCCTTGCAAGCTCGATAACCGATTTCGCGGCATAATAGCCCTCTACAACTCCGCCGCTTGACTGCATCGCCTCGGAAACGCTCATTCCCTGCCCGATGAATCTGCCCGCACGGCAGTTGCGCGAATGGCGCGAGGTGCAGGTTACGGTAAGGTCGCCGATGCCCGCAAGACCCGCAAAGGTCTCTTTTCTTGCCCCAAGCGAAACGCCCAATCTCGCCATTTCGGTCAAGCCGCGGGTTATAAGCATTGCCTTGGTGTTGTCGCCGCCGCCCATTCCGTCGATAACGCCGGCGCAAACCGCAATAACGTTCTTTATCGCGCCGCCAAGCTCTGCACCGACTATATCGGGGCTTGTGTAAATTCGAAAGCTTTCCGACATGAACGCATCCTGAACCAGCTCGGCGTGCTCTTTGCTTGCGCTCGCCGCAAGGCAGGCTGTTGGAATCTTGCGCGCAACCTCTTCGGCGTGGCTTGGGCCGGTTAGCGCAACAACGGGGCGCGACGTTTCTTCTTCAACGATTTGGCTCATTCGAAGCAGCGTTGAAGGCTCTATTCCCTTTGTTACCGAAACCATAACGGCGTTTTTCGAAAGAAACGGCGCGATCGCTTTGCAAACCGACCTGATTGCAAACGACGGGCAAGCGATAACCACAAGCTCGCTTTCGCAAACACAGCTTGGGTCGCCCGAAACGCAAAGCGAATCGGGAAGCCTTATTCCCTCAAGCGAAGGGTTTGTGCGCGATTTTTGTATTTCTTCTGCTTTTTGCGGATTGTGCGACCAAAGCGTTACCGCATGGCCGTTGTTGCAAAGACAAACGGCAAGCGCAGTTCCCCAAGAGCCGCTGCCGACAACAGTTGCTTTCATCCGTTTCAGCCCCTTAACCAATATTTTTTATATTTTAGCACAAAACCGCAATCTCGTCAACTTTCAACTATTGCAAAAACCGCACCGTTTTTCACGGTGCGGTTTTTTA
This sequence comes from Clostridia bacterium, assembly GCA_017434845.1. Classification (GTDB taxonomy): domain Bacteria; phylum Bacillota; class Clostridia; order Oscillospirales; family CAG-382; genus Coliplasma. The sequence continues at coordinate 7,803 of JAFSGD010000062.1, forward strand.
TACAAGCGTTGATTTTTATTCGAAGTCCTATTCGAAGTCTTCTTCAAACTCGGTAAAGGTTAAGGTCGTTTCACCGTCGGAGCATTTTACGTTGCAGGAGATGCTTCCCATGGTTACACATTCGGAGCTTATCTCCTCCCACTTAGCAAGCGTTCCGCCGTATTCAATGGATTTAAGCGAATTGCAGAAGTTGAAAACCTCCATTTGTATAGTTTCAACCGATTTGGGAACGATAACGGTTTCAAGTGCAGAGCAGTCCTGGAAGGTGCCGAACTTAAGGGTCTTAAGCTTTTTGGGAAGCTTTATTTCCTTAAGGCTAATACACCAAGCGAACGCAACCTCATCGATTTGGGTTATGCTGTCGGGCAGGTTGATCTCAACAAGCGATTCACAGCCCATAAATGCCGCGTTGCCGATGGATTTTACGGTGTCGGGGATATAAACTGTTTTTATCATACTCCTCGACTGGAATGCCGAAACGCCTATCGCAACAACGGGCTTGCCCTTATATTCAGCGGGGATAACGATATCGGTATCGTTTTCGGTCAGGTTGTCGCTGTAAACGACCATATAGCCGCCGTCGGTCTTTTCGAACGAGAGATTTTCGGTGGGCTTCATATAATCGCATATGGTGCATTTTGCGCCCGAGAAGCTATGATTTTCCTTTTCGCCTTCTTCGCCGCATTCGCAAACCTGCCAATGCTGTTTGGTATTGGTCTTCCATTTGGAATCAAATTCATGAACGTGCTCGGGCTCAGAGCTTTCGGCTTCGGGTTCGGAGCTTTCGTCAACCGAGCTTTCGGCTTCGGGCTCGGAGGATTCAACACTTTCTTCGGAGGTTTCGCTGACATCAACGATATCGCTCATTTCGCTTTCCTCTCGCGAGCTTTCTTCAACGACCGAGCTTTCTGCCCAAGCATCGAGCGCGCTTTCGGCTTCGGAGGAGTTATTGTTGTTTTCGTCGTTACCCTTAAGCGCAAAGAAGATTCCAACGCCGATTCCGCCCGCAATAAGAAGCGCTAAAACAGCGCCGATTGCCTTCTTGGCGCCTGCGGCACCCGCAACGGCCTTTGCGGTATTCACGCCGGAAACAGCCGCCTTTTCGGATTTTGACGCAACGCCCGAGGCAACACCCGAAGCGGCATAGCCCGAAAGATCGGGGATTTGAATATTCGCAAGAACCTTTTTGTCGCTTTTGTAAACAAAGCGGAGGAAGATGGGAAGAACGATGATGCCGCGAAGCTTGGTTCCGGTTTTCTTTTCGTATGCCTCAACCTCGTTCTTAACCGCCTTTCTGCCATAGTTCAAGCGGCTTTTAACCGTGCCTTCGGTTGTGTTTTGAATATCGGCTATCTGCTTAAGCGAAAGCTTTTCGTAATAATAAAGCACCATTGCCGAGCGCTGTTCGGCGGGCAGAGTGTCGAGCATTGAAAGAACGGTTCGACGAAGCTCTTTATCTTCAACAACCTTTTCGGGCAATGCGCTTTCGTCTTCGTCGGGAAGAACGTCGAGCAGAGTCTCGCCATCTTCGTTTTCTTCAAGCAAAACCTCTTTGTTTTCCTTAAAATAGCGTGTGCACTGATGATATGCAATGCGTCTTGCCCAAACGGCAAACGCCGCCGGCTCGCGAAGCTTTGAAATGGTTGTCATTATCTCAACGAAGGTTTCCTGCGTTGCATCTGCGGCGATATCGGGGTTTTTAACGGTTTTTAATACGTAGTAATATATATCGGCATAGCACTCGTTCGCAAGCTCGTTAAGTGCATTTTGGTCGCCTTTCTGCGCCTTTTCGACAATATTTGTCATTTTTTCGTTGTTCATGTTAATTTCCTTCATTTTTTGTTTTCCTTTTCTTCATGTTTTTTATTATATATCCGTTTAATAAGTTTTTCAACAGTAGTGTGTATTTTTCTCTTAGACGGCGAGCATTCTTTTTTATCCTCGCCGAATATAAAGCACAACAGGCTTGCAAGATCGTATTCCATATCAGACTACCTCGGCGGCGAGATCGGGATTTTTTCGGGCGGCGAATTGATGCAGGGCTTGTTTTTTCTCATTGAAGCTTCTCCTTTTTTTCAGACGTTTTTTTCGTTTACGTCTATAAGGGGAAATTTCTCGCCGCTCGGTTTTATATTTTTGCAAATTTTTCAAATTTTTTTTTGAAAAAACAAAAAAACAGCGAAGCTTCCGATAAAGAAGCTTCGCTGTGGCGTTTTTTAACGCTGTGTTTTGAGTTTATTTTTCGTTTTCTTTATAGAAATCGACGGTTTCGGAAAGCGCGGTCTCGGCGGCGGTTTTCTTTGCCTCGAAGTTGGAAGCAAACGAGCCGACGGGCTGCTTTGCCATATCCTGAAGAAGAATATCCAAGCCGCCCCACTGATAAACCATTCCGATATCGCAGGCGCGAGTGGGAAGGATATATTCGTTTATCATCTCTGCCGATTCATCATCGCGGGTTTTCATATAAGAAAGAACGGTTTCCTGATAATCCTTTGCGATGGTATTTTTAGAGCTTGCTCCGAGAACGTTGAGTGCATCAACGGTCATTTGAAGCTTTTCACCGACAACGCAAACGGGTATTGCAAAGCAGGACGCACCCCAAGGGTTAACAAGCGAATGGTAGCCATCCTGCGATTCATCGAATTTGGGCTCGGGAACAACGCCGAAATGCTGTTCCATAACGCCAAGCTTTGCAACAGTTCCGACCGCATCGTTAAAGAAAAGAGTTCTGCCGGTTGTGAACGCCTCGCGGGTGAGCTCAACGGGATATTTGGTAACACCGAAATAATCGTTCGCCGAAACGTAATAGCCATTGCCCTGAACGAAATCCTGAAGCTTTTCCATAACGTTGGCACTGCGCTCGTTATACATGGTTATCATCGGATAGCCGTCGGCATCGGCAGAGGCGATTTTTTCGCCCGAGCCGAAGAAGATGCTCCACATATCGTCAAGCTGACCGCTCCAGCCGAATTCGTCGCTGTAATCAATCTTGTTATCTGAGTTAAGGTCGTTGCTAAGAAGCTTTGCCGCCTCGAAAACAACGTCAACTGTCCATTTACCGTTGCGAACGAGCTCATAGGGGTTGCCGCCGTATTCCTCGGTAAGATCATATTTCTTCCAAACGTCGTAGTTAAAGAACAACGCTTGGGTGCAGGATTTGTTAACAAGGCCGATATCGCCAATAGTGAAATAAAGCTGATCTGCATAGGTCATGCTGTCGTTAAAATCCTTATTCCACCAAGGTGCGTTTATCTGAAGTCCCTCAAGGTCGAGCAAGTTATAAAGATGACCGTCGAGCGCGAGCGTTGCGCCGTCATAAAGACAGGGCACAACAACCTGATAATCCTCGGTTGAGCTGAGGTTTCCCTGAACGATATATTGAAGCATTTCGCCGTTTTTGCGAACAGGGCTGTGATACTGGATCTCTTCAAGCTTAAGCCCGAGCTTATCCTCGAGATCGTCGGCACGAAGCTTGAGGTCATCGTTAATTATCTGCGGATAGGTCTGCTCGGCACCGTTTTCATATGTTTCGATATTGGGAACGATCTCCGATTCGTAAAACGGTTCTTCGCCGCAGGTTAAAAAGGTTATGGTCTCGCCATCATATCTTTTTCCGCTTGTTGTGGCAACGTAATCGCCGTTTTGGTTTTGATATTCGGATACCCAAGAGGTCTCACCCGAAACGCTTTCGGGAGCAGAGCTTTCATCATCTGTTTCGCAGGAGGCAAGCAAAAGCGAGCCCGCAAGGCAGAAAAGGAGCAAAAGAGCTATCAGCTTTTTAGGTTTCATAATAATCCTCCGTTTGTTATTAACAATATATTACCACATTATTGTTGTATTAGCAAGCGATTTTGCGTTGTTATTCATGTTTTATTAAAAAACAAAAGAGCTTGCTCGGTGCAAGACCTTTTACCATTCAGTGTGTTAGTATAAGAAAGGAAAATCTCAGATGACCGCAACCGAGCCGATTCCGCCTCCCACGGCAATGCCCGCCTTCACTTCACCGAAGGTTGTGCAACGGTCGAGGCGCCGCGGATCACACCGAAAGTGGTTTCAACAGCATAGGAAGGTCCGAAGCCTATAATTTTCATACGAATCGTTGGGCATAGCCGCATCTTTTGCAAAGCTCTTCCGAAGCGGTTTTGAGTTTGAAGCCCTCAACAATTTTCAATGCCCGCTCGGAATTGAGAATCGTTTCGATATCCTCGGTAAATATATTTCCGAGTGCAATAACACCATCGCTGTCGAGACAGCAGGGCACGACCGTGCCGTTCGAAAGGATGCCGAACTGGTCCTTCAGCCCATAACAGAAGAATTCATTTCCCTTAATTTCGGCATTGCTGTCGGGCCATTCAAAGCGATCGCCCCATTCGAGAAAGATCTTATCTCTTATTCTTATGCCGCGTGTGTTCTCTGTCCAATCGCCCGATATGCTTTTTTTAAGCAGATTCAACGCGAGCTCGTTCTTGCCGTTGTCAACGCCTTTATTCCAAAGACGAAAAACCGCTATCGTTCCCTTTTCGACGGCTTTAACGGCAAATTCGGCGAGCTCTTCTATATAGCGCGCGTGTTCGGCATCGCTTCCCTTTTCGAAGCTGTGAATAGAAAGATTAACCTTATGCAGGCCCGCAGACAAAAGCTCGGCTCCCCTCTTTTTCAAAAGGGTTCCGTTTGTTGTGATTATGGATTTATATCCCCGCTCGCCCGCCATTTTGATGAATTCGGGAAGCTTGGGGTGTGTTAGCGGCTCGCCCATTAAATGATAATAAATATATTTCGTTTGGTTTTTAAGCTTTTCGAGGATCAGGCTGAACTCTTCGGTGCTCATTTGCTTGGGTGCCCTTTTGTGCCCATGGCAAAACGAACAGCTCATGTTGCAGATATTCGTTATTTCCACATAAACCTTATTATACATTGCTTTTCTCCATGCGCGATAAAAAAATTGCCAAAGCGCCGAAAAGTGGCTCGAAACGGGATTTTCAAGCCACTTAAAGCATAGTTTTGGTTATTCGTCTTCGGGAACACGGTCGCAAAAGACAACAACGCGATTAGCACCGCCCGGTGTGCAGGTATAAAGCACAAGATCGTAGCCGCTGTTTTGAACGGCATCAACGGCATCGGGCGCAAAGGTTTCGGGCTCTTTCATCAGCCGATAACGGTTAACTATTCCGTCCATATCGGTAAAAATAACCTCCGAGCCGGTTTTTAACGAGGATAAGATTCCGAAATGTCTTTTATTGTTATGGGCGGCGATTACCAAATCGTCGGTTCTTGATGAACCGATATAGCGGCAGGGCGCTTTTTTCAGGCGCTTATAATCCCATTCCGCCATAACCGGAAGCTCGCGGTCGAAATCGGGAAAGGTTATATAGCCTATATATTCATAGCCGTCTATCTCAACAAGAGGCATTTCCTCGGGAAGAGGCGCCGATTCCTCGAATTCCTCCGAAACCTCGAACGATTCTTCGATATAAACGCTTTCTTCGGTTACAATACTTTGCTCGGCTTCTTTTTTCTGCGCTATCGCAATTTTTATATCGTCGAGCAGAACGTCGGCCTCTTCGCCCGCGCGGTAATCGTCGTAAAGGTTATAAACGAAAAGGAGCAATGCCGATAAAACCAGCACTGCTCCTATAACCACGAAGATAATGCCAACCCTTTTATTCGATTTCTTCGTTTTGTTCATCTTCTTCTTTTCTCTTCTTGAATATTATAAGAATACCAAAGACTACCATAACCAAGCCCAAGCCGCCGAACACGGGAATCGGCCAATTAAGCTGACCCGTTTGAATAAGGGTTGCGGTATTTGTGATGGTTACCACGCCGTCTTTCGTTTTGTAAGAGGGGGTGTAGCCCTTGGGAATTCCCGTTTCAAGAACGCTCCAATCGCCGCTTCCGTCTAAATCCGTCCAGGTGTATGTCCAGCCGTTTTTCTCGCTCAGCGTTACTTTCTCAACGGCTTTTTTGCCGTTATAAAGCGTTACGGTTACAGAATCGGGGCGAATATTCTGCCTATCTTCCTCATCCGACCAAACCTTTGTAACGGTTATATCAATGGGCTCGGGAGGAATCGGCGGCTCATAATCCATATGGTTCGTGATGAAAACGCGGTTATCCTCGGTTTGATAAGATGCCGTATATCCTGCGGGAACTTCCTCCTCAACCGTCCAGGAATATCGGTCGTCAAGCTCATCCCAAGCATAAGTCCATTGGTTTTCTTCGCTAAGCTCTGCTTCTTCAAAAGCTTCGCCGTCGCGAAGGAGCTTAACCTTAACCGACGAAGGTCTTTCGGGATATCCGTTATCATCCCAAACCTTATGAACGGTAAGCTTTTCAAGCTCGATACATTCTGCAAGAAATACCCAGTCAACCTCGCCCATACGGTGTGCATATTCGTTTCCGAGCTCGAGCGGAACGTCCAGCTCAACGCGCAAGGTGAGGCTTTCTTCGGGATAAAGCGTGCCAAGCAGAACGTTGTTTGCCAACGCGCCCGCCTGATCGGGCGAAGCCTCGTAAATAAGCGCTTCGCCGTTATAAATGCGCATTGTTAACTGCGCAAGAAAATCCTTCATCGAAGCAACGGTTTCCGATTCGGCAACCTCGTCGCTTAAGGGATTGTCGATTTCGTCATGAGGAACTGCCCTTATATAAAGCTTAATATAATCGCAGTCGGTTGCATCGTTCCTAATCGAAATATTTTCTGCCAGCTTGTCGCCCGGCATAACGTTTTTTAAGGTTTTAAACAGATCGGTTGCGCCGTATTCGCTTCCGCCGCCGAAGTCAAAGCCCTCCTGCGCGCTCTTGAACACAACGGTTGCGTCGTCGGCAATCGCGGTTGCACTTATGCCGAAAAGCATTGTCAGCGCAACGAAAACAACGAAAATGCTTTTAAATATCCGTTTCATCCCTGCGCCTCCTTAAGAAACCAATTCATAGGATCGGCATCGGAATCGTCAACAGTTAATCCGCCGGTTACCCAGTTTTCGTTGAACACCCTGGCGGGCTTGCTTTGTATTCCCGAGCCGACGATTTCGGCGCAAAGGAAATAGCCTGCAGGCGCTTGGGCATTATTGGTTAGACTTACGGTTATGTTGCCCGTAACGGCGTTTTCGGCAACGGGCGAAGACCAATAGCAGAAGCAATCGTCGCCGATCAGCCAACCCGCATCGTAAGCTATTGTATAATCGCTGCCGAGAATGGGAGCTTGACTGTATACGTTGCCGTTTTCGTCCTGCCACGTAACAACAACAGCCGCGCGGATCCACGCAGAAGTGCTGCCGATATTCTTAACCGTTGTGTTTTCGCCGTTTTTCAAAACCTCGGTTTCAACCTGAGTGGGATTGAAAATGTTTTTCAAGGTTCCGTCGGTATCGATAAGGAACGCAACGGTACCGCCAACGGATATGCAAAGAATAAGAATTAAAGAGACCAGCAGCGCAGTGGATTTTCGGGAGCTTCTGCGCGCGCTCTTATTCTTGTTTCCGAGATCCATTTATATGGCCTCCTTTCTCAATCTTCTTCCTTTGTTCCGTCCTCGGAACCCCACCATTCCTTATAATAGCTATCACCCGACAGCCAGAACAGTGTTCTCACGCTTGTATAGTCGAAATCAACTTGGTTGGTTTGGGTTGCGCTAAGCTCGATTTCTTTGGTTTGAGGATCATAGCGCCAGCTCCAGCCGTTTGTTTCTTCGATAACGTAAGCTCCGAAGGGAACGTGCGTTATCGTTACCGAATCGTTGCCGGTTAGAACCACCTGCAAATATACGGTTTCGCCGGTTACGGTTTCGCCGCTGTTTTTGACCACGAAGATAAAGCTTTGATTTTGGTCTGCGCAATCGCTTGTGATTATAAGGTCGGTGTAGCCGTAATTGAATTTTGCGTAATAATTAGCGGTGCTCCAAATACCGTTTGCGCCCTTGGCGGGAACAAAGCTAAGCTCATCGCTAACCTTTTGCGTGCAGTTCGCATCCGAGAACCAACCCTCGAAGATGAATCCTGCGCCAACAGTTGCCGTCGAGCCTTCTGCAACGCCGGTTGCGGCAAGAAGCTCTTCCAACTCTTTGGAAATGCTGCCGAAATCGACTGCGCCCTGGGGGCTGATAACAATATAGCTGATGGTTACGCGGTATTCTGTCCACTGTGCAACGAGGTTTACGTTACCGTATTTGCTCGTTTGCTCGCCTTTATAGTAATCGGCGGAATTCCAGTTACCGACGCTTTCCCGAGGCATCCAGCCGTCAAAGGTATAGCCGGGTCTTGTCGGAGTGGGAAGATTAAAGGTCTGCTCGATGGTATAGGCAGTTGCATCAAAATCATCTGCACTGCCGTTGGAATCGAGGGTTAATGTATATTCAACAGCAACCCAATTCGCCGTGTATTCCAAATTGCCGGTCGTACTGCTGGCGACAGTTGCCGTCAGTGTAGGTGTGGTTATGCCGTTTCCGGTCCAACCGCTGAAAACATAACCTGTCTTAACGGGATGAGGCAGCGTATACGGCAATTCATTTTGCGTGAACACGATCTTGGGAGTAACTCCGTTGGGGAATATACCGCCATTCATATGATAGGTGATCGTGTTATCCGAATCGGTCCAATTTGCAGTCAGCTTTATGTCGCCGTATCTGAACTGCTTGTTAAACGCCTGACGCGGTTCTGCATTTGTTTCCCAGTTACCGTCATCGCCGACCAGCGTGAGTGTCCAACCGGTGAACACATAACCGCCTCGTTTCGGCGGAGTCAGCGAAAGAACCGATTCATCTATGCTGACATCATAGGTTTGAGGATTGTTGCCTTCATCTGTGATCGGATTATTCACTGTTCCGCCCAGATCATAGGTGATTTTATAGGTCTTATCGACCCATTTCGGATAGAAGTTTGCGTGGTTAAGCATATCATCGGTCGTGCCGACGAAGTGCTCTTCCATAAACATTGCGGAATCGCTATATTCCATCCAAGCCAGCAATATTTTTTCGCCGTCGGGAACAAGCTCGGAATGGAGGCCTTCGCCGGGGAAAACGATTTTTCCGTCGTTTATGATCAAAACGATCAACGGCACATCAAGGATTTCGCCGTCATCTATAGTAGGATCGGTTTCCTTATAAAACCTTGCACGGTATTGACCGTTTCTGTTATCGATAAACGTGCCGCCCGCGCTGTAATCGACTTTATCGAGGTTACCGCCGTTAACGATAAACGTACCGTCGCTCATATAGAAGCTGCTGGATTTGCGGTTTGCATCGGCAAGGTTTCGCTGAAGGTCGCCGCAAAACATCTCTGTTGTACCGCCGGTAACGTAGAACGCACCGCCGTTGGTTGTTGCCGTGTTATCGGTGATGACAGGGCAAGTGTGGCCTTCGGGTATTACAATGCCGTTGCACTCGCGAATACCGATAACGCCGTCGCCGTTATGGATCGCGAATGCACCGCCGTTGGTTGCGTGGTTAGATGTGATCGTACCGCTTTCGATGGTTGCGTTACCGCCATCGACGTAAATTGCGCCGCCATCGGCAGTTGCGGTGTTGGACGAAAACGTGCCGGCGCTCATATTGAACATACCGCCGTTAACGAAAACCGCGCCGCCGTTTGTTGTTGCGGTATTGAAGTTAAATGCACCGTCTGTCATTTCGACGGTACCGTCGGAAACGTAAAGTGCGCCGCCGTTTTGGGCTTGGTTGTTTTCAACCGTTCCTGCGATTATGTGAACGTCGCAGTTTGTGGCATAAAGTGCACCGCCGTTTACGGTTGCACTGTTGCCGCTGATAACGTTGCCCTCGCCGAGCTCAACGTGAGAAACGTATTTTGCAAGCTCGGCTTCTTTTGCGGCAGCATCGAGATTTGTTATATACGTATATGCTTCTATCTCGGTTTTTGAAATACCAACGTATGCCGCACCGCCGTTTTCAGCTTGGTTGCCCGTAATGGTGCTGTTAGTTACGGTCATTTCGCCAAGCGCCTGATATATTGCACCGCCCATGCCGCCTGCTCCGGTTACAATATTGTCGGAGATGATCGCATTGTTTACGGTTACTTTTATATTAGGTGCGCCGATAGGGCTTACTTTGTTGCTGGGTTCTAAGTTGACCAAGCCCATGCAGATGCCCGCGCCGTAATCCAACGCGGTGTTGTTGCTGATAGTGCCGCCGTTAATATGAACTTCGCACTCAGCATCGTCGGCAAGATAGTTGGCACGTATCATAATACCGCCGCCGTATGCACCGGAGGTGTTATTGCTGATAGAGCCGCCGTTCATAACAAACTTTGAAGGAAGAGGCGCCGCATAGCGGTCGTCCCAAACGATTGCAACGCCGCCGCCGCCATCAGAGTTAGCGCCGGCTATCGTGCCTTTGCATTCGTTATATTCGATTCTGCCGCTGTTCATGGTGAATTCGGCGCCCGCGATACGTATGCCCGCACCGCCGGAATTGTCATAATTATAGATTATCGCCGCATCGCCGCTCATTGTGCCGACAGAATAGTTTTGAATACGAACGCCGCCACCCTGAGAGCCGGTGTTGTTTCTTATGGTACCGCCGGTCATGTTAAACGTACTGCCGCCGTCTGCAGCTGTCATACTCGTGCCGTTCACATAAACCGCACCGCCGGAGGTTGCCGTGCCGCCGTTGTTATAAATAACGCCGCCGGACATATTCATTGTGCTTTTGCCCATAATGGTCACAGCATGAGCTTTTTTATCGTTCGTTGCATTCGGATTGCTTCGGAAGCCGAAAACGTATCCGCCCTGCATGTCAAAGGTGCCGCCTTCTTTTACAATAACCGCGCCTGCGTTTATTATGTCGCTTGATGTAGACGTCATACCGGGTGCATTGTCAAGAGTTGATATTGCATTCGGATGCACGCTGTCTTCTTGACCGTAAACCCAACCGTATTTTATAGTAAAGGTTCCCGGAGTAAAATATAATCCTGCAGGCACGTTGCCGTTTGCATCGGAAACAACGGTAAGGGAATTATAAGTAGTTACTCCGTCCGTCTCTTGAGAATCAATCTTAAGTATATCGCCCGTTTTCAGAGCGCGCGCCGCAGCCTCACTCTTCCAGTTAGGGTATGTAGCCTCATCCCACGAATTAGTGCGGTCGGGATCGTTGCCATCCGAGTGGACGAGCAAAACGATCGTGTTTTCGTTCCACGTTATCTGTGCGTCGCCTGCCTGCGGAGTTTTTGGATTTTCAAAACAATTAACAACGCGATATTCGTTGGCTTTTCCGGTCGGTTCGAGCACAACGTTTACTGACCAACTGGGGTTGGCATTCAAATAGACAGCTTGACTTGTTACGACTATCATGTCCTCGCTGGTGACATGGTTGGCAGTACCGCTGTCTCTGATCTCAAACGTATATCCATAGGCATTAGCAAGGCTGTATTTGCCGGTCGAATCAATAGTAACTCCGGCTGTTCGAGGGAATCCGTCTGCATCCAAGGGCACGACCGGAGAAGTTCCAACCGCAACGGCATAAGTCTCTTTTGACGTATCTGCCGATGTAGGTGCATAGTGAATCTTGCCGCCCTCAAGAACAAGCTCGCCGCTTCCCACAGTTATAAGACGGTTTTTGTTTCCGGTTGCGGAAAGCAGAACACCTTCGCCGATTCTTACCATTCGTCCCTGCAGGTTTACGCCAACGGTTGCAACGTAATCACCAAAATTGATTGTATGCGTTTCATCGCGGTTCAAAGAAACGATCGTTGCGGTTGCCCTGTCAAAGGGAATGTCTTGGGTTACCGTAACATCACCGGAAAGCACGATAAGACCGTGTCCGGAGTTATCGTGCAAAATTTCAACACATCGTTCGAAACTCGCACCCCACGTTATACTGTTGTTTCCGTAAACCACATGAACGTTGCTGCCGCACGTACAATTCTGGATTCTTTCTTTAATCGTCAACGTATTTCCGGCTGAATCTGTATATACTGCATTGTTAATGCGAACATAAATCTCATCCATATCGTGCATAAACCACGGGCAAGTCCGAGTAGTTGCATCATGACATCCATACGTCGTATAATATTCGCCGCAAATACAGCCGGGATAGGGATCTGACGCAGGTATAGACTCGGCTTGTTTGCTGAAAATATTGAGAAAACCGCGCAAAGCAGATTCCGCGTTGTTTCCGTCTATTGCAAAAGAGTTAAGAGTGCAGAAGCACAGCATAACGAAGCAGAGGAACAGCGCCGTTACACGTTTAAACGTTTTCATAGCTTTTCCCCTCCTTATTCGTTGGGCCAACCGACAGCATCCAAAACATAAATGCCGTTGTTGGCAGTTTGCACGCCCTGAGCCTTAACAATGATCTCAACGGTGCAATCACGATATTCGTTTGTCATATTTGGGCCATCAAAGTCGACTTTTGTGAAAAGTGATTCGGTCGTTGTGTTGGTGCTTACAGCGGCAGTATGGTACCACCAAGAATCATCGCCGTTTTTGCGCACCCAATGGTCTCCGTTTACGTCAACGGAGATAAGCGTTGAAAGCTCTTCCTGCGAAAGCTCGATAACCGAGCCGTCGGGCTTGGTTATAATTATTTCGAAACGAGCGCGTATATATGCCTTTTCTTCTAAGTTTCTGACGTTAACGATCTTGCTGACCGTTGTGTTGGGCATAATTTCGATAGCTTTTTCGGGGAAAGGCGTTAAAACACCGTTAACGTCTTGCCATTCCTCGATCTTGATATCGACTCCGCCTGAAGAGATGATGTTATGGGTTTCGTCTTCGGCGATAAAGAACGCCAATGTATTGGATGCGAGCACAGCAAGGCATATCGTGATTACCGCGATAGCCAAAATCTTCTTTTTCATACACAGCGCTCCTTTCGTATTTTTGGATTTTACAAATGCCAACCATATGAGAATATCCGAAGCCTAAACTTCGGGTATTCTCATATGGTTCTGTCTCCGAAAAGGAGACAGAACCGAAAAATCTAAAGATTAATTATGCCCAAGGATTGTTGTCAGCGGTAATTTCGCCGAAAGCAGCATCGAGAGCGTAGTCAGCCACATAGGTGTAGCCCATATCGTTCTTTGCGAAAGCTTCTGCGAAGCCGTCGGTCTGAACTGCCTGAGAAACGGCGAGGATCTTGAAGCCATCAACGAATTCAGCAGGGATGTCTTCGAAGTCAACGTCGTTCATCATAAGAACCTGCATCAAAGAGGGACCGGTGGACTTTTCGGGTTCGAGAACGCCGTCGCCGCGGATGTAGGTGTAAACCTGAATTACGTATTCGATGCCGTCGACAACGATAACGGGAGAGTCGTCGATAGAGGTAAGATCCCAGGTCTTTCCGGATATACCGTTGACACAGATAAGATCATCCATAGCCTTGGGATATGCAATGATGGTACGAACGTAGCAATCGTTTGCACCGGTGTTGGTAACGGAAACGTACTTGTCAACAACGTTAGGTTCGGTCCAAGCGCCCGCCCAACGTTCAGCAGCAGCAACGCCGCCGTCTTCAACGTCGAGGTTGTCATAGTAGGAACCGATCATAAACTTTTCACCGGTGCCGGAATCGGGGTTAGCGTTGGGGTAGTTGCCGGAGCCGAAGTGGATAACGGGCATCAATTTGAGAGCTTCTTCTGCAGTGTCTGCATCGAGCTCAACGAAATCGCCTGCATCGTCGAATTCGTGCTCATACTGTTCGATATCAACGTTGCCGTAGGTGAATACGTTAACGTCTTCATCGGAATCCTGGAAATACGCCATAGTTCCGCCGATAACTGCGATTGCAGCCAAAGCGAGAATAAGGCAAAGTGCGATAATCTTCTTTTTCATTGTTTGGGTTCCTTTCGTTTATTTTTTTTTGTTTTTTTTGGTTTTTTTTGGTTTGCAAACGGTGTCTCTTCAGTCCGGTTCGGAATAACACCGAACATTCAAAAATTATTCAGCGTCGTATGCCGCGAAAGCTTCGAGAGCGTTAAGGAAGCCGTCTGCCTGAATAACTTCAGCCTCAACCACGATGTCGAACTGACGTGCTTGACCTGCGATTGCTTCCGCGATCTCGTTGGTTACGGAAGGAACCATGGTGATCTTGGAAATAGGGCTGTAGAGAGTCATTTCGCCGGGAGTAAGGCGCTCAGCATAGATGAAATCAGCATAGTAGTATTCGGTGCCGTCGATTACCTTTTTGTTTGCTTCGCCGACCTGAGCCACGAAGTTAGCAGCCTTGGAGTTAACGGAGGTAATAACGGGTTCGGTTTTGTCATCATTGTTAAGGGTGGTTGCGTCTGCGGTTGCAACTTCATCTGCAGCGTCGATGAACTGAGTGTCAACGTAGTATATGTCGAGATACTGAGCAACGTCGGCAGGGATCAGATAGCGAACGCGAACGAAGCAATCGTTCACAGAGCCGGTGTTCTTAACATAGGCGTTCTTCGCAACGGTGCAAGCTTCATACATTGCCTGATTGCTGTGGCCCGAGAGATTGAAGGGCATCAGGGTTGCGTCTGCAAGATATTCGGACTGATAGGTCTCGAAATCAGCGATGATAGCATCATCGGTAAGGGGTTCGGGCTGACCGGTGATCTTGAGATAGCTGTCGCCGGTTGCGCCGCGGTGGTATTTGGACTCAAAAAGTTCTGCGCTTACGTTACCGATGGTGATAACGTTGGTTTCGGATGCACTGTCGGTGAAATAAGCCATTGTTCCGCCGATAACAGCGATCAACGCCAGAACGAGAACAAGAGATAACGCGATTATCTTCTTTTTCATTGTTTAGACCCTTTCGTTTTTTGATTTGTTTTTTGATATGTTTTTTGGTTAAATGTTATTAGTCGTTGTTGAGAACTCTTACTTCGGCCCATGCATCAGCAACTTCACCTACAGACTGCTGAATAGCGTAAGCGGTGAATTCGATGTAAACCTCTCCGGCACCCTCCATGGTAGCCGAATCAACGTCTTTAACGGTAACCTCGTTGTCTACCAAAACGTAGAACTCTTGATCGTCTGCGCTGGCGGCAACAGTACGGTAATAAACGCCGTCTTCGCCATCCAATGCAGTCCAATCGTCTGCTACAGCGTAGCTGATAAATGTATCGAAATTGGTGGTCTTTTCAATTTCAACAAACAAGTAACAAGCTTCAGAATCGCCTTCTACTGTAACCTTGGGGTCTTTAACGAGTACTTCGCCGGGAACCATTTTATAATTCTTTTCAAGGGTTCCTTCGCCGTTAGCGACAGCATCGGTTTCTTCCAACTTAATAGAAATGTTACTGGTCGAAAAAGTGTTTTTAACAGGTGCAGTGGTATCGGTCAACCATGCGATAGTGCCGCCGATTGCACAACCGATTGCAAGAATGAACGCCAAAACCAAAACCGCGATCTTGGTGCCGCGTCTTCTGTTTTCTTTTTGGTTAGTCATTTTGTATTTCCCTTTCTGATTATTATTTCTGTATCCATAAACCATTTTAAATCTTCCAACTACGGTGTTTCCGTTTGTTGAAAGCATAGAGAGAGATCAGAGATTATGCAACGATTTCTCCGGTTCCGACAGCAGCATCCCATGCAGCTTTTGCGCTCGCAAAACCATCTTGCTGAATAGCATAGGCGGTAACAACAACATCATTGGTAGAAGCAGCAATGGTGTCCCAGCCGGAAACCTTATTAGCGGTAGCATCGACCTGGAATTCTGCAAATACAGGAAGATCCTGAACTGCATCGGACTTATCAACAGCCTTCCAGTAAACGTTAGCAACGCCGTCAAGAGCAGTCCAACCGTTTGCAGCAATTTGACCGGCGATAGAAGTATAGCCTTGTGCATCGGATTCATAAGCTTCTATACCGTTTATAACCTTAACGTAAACATAACAAGCTTCGCTGTCAGCAATTACGTGAACGATAGGGTCTTTCGTGTAGGTACGGCCGGGAATCAAAAGATACTCTTGACCCGTTGTAATACGCTGTGCGTTTTCGACTTCCACACCGTATTCATCTACATCGATTTCATCAAGCGTGATTTCAACATCGCCGACGGTGAAGGTGTTGGTAACGGCTTTTTCATCGGTCAAATACGCCATTGTGCCGAACACGGAAACGGAAAGAAGCAGAATAGCACAGATTGCAAGGATTAACGCTTTGCTTTTTGTTTTCATTTGAAAACCTCCATAATTTTTTTATAGGCAGCCATAGAACAACAATAACCGAATACAAAATGACTCAGCGCCTCAAAAAGAGACGCTTGGGATTCGACTATTGTTATTCTGCGGCGTTACCTTCATCGGGATTGTCGGAAGGCTTGGATTCATCGGACACTTTGGAATCCTCGGTTTCCTTGGAATCCTCGGATTTCTCGGAATCCTTTGCGTCTTCCTTTTCTTTCTTCTTATCGGAATCGCCGCCGAACAGGTCGGGCAGGAACACAAGCAGAAGAAGAACCGCAGCCGCAGCGATCGCAACGTAAGTGCCGGGCGGGTTTTGAATGTAGGTTGATACGTAACCGAGCTTTGGTATCGAGAACACGGGGGTGCCGATTACGTTTTTATAATGAACAAGCGAGCCGTCGATCGCTTCGTTGGCATCGCCTTTGGTGCGAAAGCGCACAACGGTGGGATCTTCTTCGTCGGGAACGACCTCAACGATGCGGTGGGTTGCAACGGTATCGTCGCTGACCATAAAGGTTATAACGTCGCCGCTTTTTAATTCGTGGGCGTCAACTTCCTTAACGTATATCAGCGAGCCGACGTGATAGGCAGGCTCCATACTTCCGGAAAGGACGGCGTAAACGTGAAAGCCCGCAATGCGCGCGCCGACAAGCAACAACGCCACTATAACAACGACGATAACGATAGCCGCCGTTATCCAATTCCACACTTTTTTAACCGTTTTGTTCATAATGCCAAAAAACCAGCTTTCTTTACTTTTGAAAAACAGACCTTTTCGCGCTTTGCCGAAATTGCAAACAGGCAACTGCCGTTTTGAAACCGTCGCCTGCTGATTTTTGAACCAAAGCACAGCATGATTACAATATGCTGTGCTGTTTTAATGCAGTGTTCGTTTTTTAGCCACAATATTTGGAGCGGCATTAAAAAGAAGCCTTTTGCACGAACGTCTATTTCGCCCTATTTACATGGTAATTATAGCACCAATGTTCAAAAAAGTCAATATGCAATATGATAAATTAGTACATTTTGTATAAATTGACATAAAAAAGCGCAGCCTCGCTGACTCAACAGCAAGACTGCGTTAATCCGTTTTCTCGGTCTATTTTATTATATCGCTCGCGCCATGGCGTTATATAGTTGCAGATATGCATTTTTTAGGCATTTGCACATATCGACACACCCCGCCGGGATGGCGAAACAGTTTCGTTTGATATATAAAAAAACAGCCTCACCAATTAATGACGAGACTGTTTGCAAAAGATTCGATTGTTATTCCTTGTAAAACGGATTTGTATGGGAATGTCCGATATTATTCCCACTCTTTTTCGGGGTTCTTCTTTGGCTTATTTATACCCTAAATATTATCCTAAACAGCAATTTTGAACCAACTTTTCCACCCATTATTTCATTTATCAAAAATTTTGTTGCAGAAAAAGTTGCAAAATTGCTTGCGGAATAGTGCCGAGAGGCTATTATGTATTGGTAGTGTTTAATGTATTACCTTTTTTACGTGGCCTGACGGAAATATTTCCGCAATTAGTCGCTTTTGAGCATTAGTTCATAACCCTTTTCATCGCTACCAAACAAGGTGATTCCTAACTCGCCAAAATAATAACCATTGGCGGTTTTCTTCGTAGATACCTCGGTTATAGTTTCTTGCAATTCGCCAGCAGTTAATTCCGCATCAAAAACAGGTGAGAAACCTCGGAGCAGAGCGATAACCTGGTCCAGACTGGTATCGTTGGTATAAACTCGACAGTTAATTTCTCCAAAAATAGTTTGCGAAGCAATAATGTCAACAACCTTGTCACCAAGCAGATAGGATTTGCCAACAGCATCTTTGTATGCTGTTAATCTAAACTCGGTTCTATAATGTCCACTCTCTTTGTCGGACGGGATAAAGTCCTCAACAAATACAAGTTGTTCTGTTGCCTGTGCATTATACTTGCTTACTACATCAATAATATAATTGTTAAGGACAACATCCAAAGTTTCTGCTTCGGTAGTAGTGTCGTTAGTTGTCTTGTTATTATCTTCGCTTGCATTGGTATCAGCAGAAGAATTGTCCGTGGTTTGGTCGCTATGCACGGTTTCGTTATAAGACGGCGGTGTGTCGGTCTGAGGAACATCGGTTTCACTATTGCCAGCCATACCAATAACCAAGAACAGAATCCAAGCGACGGCGATAATACCGTATTTAACCGCAGGTTTCATATCTTTCTTTCTCAACAGCAAGATAGTAAGGGGCACCGGGAAAATGCAAATCCAACCAAGAACCCACAACCAAGTCTTTTTACCAGATCCCTTATTCGTTGCATTAGGATTCCAAGTGTAACCGCAGTTTTGACAAACACCAACGGTTCTATATGCGGATTGACTTACGGATTGCCCTTGTCTACCCGTGCCAATGTAATTTTTACGGGAACGAGATTGGGTTGCAGTACCTACTCGCTCTCTCTTGAATGTGATTTTGGAATTACCGCACTTAGGACATTTACCGAGAGTGCTTTCAATCTCGGTATTATCATAGGGTGTAGTACTACCATAGTAATTGTTTGTAATATTAACAGTTGGTTTTTCCTGTGGCATTTCACTTCCACAGTATTCGCAGAACTTTCCTTTCGCTTCTGCTCCGCAACTCGGACACTTCATATGTAATACCTCTCTTCGTCTCGTTATTAACTCCCAAACCACCCGCAACTATTCCTTTTTACACTTTTTCCATTGCGTGTTGCAAAAGTGTTGCAGAAGAATTTTTCTAAAGTGCATAAGTGCCCGAAAGCCCTTTGTTTCCAAGGGTTTTCGGGCACTTGTTAGCCAGTTGATATTATTCCCACTCGATCGTGCCCGAGGGCTTGGGGGTGAGGTCATAGAGAACGCGGTTGATGCCTTCAACCTCGTTAGTGATACGAGCGGTTATTTTATGAAGCACAGCATAGGGGATCTCTTCAATGGTTGCCGACATTGCATCGACGGTGTTGACCGCGCGAATGATCGCGGGCCAGCCCTCATAGCGGCTTTCATCCTTAACGCCAACCGATTTAATATCGGGAATAACCACAAAATACTGCCAAACCTTTTCGGCAAGACCGTTTATGTCAAATTCCTCGCGAAGGATTGCATCCGCCTCGCGAAGTGCATTCAAACGGTCGCGCGTGATTGCACCGAGACAGCGAACACCCAAGCCGGGGCCGGGGAACGGCTGACGGTAGACCATTGCGTGAGGAAGACCGAGTGCCTCGCCGACAACGCGAACTTCGTCTTTGAAGAGAAGCTTGAGAGGCTCGACGAGCTCGAACTGAAGATCCTCGGGCAGACCGCCGACGTTATGGTGGGATTTAACGGCCTTTTTGCCCTCTGCCTGCTTTATGCTTTCGAGAATATCGGGATAGATAGTGCCCTGTGCGAGAAACTCGATTCCTTCAAGCTTTCTTGCTTCATCGGCAAAAACGTTGATGAACTCTGCACCGATGATCTTTCTTTTACTTTCGGGGTCGCTAACATCGGCAAGAAGACCGAGGAAGCGATCGGTTGCGTCAACGTAGATAAGGTTGGCATCCATGCCGTCCTTGAAAAGCTTGATAACGTTTTCGGATTCATCCTTGCGCATGAGGCCGTGGTTTACGTGAACGCAGACAAGCTGTTTTCCGATTGCTTTAATAAGCAGAGCCGCAACGACCGATGAATCGACACCGCCCGAGAGCGCCAGCAAAACCTTTTTATCGCCAACTTGGGCGCGTATCTCGTTGACCTGCTCGGCGATGAACGCATCGGCAAGCGCTTTGGAATTAATCCGTGCCATAGAATCGGGGCGGATATTGTTTTGCATAGTGAGTTCCTCCTATATTATAATAAAAGCACAAAATTTATGATGAAATATTATAGCAGTTGGAAAGCCGAATTACAATAGGAAATACAACAAATTTCAAAGTTTTTTGCCGCTTGATTCGGCTTTTGAAGAAAACATATTAGCAATTTCATCAAAATTTGTCAATATAAAATCGCAAAATTCTGCTTGCGAAAACAAAATTTTTGTGCTATAATGATATCATAGTAAAGAGCGTGCTTGCGCTTCTTTGGGCTTTTCTTTTTTTGGCTTCATGGGGGTTGAATATGAGATTTTCGATAGGAGATTATGTCGTTTACGGCGAAACCGGCGTTTGCTCGGTTGAAGAGATAGTTATTAAAACTATGCCCGACGGTGAAAAGGAATGCTATAAGCTCAAGCCGCTTAATCAAAGCTTTATGATCTTTACTCCAACCGAAAACGGCAACGTTTTCATGCGCGCGGTTATAACAAAGGAAGAAGCCGACGCCATGATCGCCGATATTTGCTCGCAGGAGATCGTTATACACAAAGGCACCTCGCCGCGCGATCTTAACGAAAAATATGACAGAATAATAAAAACTCACGATTGCGGCGAGCTTTTGAAGCTTTCAAGGTCTATTGACGAAAAAAGAAGGGTTCTTGCTCAACAAAAAAGAAAGCTTTCGGCGATCGACGAACGTTTCGTTAAAAAAGCCGAAGATCTGCTTTTCGGCGAGCTTGCCGTTGTTTTCGGCATAAAAAAAACCGAGGTTCGCGAATATATCGAAAACAAAATAGTTTGAATAATTATCACCCGTTTGTAAAAAACTACAACGGGTGATTTTTTTGAAAAACGCAAAACGAGTTGCGGTGTTTTTCGCCTCGGGCGGAATGGGATATGCGATAATCGAAATACTTTGGCGCGGCAAAACTCATTGGACGATGATAATTGCGGGCGGTATCTGCTTCGTTATTTTTTCGTTGGTTGCCGAAAAGCTGAAAAAGCGCACAGCCGTTTGCAAGGCGGCGGTGTGCTCGCTGGGCGTTACGGCGGTTGAGTTTATTTTCGGCGTGGTTTTTAACCTTTTGCTTAAAATGAACGTTTGGGATTACAGCGGCGTTCGTTTTAATATTCTCGGTCAGGTATGCCCGCTTTATTCACTGCTTTGGGCGCTTCTTGCGCTCGGGGTGCTTCCCCTTGCCGAGCTTATCAATAAAAAATTGAGGGTTTAAAAGGCAGAAAAGTATTGACATTGACCTTGGGTAAAGTTGTATAATAGTCTTGAGGTGAATTTATGCTTTACGATATCAACAAGGTCTGCAATATGCTCGGAACCACCTCTAGAGCCTTGCGGTTTTATGAAGAGAAAGGCATTATAGAGAGCACAAAAGAAGGTCTTTCTTCGAGGCGTAAATATACCGAAGCGCAGGTTTCCGAGATACATAACGTTCTCGTTTTGCGAACACTCGGCCTTTCGGTGAAAGCAATCAAAGAGTTGAGAAAAGAAAACTCTGATCTGAGAAATGCAGTCTTGACGCGTCGAGCTGAAATAATATCTTGGATATCGGAAAAAAGCCGAGAAATAGAGCTATTAAACGAGGCTTTGGCTGTTATCGATTCGGGGGAGGATATTTTTAACCGCAAAGCCGCGGAAACATCGCCCGAAGGGAACGCACTGCTTATAGAAATTGCAAACATTTGCACCAAAGCAATATGTGATAAAGATTACAAAAACGCAGAATGTTATTTTTCAAAAACCCTTTCCGACTATATGCCCGAATCCGCCTTTTCGGCAATGATGAAGGACACTTTGGCTCCTGTCGGGAATTTTGTCGCAATTGAAACCATAACAACAGACCCGAATCACGCCAACATAATATATTCCTTTGTCCGTTATGAAAAAATGGGGTTAAAGTTTAAATTTGTTTTTCATAATAAGAAAATCGACGGGCTTTGGACAAGTTATTATAGAATTTAAGAGAGGATCTGACGAATTTTGCCATTTATAATAGCTGCTTTTGCCGTAATACTGTTTTTGTTGATAATCGCATTATGCTCCAAAAAAGATATTTCAAAAAATAAATACATATGCCCCAAGTGCAAAAAATGCTTTTATCCCAAAAAGAAAAAGTATATATTTCTCCACAATATGTCAAATGAATCGGCATTTTTAAAATGTCCCCGTTGCCAAAAGAAAAGCTTTTGCAACGTATCCCATTCTCCCGACGATTAAAGGAGGATATTATGAAAAAATTCCTTTTGAGTTCTGTATGCCCGGTTTCGATAATTCTCACGGGGTGCGAAATACATTTTGCCGACGGAACGCGGTATGAGGTTCCGTGGTGGCTGAGCCTTATAGTTATCAGCCCCATATTGATTGCAAGCGCATTTTTGATAATAGTTAATATGCCCAAGGATTTTTGGGCATATTGCCCCAAATGCAAAAACCGATTTTTTGTGAAAAAGCGAGTGTTTAATTTCGCCTCTCATTCTCAGGATTATTTCGAATTCGTAACAAAATGCCCGTGTTGCGGAGAAAAAACGCTTTGTCGGCGTTCATACGATCAAGATAAAAAATGAACAAAAGCGCGTATTCGTCAAACATACATAACAAAAAACGAAGCTGTACAAACGCAAGGTACTGCGAGGGCGCTGTTCTTTCAAAGCAAAAAAAAGAACCGAGAAAACCTCGGTTCTTTTGCGGTCTGCGCCGTTATGATTATACAATTATAATCCCGTTTTTTCCGAGGACACGCGCCTCGGAAAAAACTCCTTGGAGTTCCGCAATCTCAGACAAGGCGCGTAGCGACGCGCATGAGATTGGCGCGAGCAAACGGAACTCACATGAATATGGGGGTCCCCGAAAATGCTTGCATTTTTGGGGAGAGCGAAGACAGCTTTGCCAACGCAACAAACGGATGCAGATTGAAAGAACAGCGCCGAAGCTGTACAAACGCAAGGTACTGCGAGAGCGCTGTTCTTTCAAAGCAAAAAAGAACCGAGAAAACCTCGGTTCTTTTGCGGTCTGCGCCGTTATGATTATAAAACGCCTTGTGCTTTCATTGCGTCGGCGACCTTAAGGAATCCCGCAATGTTTGCGCCTGCAACGAGGTTGTCCTCGCTGTTTGCATATTCCTTTGCAGCCTTGGTTGCGCTTTCAAAAATGCCGTTCATAATGCCGTGAAGCTTTTCGTCAACCTCTTCGAAGGTCCAAGAGAGACGCATGCTGTTCTGGCTCATTTCGAGACCGGAGGTTGCAACACCGCCTGCGTTTGCCGCCTTTGCGGGGCCAAAATAAACGCCGTTGGAGAGGAATGCTTCGATAGCATCGGGAGTTGAGGGCATATTTGCGCCCTCTGCAACGTATTTAACGCCGTTTGCGATAAGCGTCTTTGCATCATCGCCGTTGAGCTCGTTCTGAGTAGCGCAGGGGAGAGCGATATCGCACTTGATGGTCCAAATGCCCTTGCCTTCGGTGTAAACTGCACCTTCAACACGGTTTGCATATTCCTTGATTCTTGCGCGCTCAACCTCTTTGATCTGCTTCATAACGTCGAGCTTGATGCCGTTTGCATCGTAAACGTAGCCGTTGGAGTCGCTCATTGCAACTACCTTTGCGCCAAGCTGGGTCGCCTTTTCGCAAGCATAGATAGCAACGTTGCCCGAGCCGCTGATAACAACGGTTTTGCCGTTGAAGCTGTCGCCCTTCTTTTTGAGCATGTTATCGGTGAAATAGCAGAGACCGTAGCCTGTTGCCTGAGTTCTTGCAAGCGAGCCGCCATAGGAAAGGCCCTTACCGGTGAGAACGCCGGTGAACTCATCGCGGATGCGCTTATACTGACCGAACATATAGCCGACTTCTCTTGCGCCAACGCCGATGTCGCCTGCGGGAACGTCGGTATCGGGACCGAGATATTTTTGAAGCTCGGTCATGAATGCCTGACAGAAGCGCATGATCTCGTTATCGGATTTGCCCTTGGGGTCGAAGTCTGCGCCGCCCTTGCCGCCGCCCATAGGAAGACCGGTGAGGGAGTTCTTGAAGGTCTGTTCAAAGCCGAGGAACTTGATAACAGAGGAACAAACGCTGGGATGGAAGCGGCAACCGCCCTTATAGGGGCCGATCGCGCTGTTGAACTGAACGCGGAAGCCGCGGTTTACCTGAACCTTGCCGCTATCGTCGACCCAAGCAACGCGGAACTGAATGAAGCGTTCGGGCTCAACGATGCGATCCATAACGCCTGCGGCAACAAGGTCGGGGCGTTTATCGATAACGGGAGAAAGAGATTCGAAAACCTCGCCTACAGCCTGAAGGAATTCCTTCTCGCCTGCATTGCGCTTTTCAACCTGAGCGTAAAGCTCTTGAAGATACTGATTGCTGATCTGCATAAAATATAACCTCCGATGGTTTGAATATACATTATTAATTTAATGAGTAATTATACAACGCTTTTTGAATGATTGCAATAGCAAAATTGCAATTTTCAGCGTATTTTTTCAAGCGAAATGCGTTTTTTTGCAACGTCAACGTCGATAACTCTCACTTTGACGATATCGCCGACCTTAACAACGTCGCTAGCGCGCTTAACGAACTTGTCGCTGAGCTTGGAAATATGAACCAAGCCGTCCTGATGAACGCCGATATCAACAAATGCGCCGAAATCGGCAACGTTGCGGACCGTTCCGACAAACTCCATTCCCGTTTTGAGCGACGAAATATCCATCGCGTCGGTTCTTAATATCTGGGGCGGAAGCTCATCACGCGGGTCTCTGCCCGGCTTTTCAAGCTCGGAAACGATATCGCAAAGCGTGGGAACGCCGATTCCGAGCTCGGAAGCAACCTTTTCGTTTCCGCGGCTTTCAAGGCGCGAGCGAAGCTCTTTTAGGTTGCGCGAGCGCACGTCCTCGGCGGTATAGCCGAGAAGCTCAAGCAAGGAATAAGCGGCTTTGTAGCTTTCGGGGTGGACCGAGGTGTTATCGAGCACCTCTTTGCTTTCGGGAACGCGCAGGAAGCCGACGCACTGCTTATAAGCCTTTTCGCCGATGCCCTTAACCTTTAAAAGCTCGGCACGGGTCTTGAATTTCGAAACGGTCGTGCGGTATTCATAAATGCTTTTTGCGATTTTCGAATTGATGCCCGCAATATGCGAAAGTAAAGATACCGAAGCGGTGTTAAGATCGGCACCAACGCCCGAAACGCAGGATTCAACAACGCCCGCAAGCGAATTGTCGAGCGCTTTTTGCTCCATATCGTGCTGATACTGACCAACGCCTATTGCCTTGGGGTCGATCTTGACGAGCTCGGCAAGGGGGTCCTGAAGTCTTCTTGCTATTGAAACGGCGCTTCTTAACGAAACGTCAAACTGCGGGAACTCTTCGCTTGCAAGCTTTGATGCCGAATATACCGAAGCGCCCGCCTCGTTTGTCATTATGTAGCTGACCTCGCGGTCAAGCTCCTTTATCATGCCCGCAACGAATATCTCGCTCTCCTTCGAGGCGGTTCCGTTGCCGATCGAAATAATATCTACCTTGTGCTTATCTATAAGCTTTTTAAGCGTTGCCTTGGCTTCTTCGGTTTTGTTTTGGGGCGGGGTGGGATAAACGACGGTGGTTGCCAGAACGTCGCCGAAGCCATCGACTATCGCGATCTTACAGCCGGTTCTGTATGCGGGGTCGAAGCCCATAACAACCTTTCCGCGAACCGGAGGAAGCATCAAAAGATTTTTCAGGTTCTCGCCGAAAACGCGAATTGCCTGCTCCTGCGCGTTATCGGTTATAAGGTTGCGCATTTCGGTTTGAACCGAGGGCGCGATAAGGCGCTCGTAGGCATCCTCGGCGGCGGCGCGAACGTGGTCGGTAGAGGAGCATTCCCTGCCGTTTAATATTTCGGCGCGCAGGTGATCGAACACCTTTTGCTTATCTACTTCTACCTTAACCGAAAGCACACCCTCCTTTTCGCCGCGGTCGACCGCAAGAATACGGTGAGAGGGCATTTTGGAAAGAAGCTCGGAATAATCGTAATAAAGGCGATAGACGGTATCCTCTTCGGTTTTTGCCTTGGAAATAAGGTTGCCTGTCTTATATGTAAATTCTCTTATCCACTTGCGGTATTCGGCGTTATCCGAAACGCGCTCGGCGATAATATCGCGCGCGCCCGCAAGCGCATCCTCTGCGGTTTCGATCTTCTTATCGGGGTTTAAATATTTTTCCGCTTCCGAAAGAATGTCGAGGTCCTTCCTCTGCTCGAGCATAAGTTCGGCAAGCGGAGTAAGCCCTGCTTCTGCCGCAATGCTTGCACGGGTTCGGCGCTTGGGACGATAGGGGCGGTAGATATCCTCAAGCTCGGCAAGCGTTTGAGCGTTTTCTATCGCCTGCGTAAGCTCCTCGGTAAGCTTGCCCTGCTCGTCTATAAGACGGGTAACGTCGGCGCGGCGAGCATCGAGCGCGCGGTAAAATTCGAGCTTCTCGCCAAGCTCGCGAAGCTTTTCGTCATCGAGCGAGCCGGTTGCTTCCTTACGGTAACGGGCAATAAACGGAATTGTGTTGCCCTCGTCGATAAGGTTAACGGCAGCCTCGACCTGAGTTTTTCTTATTTTAAGTTCTTCTGCTATTCTTGCAATTATATCCATTCGGAAACCTCCAATTATGCTGTTTTAATAATAGCACAAAACTTTGCAAAAGTAAATGTTTTTTCAACGCAAAACCATTTTGCACGGTAGACTTATGCAAAAATATGTGGTATAATAAATAAATTGATTGAAAAAGCATTTTCGCGGAGGTGCCAAAGGTGGCAAAAGCGATAACGAACAAAATAAAGCGCGAGCTTGAAGAATACAGAATATTGCTGAGATCAATTCCCGCGGCTGTGGTTACGCTGTTTGTTGTGAGCGTTATATGCATGAACCTGCTCGCAAACAAAACGCTGCTTCAGCTTGAATGGATAGCGCTTGACGGCGGAATTCTTATTTCTTGGCTTTCTTTTATGTGCATGGACATGATAACCAAGCATTTCGGCGCAAAGGCATCGAACACGATCTCGTTGCTTGCCGCAGCGATAAACCTGCTTACCTGCCTTATATTTTTCGTTGCGAGCGCAATACCCTCGAATGCAAACGATTACAGCGCGTTTAACGGAATTTTCGGAGGCACATGGTTTATTTTAATGGGAAGCACGGCGGCGTTTCTCGCCTCGGCGGTTATTAACAACGGGCTAAACCGCATTATCGGCAGACTTTTCCGCAAAAACCCCGACGGTAAGCTCGCGTTCGCAACGAGGTCTTATATTTCAACCTTTGTTGCACAGTTTTTGGATAATTTTATCTTCTCGGTAATAGTTTTCGTTATTTGCGCCCCGATATTTTGGGCCGGCTTTCATTGGACGGTTCTTCAATGCGCGACCTGCGCACTTACGGGCGCGGTTGCCGAGCTTATAATGGAGATCGCCTTTTCGCCGATTGCCTACCGCATAACAATGCGGTGGAAAAAGGAAGCCGTGGGCAAGGAATATCTTGAATTTATTGAAAAGGAAAAGAAAAAATGAAGGTTCTTATAACAGGCACCTCGCAGGGCATAGGAAAAGCCATTGCCGAGCTGTTTTTGAAAAACGGGCACGAGATCATCGGCATAGATCGCTTGGAATCGGGCATTGCCGACCCGCTTTATACCCATTACGTTTGCGATATACGCGAAAAGGAAAAGCTTCCCGAGATCGAGGGAATCGAAATACTTATAAACAACGCGGGAACGCAAAACGAGGAAGACATCGACATAAACCTCAAGGCGCTTATTTCGGTTACCGAAAAATACGCGTTCCGCAAGGGCATTGTTTCGGTTCTTAACATCGGCTCGGCAAGCGGACACACCGGCTCGGAGTTTCCCGAATACTGCGCAAGCAAGGGCGGAGTTCTTTCCTATACGAAAAACGTTGCGATACGCATCGCTCCCCTCGGTGCAACCTGCAACAGCTTGGACCCCGGCGGAGTGCTTACGCCGCTTAACGAATGCGTTATCAACGACAAAGCGCTTTGGAACGCGATAATGGATGAAACTCCGCTTAAGCGCTGGGCAACGCCCGAGGAGATTGCCGAGTGGGCATATTTTTTAACGGTTACAAACAAATTCTGCACGGGTCAGAACATTCTTGTTGACGGCGGCGAATCGATAAACTACCGCTTTATCTGGAAGGATTAAGCTCGCGCTCGGCTTCGTTTTTAAGCTCGATCATGCGTTTTATAACTATTGCGCCGAGCGGAAAAACGATCAACCCCGCCAAGCCCATAAGCTTTAATCCGATATACATCGAGGCAAGCGTTGCAAGCGGCGAAAGACCGA
Organism: Clostridia bacterium; assembly: GCA_017434845.1. Classification (GTDB taxonomy): domain Bacteria; phylum Bacillota; class Clostridia; order Oscillospirales; family CAG-382; genus Coliplasma. Next base: position 36,046 of record JAFSGD010000062.1, read on the forward strand.
TATATTTTCCTATTATCTTCGGCTCGGTTATCTGCCTTATAACCGTTATTGCCGCATAGGTGATAAGCAACCAGGTTCCGCGCGAGTAGTTGCCTATCAAAAGCGCGCTTATTCCCCAAGGGATAAGCACGGTTCCCGTGCCGAGGATCGGCAGGATATCAACTATCGCGATAACAAGCGCAAGCACGAAGGCATATTCAACGCCCATAAGCAAAAACGCCGCCAAGAGCTCACAAAAGGTTATTAAAAACAGAAGTCCATAGGCTCTTAAATATTTGCCCACGGTGTTTGCCAGCTCATCCTTTGCCTTTTTAAGCAGAGGACGAAGCCTTTTCGGGAACAGCGAAAGAAAAAAGCAGTTCACCTTTATTCTGTCAACGGCAAAATAATAGGTTGCAATTATAACAACGACCGCACTAAGCACCGCCTTGGGCAAAAACGCCGCCGCACCGCCGAGCAGGCTGATTATTCCGCCCGAGAGCTTTTCGCCGAAGGAAAGAAGCATTCCCCAAAGCTCCTCTTCGAGATTGCCGCGCATTTCCCAAAGCCGATCTCGAACGTCGAAAAAGGGTATCATCGAATTTATCTTTTCTATCGCCTGCGCAGCATAGGAATCGTCGCTTCTTATAAGAGCAAGCGTGCTTTTGACCGCGCCCGAAAGCTCTTTTATTTCGGAAACGAGCTGTTTTCCGAGCGCATAAACCAAAAGCCCCAGCGCGCCCGCCGCAAGCAAAACAACGGTAAGCACAAAGGTGCGCTTCGGAAAGCGCGAATGCGATTCGGAATATTTAACGACGGGCTTGAAAAACTCGGCGAATACGTATGCGATAATAAACGGAAGCAGCACGCCCCAAAGATAGCTGAACACAAAATAAACAAGCGCCGCGCCCACCGCGGCATAAAGAGTTATTACGGCAAATCTTTTGTAAGGCTCTTGCGGTAACATATTAAAACCCCCGTTCAATTCACTATATATGATATTCTTTCCAACGCGATTCCAAATTATAAATTTTCTATTGACAAACCGAAAAACTTGTGGTATATTTATTTGCACGGCCTGTTAGTCAAGTGGTTAAGACGTCGCCCTCTCACGGCGAAGACAGGGGTTCGACTCCCCTACGGGTCACCAAAAATCCTTCGAACTCGTTCGAAGGATTTTTTACTCATTCACTCTTCACTTTTCACTCTTCACTATTCTCTAAATCAAAAAAAGCACGGACATCCGTGCTTTTTTTGTTACGTAATCAAATTTAATCCAGCAAGCCGAGGGCGTAATCGATATCGTGAACATAGGCGCTCTTTACCGATTCGGGAACCTTTGCAGTGCCCGATTCGAGCTCGGCTTTAATGCTTTTAAGCTCGGAGGAAAGCACGATTTCGGCGGTTTCTTCGGAAAGGCTTGAAGCAAGCGCTTTTATCCTTTCGCCGAGCGCGCTTATACCCGCAAGCGCCGATTCTTCTGCCTTTTCGGATGTAAAGCGCGTTGCATAGCGAAGCGATTCGGCGCGGTATCCGAGCATTTCGCAGATCGCATCTGTAAGTTCAACGCCCGAAGCGGTTGCGGGTGTTGCTTTAACGCGGAATGCGTTTCTTACGGTTTCGTCATAGCCGCAAAGCGAGATATAGCGCAAAGTGAAGTTTGAGGTTCCCTCAGCGCAAAGCTCATAGGGCATAACGAGCTGCTCGACAAGCGATTCATGGGTTGCGCGAACGTAGGTTCCGACCCCGAGAATAAGATCGGTGTGCTCGGTAACCGGCAAGATTTGATTTGCATAACCGAGCTGATATTCGGTATCGGCACCGTAGATCATGGGATAGATAGCATCGACGAATCCGTTTTCTATCCATTTTTCGACGTCTTGGTATACATATTTTTGCCTGTCGTTATAATCGGCAAAACAGGTGAAGCTGACGTTAAGCGCGGGATTTACCTCTTTTACGGTTTGATAAAAGCGCTTTTGATATGCCGAAATAATATCGCGGCGCCATTTGCACCAATCTGCCCAGCGCGGATCGCTTATTTTGATCGTTGCGGGGTTTACGCCGTATTTTTTAACAAAGCCGGAAACCGAGCTTTCGTTATAGCCGAAATCCTCATAATTGTGCTCTTGATAATAATAAGGAAGCGGATAACGCATATAGTCCGCCTGAACGCCGAAGATGTCATAGCTTTCGGCAAGTTCCTTAATTACCGCAAGGTTGAACTCCTGAATAACGGGATCGGCAGGGTCGAGCGTTGTTACGTTATCGGGACCCGAGGTTTTGCCCTTGTTGGTTTTAAGCCATTTATCCTTATAAACGTTTATATAATGGTTTTCGGGATAGCTTACCTTATTATAAACGCTCGAAAAGGCGTTTACCATAACAATAAGCCTTATTCCCTGCTTTTTGCATTCCTCGGAAAACGCACCGATATAATCGATGCTTTCATAACCCGGCAGACGCACCAACCCCTCGACCTTTGAGGGATAAACGGCATAGCCCGCGGCGATATTGTCGATTATAAGGGTGTTAAGCCCAAGCGATGCCGCATAGGCAACGGCATGGGTTATTTCCTCGCGTGTTTTATAATGAACGAGAATGCTGTTATCATAGTTATATTCGCCAAGCGTTACCCAAGCGGTTCTGTCTTGGACCGAAATGCTCGGAACCAGCTCTTTTCTGCAATCCTCGGCAAGCGTTTGAAGCGAAGCCACCGCTTCGGCAAGCACCCTGCCGTTAAAGCCGTTGTTTTCGGCTTGCGCAGAATCGGATTCGAGCGTTCCCAGTGTTGCTTCGGCTTCGGTTATTCTGCCCGACATATCGGAAATAATGCCCGATGCCTTTTCGAAATCGATATGCGAAAGCTTTCCGACCTGCTTTTTGAACTCATCAAGAAGCAGATCGCGTTCTTTTTTAAGACGCGCGAGCTCGGTTATGGGCGTTGTTATAATGCAAACGAAGCGCGTGTCGTTTAAAACGGCGTCGTCGCCGACCGAGGCGATATTCGCAAGCGCAAGCGCGCTGTTGCCCGAAGCCGAGATAACGAATCCGCCCTCGGGTATTGAATTAACGCCGTTCGTTGTTTTATAAACGGCAATTATTCTGCCCGATGCATCAACCGAAGCCTCGGTTAAGTTCTGCGAGGGCGGCGTTTTTTCGTTTGCATCGGTATAGATAACGAAGCCGTCGTCGGGGCGGTTTCGATCTTTGCCGATATGAGTCAGGCGCTCAACGGTATAAAGGCTTTTAGAAAGCACGAGTTCGGCATCGTCGCCGACCTTAAGATTGCGAACCTTATGCTCGTTTATGCTTCCCTGCCCAACGGCAACAACATAGCCCTCCTCGGGAATTCTCGTATCGCCGATATTGTCGCCCGAACGGTTTATTTCGGTTATTTTTCCGTCGGCAACGGCAATTTCGGTGCAATAGATATTCGAGCAGGTGGTTGCCGAATACCAGCGCGAATCGAACAAAAAGCCGGTGTCTTCGGCGGTTCGGGTGGTGTTTTCATAGCCGATCGGAACAACGATATCGCCGCAACGGAAATATTTTTCGGGAAGATAAACGCTTTTTAATACGTCGCCCTTGGCGGTATCGCCGACGGCGAATTCGGGCTCGTTCTGACCGCGAAAACGAATAACGCATCCGCTTTCGGGAATCGGCGCGGTCGAGCCCTTTTCGAAAATTGCGGCAACGGTTCCGTTAACTATCGCGACGTCAAAAAATCCGTTATCGGATTCGGAAATCTTTTCTGCCGCAGGCTCGCCGAGCTCGCGGTTGTAAATATAAATTCCGTTTTCGGAAGAATCGGCGTTTATTCCCGATATTTCATATTCGATATCGCCGAGCCTTATTTTCGGCTTGCTTTCGGAATCTTGAGAGGATTCCGACTGTTCTGTGCCGATATCGTCAGAGCTTTCTGCCGTTTCGCCGTTACAGGAGGCGAAAACGGGCAAAATGAGTGCGCAAAGAACTAATATTCCGAGGCTTTTAAACAGTTTTCTGTATTTCATAAGCTTAACTCCGTTAAATGATAATCACCTTTTGGGTTCTCTCGGCGGGAACGGGATAATCGCAATCGCGGTAGCCGAGAATGCAGTTTCCGATGCCGACGTGGCTGTCGGGAACACCGAGCGAACGGGCAAGCTCTCTGCCCTCTTCGGAATCGAAAACCTCTTTTGCGCGATGCACCCAGCAAGAATCTATTCCCATTGAAAACGCCGCGTTCATAAGGTTGCTCATCGCGCAGGAGCCATCCTCAACGTGTGTGTTGACGCTTCTGTCGGCAAACACGACGATAACGGCGGGCGCGTTGTAAAACGGATCGGCATCACTGCCGAGCACAGTCGCGTTCAGCTTCGATATTTTATCGCGTATTTCCTTATCGGTAACGACAAGAAACAGCGTGCATCGGCGGTTTCTGCCCGTGGGGGCATAAAGCCCTGCCTCGATAATCGTTTTTATGTCCTCCTTCGAAACGGGACGGTCGCTGTATTTTTTAATGCTTCTTCTTTTTATAAGGTTGTTTACGGTTTCGTTCATGATTTTTCCTCCAATGCCGAAAGCAATGCCTTTTCGGCTTCGCGGTAATCGTTATAGTCGTAAGACATCATTTTATCGCGTTCCCAAACGCCGTAAAGCTTCTTTATATCGCGTTCCTTTAAAATAAGCGAATATGCCCTCTCGAGCGCTTCGTTAAGCGAACGCTTTTCGGCTTCCTTAAGCAACACGAAAAGCTTTATGCCGCGATAGAGAGCTTTCCAGCGCAGCGTTAGCAGGGGCGCGCCGTTTTTTGCGGGATAAACAAGGCAAAGGTCGCCTGCGGGGAACGGGCCGAAGCGAGAATCGTTAAGCGGATCTTCGGTCCAAACGGTATAGCTCCAACGCAAAAAGCCGTCCATTTTCGCATAAGCCGCAAGGGCGCCGATAAAATAGCAATCGGTAAGCTCGCTTCTTAAAAAGCTGTTGGGTATTTCGGGGGCACAGCAAACGTAATAAAGAAAACGCTTTTCGGGCATTTCCGCCTTAAATTGCATGAGCGCATCGTATTCCGAATACATCGCCGAAATATAGGGCGCGAAATCGTAAATATCCTTGCCGAATTCGTTGACGAACTCGGCGTGATTTATCGCCGTTTTATATTTGAATGCGGGCGCGGTGCCTTTAATGTGTTCTAAGCTCTTGCGATAGGCTTCGATATCGGCAGGCTCGTCGGCGGCGATGCGAACGCGGTCTATTTGCGCGGTGGATATATAATAGCTCTCGAGCGCCTTTATGTATTCGTCAACCTCAGCCGCCGAGCGCAAATAATCGAAAGCGCCGCTTTCTTCATCAAAAACGCGGATATGCACGCCGTCGGGATAATCGGGCGCGGTGCGCTTGCCGCCGTATTCGCAGGTGTCCCAAATGTTAACCAAGCCAAAAACCGAAATGCATTCATCAATGCCGTATTCGGCGCAAAGGTCGATATAGCGTTGCATTACCGAAAAATCGAATTCGAGTGCGCCGCTTCGGTTTCGCGTTACCGCGATCATCGAATATTCGAAAAAGTTTGCGTTATAGCGTTGTTCGTTCTGACAGCCCTGACCGTTCCACGGGATTTCGGAAGCGATCACCGACACCGATTTAACGCCGAGCTCGCCAAGCGTTTTGCAATATTTTCGGAGAATTTCAAAATGAGCCTCGCTCCAAAGCGGAACGCCGTAATAACGGGCGACGTTTGAGGGATGCTGCCAAAGATCGAGGTGGAATCCGTTTTGCTTGTTTTCGGGGAAAACGAAATTAAAAACCGAAAGCGAAATATTGCATTCGCCGACAAGCTCTTCTCTTTCGAAGCCGAAAGAGGAAAACAGCCTTATTTTTCCCGAATAGCTTGTCTTTCTTGCATCGTGCGGTATTTTTATCTCGCAAAAAACCGAAAGAATGCCGTTTGCATCAGCCTCGACAACGCTGTTGTCGAGAAGCGCATCGGCGCGGCGAAATGCATCATCGCAAAGCGAAAGAGCAATATGCTTAAGCTCGCTTTCAAGCGGAAACTCAAGCTCGGCACGAAGGTTTTTGCGAAGCGCGTTCTGCGAAAACCACGGCTCGCCCGAGAGCGAAAGCGCAAAAGCCTCGTCCGCCGAAACAACAAGCTGAAAGGCGGCGGTGTCGTTTTTGCCCGCAACCAGCTCTATTTCTTTCGGAAGCTTTTCCACACTGTTTTTGTTAAATGCTTTAAGATCGCCCCAAACAAGCTTGAAGCTTTCGGGGCAAAGACCGAAAACGGTTTTCATGGTTAAGCCCTCTTCATATAAGGATTGTTTCGGCGTTCATCCGAAAGCGTCGAGGGCGCATCGTGGCCGGGGAATATTTCATAATCGCCCGGAAGGTCGCGAAGCGCACGTATCGAGCGCATAAGCTCTTGCTCGTTGCCGCCGAAATCGGTTCTACCGATGCTGTTTTTGAAAAGAGTGTCGCCGGTGAACATCATTCCGCCGAAAACGTAGCAAACACTGCCCTTTGTGTGTCCGGGGGTTGGTATAACGTAAAAATCAAAGCCGGCTATTGAATATTCGCCCTCTTTCGAAAAAGTATATTCGGGCGCATCGAAGGGGCGCGGATCATAATTTATGATAGCGCTGAACATATCGCGCTCAGTCAGCAGGTGGGCATCGTTTTCGTGAATTGCAACGGGAATGTTATAGCCGCGCAGATCGCCCACCGCAAGAATATGGTCGAAGTGGCCGTGGGTAAGCAAAATCAGGCGGCACACCGCATCGGCGCGATGGAGCGCATCCTGAATAAGTGTCAGATCGTCGCCCGGATCGATAACTATTGCATCGCGCGAATCGGGCGATTTGAGAATATAGCAGTTGGTCTGCATTATGCCGACCTCAACTCTTTTAACTATCATATCCGTCATTTTAAATCTCTCCTGCCTTACCGAAGATTTTTTTGTTTGATTTTATTATACACTTTACCTTATTAAAAGTAAATAGCGAAAAAGCGCTTTTCTGCAACAAAAATTTCGCTCGCTTGAAAAGTCTTCTGCCAAAAAGGCATTTTTTCGAAAAGCACCGACGCAAAGAATAAAAAACGCGTATTGAAAAGACAATAAAATAAAATTCACCGAAAAACCATTGACTTTACATAACAATGTGTTAAAATTAAGGATGCGGTATTATGCGCCGCACCTTTATTTTCTTTTTTATTATATAGGTGAACATGAAAAAGATACCCCTGCTTGTTGTTGTGGGTCCCACCGCTTCGGGAAAAAGCGCGCTTGCGATAGAAAAAGCCAAAGAGCTTGGCGGCGAGATAATCAGCGGCGATTCGATGCAGATATACCGCGGCATGAATATCGGAACGGCAAAGCCCTTCCCCGAAGAAATGTGCGGTATTCCTCACCACTTGATCGACGTTGCCGATATAACCGAGCCCTTTTCGGCGGCAAGGTTTGTTGAGCTTGCCTCGAGAGCGATAGAAGATATTATATCGAGAAACAAGCTTCCGATAATCGCGGGAGGAACGGGTCTTTATATCGACACGCTTGTTTCGGGAACCGAGCTGACGGTTGCCGAGGACAACTATGAGCTGAGAGCCGAGCTTTTTAAGGAAGCCGAAGAAAACGGAGCAAACGCGCTCCACGCAAGGCTTGCTTCGGTTGACCCCGAAAGCGCGGAAGCAATACACCCAAACAACGTAAAGCGCGTTGTGCGCGCGCTTGAAATGTTTTTAACCACGGGCATGACAAAAACCGAGCTCGACAGAAAAAGCAGGCAAAAGGAATGCATTTACGATGCAAAAACCGTTTATATAATTCCCAAGGAGCGCGAAACGATCTATGAGCGCATAGACAGGCGGGTCGATAAAATGCTTGAGCTTGGGCTTGAAGCCGAGGTCAAGTCTCTTGTCGAGCAGGGGCTCAGAAACACCCCGACAGCCTCGCAGGCGATAGGCTACAAGGAATTTTACCCCTATTTCGACGGTGATTGCGATATCGAAGCGGTAAGAAACAGCATTTGTCTTAACACGCGGCACTATGCAAAGCGCCAGCTTACATGGTTTAACCGCAAGCCTGCCGACGAAACGGTTTATATTTAGTTTTTATTGATAAAACAGCGAAAGGAGAACGAAAATGGCAGAAAACAACAACCTGCCCGAGCAGAAAAAGCCAACGCCCGTTGCAACGCGGCGAATCGGCAAGCAACAAACCAAAAGCGAACGCTTTTTGAAATTTACAAAGCGCTTTTTCGCTCAGTTCGGTACCGCAATGCTTGCGGTTGCCATCGTTTCATACGTTTTCCTTCAGCTTATGCTTAACGTCGGCGCGATCCTCGAGACCGAACACGCCTCTTATGCAAACATAACCGACCGCGCCGAGCTTGAAGCGTTTCTCTTCCGCGACGAGCACCTTATTCCCGCAACCGCAAGCGGAACCAACTGCTTTTTGGTTGAAGACGGCGAAAAAGTGCGCCGCGGCGAAGAAATCGCGGTTACCTATTCCGACCCCGCCGACGTCGAGATCCAAAAGCGCGTCAGCGAGATCGACAAGCGAATAGACGTTCTCGAGCGAAGCAGTCTTTCGACGGGCGCTTCGACAACCAACATTAAAATGATCGACGATCAAATAGACGAGCTTATGCTTGCCATTATAAGACAGGTTGACGCAAACGAATTCGATAAGGTCATTCGCGAAAAAGAAGAACTTCTTATTCTTATGAACCGCCGCAGAGCTATAATAAACGAGGACAGCTATGCCGCAGAGCTTTCGAGGCTTACGCACGAGCGCAAGGAGCTTACCGCCGCGCTTTCGGGCGCAAGCATAATAACCGAATCACCCGAAAGCGGTTATTTCTATTCGAACGTTGACGGTTACGAAAACCTTTTCACACTTGAGCATCTCAGCCGCCTTACCGGCGAGGAGTTCGAAAAGCTTTCGGAATCGGTTCCCGATGAAAGCGTTATTTCTTCGAACGCGGGCAAGATAGTTTCTTCGTCAACTTGGTATATCGCAGTTGCGTTTGACAAGCGCACTGCCGAGGGCTTCCGCGACGGAAACGTTTATCCCGTAACCTTCCAATATTCCAACAACACCGAGCTCAACATGACGCTTGAGCGCCGTATTCCGCGAACCGACAAGGATATGACGGTTCTTGTGTTCAGCACAAAGATCATGCCCGAGGGATTTGATTATTCGCGTTGCCAAACCGTTGAGATCCCCCACGATACCCACGAGGGCATAAGAATAAGCAGCAGTGCACTCAGAATGAAGGATGGCGTTACCGGCGTTTACGTGGTTATAGGCTCGAAGGTGGTTTTCAAAAAAACCGAGGTTATCTACACCTATGGCAGATATTCGGTTTGCAAGATCCCCAAAAACCCCGCTTATCCGAATCGGCGCGATATCGCCTATTCCTCAAAAACCGAACTTTCGCTTCACGATGCCGTGGTGATCGACGGAACTGATATTTACGACGGCATGAGGATAATTTAATGAACGATAAAAAACAAATTTCCGAAAGCATCGAGCGCATAAAAGCCGAGATAGACGGCAGAGCAAGGCTGCTTGCCGCCACAAAAACCGTTCCGCCCGAATTGATGAATTTTGCGATCGGCTGCGGAATCGACCTTATCGGCGAAAACCGCGTTAACGAGCTTTTGGAAAAATACGAGCACATAAACAGAAACAAAACCGAAATTCATTTTATCGGCGCATTGCAAACCAACAAGGTTAAATATATTATCGATAAAGTGGACATGATACAATCGGTTGACCGAGAAAGCCTTGCGCTTGAAATAGAGCGCCAAGCGGCAAAGCACGGAATAGTTATGCCGATTCTTGCCGAGATAAACATCGGAAACGAAGCCACCAAATCGGGCATCGAGCCCGAAAAAGCCTCCGAGTTTTGCCGATTTTTAGGCTCGCTCCCCCACGTTTCGCTGCGCGGTCTTATGGCAATTCCGCCCAAATGCGACGAAAACCGAAATAATTGCGAATATTTTTGCAAAATGCAGAAAATATTTGTTGACATATCACATCAAAATGTAGATAATAGTATTATGGATATACTATCGCTCGGCATGAGCGACGATTATTTAAGCGCTGTTGAATGCGGCTCGAATCTGGTGCGCGTCGGCAGTGCGATATTCGGAAAAAGAAATTATAATCTTTAATTTCAAAGCAAAAAAATTTTAACATATATTTATCGGAGGTACATTATGAGTCTTATGGATCGCTTGAGCGGAATCTTCAAGGCAGATGAGGATTACGAAGGCAACGAAGAATTTGAAGAATATGAAGAAGAGGAAGAGGTTGCGGCTCCCGCACCTGCTCCCGCTGCACCTAAGGCACCCGTTTCCAGACCTACCGGCGGTATTTCTTCCGGCGCGGCTCTCGAAATGAAGGTTGTTAAGCCCGAGCGCTTTGATGAGGTACGCCAGATCGGCGAGCACCTTCTTGCAAGACGCACCGTTGTTCTCAACCTTGAAGAGACCAACAAAGAAACCACCAAGAGAATTATCGATTTCCTTTGCGGCGTTGTTTTCGCAATCGACGGTCAGGTAAAGAAGGTTGCTAACGCCACCTACGTTGTTACTCCCAAGAACGTTGACGTTTCCGGCGAGCAGAAGGAAGCTCCCGCCGAAGAAGCACAGAACAAACAGCCCCGCGAGCTTTTCCGCTGATTAACGGAGCATAACCGATATTGGACCAGTTATTATATATTATAACGCGCTCGGTTCACCTTTTCATCGCCGCGATGATGCTGTTTCTTTTCGCAAGGGTTTTGCTAAGCTTTTTCTTCGATGAAGAAATGCCCTTGAACGTTTTCTGCTGTGTTGTAACCGAGCCCGTTGTTTACCCTGTGAGAGTTTTGCTGTCGCATATTCCGGCTCTTGAGGATTTTCCGATCGACGTTTCGTTTATGGCGACCTACTTTATATTAATGCTCGTTCAAGCCGCACTGCCGCTTTCGTAAAAAAAGACGAAAGAGCAGTGCTTTCGGGCGTTATGCGTTTTTTTAATGTTATTTTGAATATTATCCCGAAAGGAATGTTTATAAATGCTGGCACCTCACGAACTGAAAAACAAGCAGTTCCAAAAGACCTTTAAGGGTTATAGTCCCCAAGAGGTTGACGAATATATCGAATTCGTTCTCGAAAAATATACCGAGGCTTACCGCGAAAACAATGAGCTCGAGCGCAAGCTGAGAATCGTTGTTACCAACCTTGATGAGATCAAGGATGAAGAGGAATCGATAAGAAGCACTCTTATTTCGGCACAGAAAATGGCAGAAAAGATAATTGCCGACGCGAACGACCGCGCCGACATTATCACCGGTGCGATAAAGGACCGTTGCGACGGCGTTATCGCCGAATTCCGCCAGCAGCTTCAAGCCGAAAAGGAAAAGGCTTGGGTCATGCGCACCCGTATTATAGATTTCAAAAAACAGGTTTATGAGCTTTACGGTCAGCACATCGAGGAGCTTAAGGACCTTAGCGTTAACGAGATCGAGGATATCGTTCTTCCCAACGACGATGCTATCATAGCGGGAATATTCAACGACGTTAAGGGCAGGATCGAAGAAGAGACCGAACGCCGCAAAGCAATGCGCGAGCGCGAGCTTAAGGCGGAAGAGCCCGTTCACATAACCGAAGAGCCCGAAGCAACCGAAGAAGCCGTTGCCGAGCCCGAAGAAACCGCAACAGCACCTCAGCCCGAGCTTTCGAAGGAAGCCAAAAAGGCGGAGGACGAATATCTTAAATATATGATGGGAGAAGGCGAAGCGGAATAAACCCATTCCCGCACGCTTTTGAGTTTTGACAATGAAGGATTACAAGGATACACTTAATCTGCCCGCAACCGATTTTCCGATGAGGGCAAATCTTCCCACCAAGGAGCCCGAAACGCTCGCAAAGTGGACAGAAAACAAGCTTTATGAAAAGCTGCTTAAAAAGAACGAAGGCAAGCCCCCGTTCGTGCTTCACGACGGCCCTCCTTTTTCCAACGGCTATATCCATATGGGCCATGCTCTTAACAAGGTTTTAAAGGATTTTATCGTTAAATCCAAGGCGATGAGCGGTCATTACACCCCCTATGTTCCCGGCTGGGATAACCACGGCTTGCCCATTGAAAGAGCTATTGAAAAATCCAAAAAGGATTTGAACAAGGATATGTCCGTGCCCGAATTCAGAAAGGCGTGCGAGGATTTCGCAGAGGACTTTATTCAAAAGCAGATGTCGGGCTTTAAGCGTCTTGGCGTTGTGGGCGATTGGGATGCCCCCTATCGCACCATGGACAAGCACTTCGAGGCACAAGAGGTTAAGATTTTCGGTGCCATGTTCGATAAGGGATATATTTATAAGGGTCTTAAGCCCGTTACCTGGTGTCCCTTCTGTGCAACCGCGGTTGCCGAGGCGGATATCGAATACCACGATGATCCCTGTACATCCGTTTACGTTAAATTCAAGATAAAAGACGATCAAGGCAAGCTTAGCGGCTTTGACCTTGAAAATACCTATTTCGTTATTTGGACCACCACCATCTGGACCCTTCCCGGCAATATGGCGATCTGCCTGCACCCCCGCGAAAGCTATGCGCTTGTGAAGGCGGAAAACGGCGAGACCTATATTATGGCAGAAGCCCTCACCGATAAGACCATGAAGCTGGGCGGCTTTGAAAATTATGAAATATTGGCAACCTTCCCCGGAGAATTCTTCGAGAACATGGTGGCCTCTCATCCCTTCCTGGATAAAACCTCGCGCTTGGTTTACGCCGAATACGTTACCATGGACAGCGGTACCGGCTGCGTTCACACCGCGCCCGGCTTCGGTGCAGACGACTATCAGACCTGCATGCGATATGGCATGGACCTTGTTGTTCCCGTTGACGATCACGGCAGACACACCGACTATGCGGGCAAATATGCCGGACTTAAAACCGAGGAATCCAACCCCGTTATTTTAGAGGATATGAGAGAATCGGGAGCGCTTTTCGCATCCGAAAGCATAATGCACTCCTATCCCCACCACGACCGTTGCAAGAAGCCGGTTATCTTCCGCGCAACTCCCCAGTGGTTCTGCTCGGTTGAATCCTTCAAGGATCAGGCAATAAAGGCTATTGAAAACGTTCAATGGTTCCCCGCTTGGGGCGAAGACAGAATGGTCAGCATGATTCGCGAAAGAGCCGATTGGTGTATTTCGCGTCAGCGCCGTTGGGGTCTTCCCATTCCCGTATTTTACTGTAAGGATTGCGGAAAGCCCGTTTCAACCCCCGAATCTATCGCAAAGATCTCTGCGCTCTTCGACGAGCACGGCTCTAATATCTGGTTCGAACTCAACGCAGATGAGTTGATTCCCGAAGGCTTCACCTGCCCTCATTGCGAAGGCAAGAGCTTCGAAAAGGAAACCGACACTCTCGACTGCTGGTTCGATTCCGGCTCAACTCACTTTGCTTCGCTTATGAAGGATACCCCTGCCCTCTGGCCGGCAGACGTTTATCTTGAGGGTGCTGACCAATACCGCGGTTGGTTCCAATCCAGCCTTCTCACCTCGGTCGGCGCGCTTGATAAGGGCGCTCCCTTCAAGCAGGTGTTAACTCACGGCTGGGTGGTTGACGGTCAGGGCCGCGCAATGCACAAGAGCCTCGGCAACGGTGTTGACCCCGCCGATCTTATCAAAGATTTCGGTGCGGATATTCTTCGTCTTTGGGTTGCATCCTCCGACTATCATGCCGACGTGCGTTGCTCTAAAGAGATCTTCAAGCAGCTTTCGGAATCCTACCGCAAGCTCAGAAACACCCTGCGTATACTTCTTGCGAACCTCGGCTCGCCCGAAACCGATTTCGATCCCAATAAGGATATGATCGCTCCCGAACAGCTTTGCGATATCGACAAATGGGCGCTTTCGCGTCTTAACAAGCTTATCGCACGCGTTCGCGAGGCATATGATAACTATCAATTCCATATCGTTTACCACGATATTCACAATTTCTGCTCGATCGATATGTCGAAGCTTTATATCGACATCACCAAGGATACGCTTTACTGCGAAGCAAAGAACGATCCCACACGCAGAAGCACCCAAACGGCGATGTATATTATCGTCTCTGCTTTAACAAGGCTTCTTGCGCCCATTATCTCCTACACCGCAGAAGAAACCTGGGGCTTTATGAGCCACGTTGAAAGCGACGATCTCGACAGCGTATTCTGCAATGCGCTTCCCGAGGTTAACGCCGCATACGATTTTGCCGATATCGAAGCAAAATACGAATCGCTCTTTAACTATCGCGACGGCGTTATGAAGGCGCTTGAAATCGCAAGAGCCGAAAAAATCATTGGTAAATCGCTTGAAGCAAGCGTTACGGTTTACGCCAAGGAAGACAGCGAGGCGATGAAGCTGTTCCGCGAATTCGAAGCTATTCTTCCCGCTATTCTTATCGTCAGCAAGGTTTCGCTTTCTGCCGAGCCCGCTCCCGAAAACGCTTATACCGATGAAGAAAGCGGTATCTCGGTTTCGGTCGAGATCGCAAACGGCGAAAAGTGTGTTCGTTGCTGGATGCAGAAGGACGATTGTACTCCCGACGAGGATGGGCAGCAGCTTTGCGCACGTTGCCGTACGGCGATATGTTAGCCGCAATAATCGCAATTTTAGCTGTTGTTGCCGATCAGCTTTCAAAATATTTTGTTGTTAACGCCGCCAACCCCGTTAACGGGGAATCCGATTGGTCCTGCGGCTTTATTCCCAAGGTTATGTCTTTGATTTATGAAGAAAACCGCGGTGCCGCATTCTCGATGCTTAGCGATAAGCGGTGGGTGTTCATGGTCTTTTCGGTTATTTCAATGGCGATAATAGTTTTTCTTCTCGTTAAGGAATATAAGCGCCACACTCTGCTTAATGTTTCGCTCGCAATGATTCTCGGTGGCGGTATCGGCAATATGATCGATCGAATTCGCCTTGGATACGTTGTTGATTTCTTCAAGACCGAATTCGTTGATTTTGCAATATTCAACGTTGCCGATGCTTTTATAACCGTTGGCGCAGGTCTGCTTGCGGTTTACGTTATCTTCTTTGAAACCAAGGTTGAAAAACGCCTTGCCGCCGAAGAAGCCGCAAAAAAAGCCGAATCCGAGCAAAGCATTGCCGAGACGGAGCCCGAAAAGGCGCCCGAAGCCGAAGAAGGAAACGAAAATGGATAAATACACCGTTTGCGAAAGCGATGCGGCAGAAAAGCTTAGGCTTGATGCCGCCGCCGCGAAATTTTTCGGAATAAGCCGCGCAAGAGCGCAGGAGCTTATTGCAAGCGGTGCAATAACCGTTAACGGAAAGCAACGCGAAAAAAAATATTTGCTTTCCGAGGGAGAAACGGTTTTTATCGAGCTTCCGCCCGAGCGCGAGCTTGAAGCCGTTCCCCAAAACATACCTATCGATATCGTTTATGAGGACGAGCACCTGCTCGTTGTTGATAAGCCGCGCGGCATGGTGGTTCACCCCGCCGCCGGCAACCCCGACAAAACGTTGGTTAACGCTTTGCTTTTTCATTGCGGCGGCAGGCTTTCTTCGATAAACGGAGTTATCCGTCCCGGAATCGTTCACCGCATCGACAAAGACACCTCAGGCTTGCTTATCGTTGCAAAAACCGATGAAGCCCACCGAGGCTTAGCCGAGCAGATCGCAGAGCATTCATTCGTCAGAAAATATGAAGCCATTATCGGCGGGCATTTGCGCGAGCAAAGCGGAACGGTCGATGCCCCCATCGGTCGCCACAAAACCGACCGCAAAAAAATGGCGGTTACCGAGCTTAATTCCAAGCACGCGGTAACACATTGGCAGGTTTTGTCGGAATCTGCCGAATATACCCATCTTGAGCTGACGCTCGAGACGGGCAGAACTCACCAAATAAGAGTTCATATGTCATATATCGGCCACCCCGTTGCGGGCGACACGGTATACGGAAACGCGCGTTACAGACTTGGCATGGAAGGTCAATGTCTGTTTGCAAAATATATCTCCTTCATCCACCCGATCGACGGGCGGATAATGACATTCGAAGCGGCAAGGCCTGCGTATTTCAGCGATGCGTTGCGCCGAGCCGGGCTTTGACAAATCCGAAAGGGAAACAAAATTATGGAAAGAAACACTGTTCTTGAGCTGAAAGAAAAAGCGGCCAGAGTCAGAATGCTCTCGGT
This sequence comes from Clostridia bacterium, assembly GCA_017434845.1. Lineage (GTDB taxonomy): Bacteria > Bacillota > Clostridia > Oscillospirales > CAG-382 > Coliplasma. Next base: position 52,197 of record JAFSGD010000062.1, read on the forward strand.
CGAGGCTGTTTACGGCGCAAAAAGCGGCCATCCGGGCGGATCGCTGTCTATTGCCGACGTTATCACCTATCTCTATTTCGAAAGAATGAACCTTGACCCCAACGATCCCGCAATGGAATCGCGCGACAGATTCGTGCTCTCCAAGGGTCATTGCTGTCCCGCGCTTTATTCCGCGCTTGCCATTAAGGGCTATTTTGCCGAGGACGAGCTCAAAAAGCTTCGTAAGCTCGGCGGAATGCTTCAGGGCCACCCCGATATGAAGGGAATCCCCGGCATTGATATGTCCACCGGCTCGCTCGGTCAGGGTTTTTCCGCCGCATGCGGAATGGCGGCTGTTGCAAAGCGCAAAGGCTATGACTGGCGAGTTTATACCGCGCTCGGCGACGGTGAAATCGAAGAAGGTCAGGTCTGGGAAGCGGCAATGTTCGCCAACCAATATAAGCTGAATAACATTATTGCCTTTATCGACTGCAACGGTTATCAGATCGACGGTGCTGTCAGCGACGTTATGGACCCCAACCCCGTTGATGAAAAGTTCCGTGCATTCGGTTGGTTTGCTCAGGTTATCGACGGCCACGATTTTGAGGCTATCGACAACGCAGTTAATGCGGCTATCGAATCGGGCAAGCCCGCCGCAATCATTTGCAAAACCGTTAAGGGCAAGGGCGTTTCTTACATGGAAAATAACTATACATGGCACGGCAAGGCACCCAAGGACGATGAATATGCCATTGCCGCAAAAGAGCTTGAAGAGGCTTGGATAAAGGCAAAGGAGGATGTTAAAAATGGCTGAAAAAGAAGCAACAAGAGCCGCCTACGGCAGAAAGCTTGCCGAGCTCGGTGAAAAACACGACTTTTACGTTCTCGATGCCGACCTTTCGGGCTCGACACAGACCGCTGTTTTTGCAAAAAAATATCCCGAACGCTTTTTCAACTGCGGTATCGCCGAGGGCAACATGATCTCGGTTGCCGCTGGCATCGCCGCAACCGGCGTTCCCGCTTTCGCTTCTTCGTTCGCAATGTTCGCCTGCGGAAGAGCGTTTGAACAGATTCGCAACTCTGTCGCTTATCCTCATCTTCCCGTTAAGATCTGTGCTTCGCACGCAGGCATCACCGTTGGCGAAGACGGAGCCACCCACCAGTTCTGCGAGGATATCGCGATAATGCGCGCGCTTCCCAATATGACCGTCGTTTGCCCTGCCGATTCCGCTTCCACCGAAGCGCTTCTCGAAGAGGTTCTTAATTTCGACGGCCCCGTTTATATGCGATTGGGCAGATATTCGGTTCCCCAGTTCTATACAAAGGGCGAACGCGAATTCAAGCTTGGCAAGGGCATCGTTCTTGCCGACGGCAAGGATATTGCCATCGTTGCAACCGGCATCATGGTTGCCGCCGCAATGGAGGCAAGAGCCGAGCTTCAAAGCATCGGCATTGATGCCGCCGTTATCGATATTCACACCATAAAGCCCATTGATGAAGCTCTTATCAAGGAATATGCCGCAAAGACCGGCGCTATCCTCACCGCAGAGGAGCATTCGGTTATCGGCGGCTTGGGCGATGCCGTTGCATCGGTTATTGCCGAAGATGGCAACGCAAAGCTGGCAAAGCTCGGCATCAACGACGTTTACGGCACCAGTGCGCCCGCAGGCGTTCTTCTTGAACACTATGGTCTTAACGCCGCCGGAATCGTTGAAAAGGCAAAGAAATTGCTTAACAAATAAAAACAAACCACAAAACCCGCTTCAAGCGGGTTTTTGTGAACAAGGATAAATTATGACAGTTGAACAGCTTGCAAAAGAATTGGATAAAATAATACCGCCCGAGCTCAGCGAGCCTTGGGATAACGACGGAAGAATGGTTATTCCCGACAAAAACGCCGAGGTAACCAAAGTTCTTTGCGCGCTTGAATGCACAAGCGTTTCCATCGCCATCGCAAAGCGCCTCGGCTGTAACGTAATTCTCACCCACCATCCGCTTATTTTCAAGCCGTTAAATTCGCTTTCCGAAAGCGATTGCGTCGGCAAGCGTGTTCTTGAATGCGTTAAAAGCGGAATATCCGTGCTCTCTTACCACACGAGGCTTGATATTTTAAGCGGCGGTGTTAACGATATGCTCGCCGAAATGCTCGGCATTAAAAATACCGATGCCTTCGTTCCCTACGGAAGAGTCGGCGAGGTTGAGGAGCAAAGCTTTGAAAGCTTTGTCAACACCGTTAAGACCGCCCTTGAGGTTCCCGAAAGCGAGCTGAGGCTCGTTAAAGCAAACGAAAAAGTCAGCCGCGTTGCCGTTATTTCGGGCTGCGGCAAGGACGAAATACGCGATGCTATCGCTTCGGGCGCCGATACCTTCGTTACCGGCGAGGTCATGCACAGCCACATGGTTGAATGCAAGGAATGGGGCATCAGCCTCATTTGCGCAACCCACTATGCCACCGAGCGCTTTATTGCGCGCAAGCTTGCGGACATTGTCGGCAAGCTCGGGCTCAAGCACGATATTTATGAATTTGTAAAAGAGGAAGAATATGGCATTTGACGGCCTTTTTTGCGCCGCTGTCGCGCACGAACTTAATAGCCGAAGCGGTGCAAGGGTTGAAAAGCTCCACCAAAGCTCACCTACCTGCCTTTTTCTTCAGCTATATGGCGGCGGCGAGCACTTAAACATGGTTATTTCCGCTTCGGCATCGCGTCCGATACTTGCAATTACCAAGGAATCGGTTGCACGGCCCGATACCCCCACTCCGCTTTGCATGCTTTATCGCAAGCATCTTCAAAACGGCAGATTCGTTGCGGCGGAATGGATTGAAAACGAACGTATAATACGATTTGACTTCGACCATGCCGACGAGCTCGGCTACGTCAGAAGAAAGCATATTTACGCCGAGATGATGGGCAAATATTCGAACATTATTCTCACCGAGGAAAACGGAAAGGTGATCGCCGCATCGTCGCTTTCCGATATTACCGCATCGGTAAGAAGCATCATGGCGGGTCTGCCCTATGAGCTTCCGCCCAAGCAGGATAAATTCTCGGTTTTCGAAACCGACGATTCGGCGTTTGTTTCGCTTTGCGCCGAAAAAAGCGGTATGCCTGCCTGCGATTTTCTTCTAAGAAGCTTTCTCGGCGTTTCGCCCGTTGTTGCTCGCGAGATCGCATTTCGCGCTCTTGGCGAAAGCGATGCTCCGGTAACCGAAGAAAACGCGGTGCGCTTATTAACCGAATTTAACGCCTTGAAGGCGGTCCTTTCGGAAAAAAGCTTCACACCGAATGCTGTTTTCGATGCCGAAGGCAACGGAATTGAATATTCCTTCATTCCCTTGACGCAATACGGCGATAAATATGAAACCCGTGTTTTTGAAAGCTTTTCTGCCCTGCTGACCGACTATTTCGGCCGCCGCGAAGAAGCGGTGAACATAGGCAGATACTCGCGCGAGCTTGTCAAAACGGTTAACAACCACCTTGCACGCACACGCAAGAAGTTAACCCTTATAACCGCCGAGCTTAAGGATTGCGAGGCGATGGAGGGTATGCGCATTAAGGGCGACGTTATCACCGCAAATATTTACCGCATACGTCAAGGCGACAGCGAGGTTACGGGCATGGATTATGAATCGATGCAGGAAATTACCGTTCCGCTTGATATTTCGCTTTCGCCTGCGAAAAACGCGCAGAAATATTATAAAAAATATTCAAAAATGAAGCGTGCCTCGGTTATGCTTGCCGAGCAGATCGAAAAGGCGAAGGCCGAATGCGATTATCTTGAATCGGTTTTAAGCTTTATCGACCGCGCCGCAAGCCCGCAAGAGCTTGCCGAGATCAAAACCGAGCTTTCCGAGGGCGGTTATCTTTCGGACAAGGCAGTTGCTTCGAAAAAGAAGAAGACGCCCGCTGCGAAGCCGCTTTGCTTCACAACAACCGATGGCTTAACCGTTCGCGTCGGCCGCAACAACCGCCAAAACGATTCGTTGACCGGCTCTGCCGAGCGAAACGAGCTTTGGTTTCACATCAAGGGTTTCCACGGCTCGCACGTTATTCTAACCCCCAACGGAAACGAAGAACCGAGCGACCGCGATTATACCGAAGCCTGTATGCTTGCCGCCTATTACAGCGAAAAACGCGGAAGCCGTAACGTCGAGGTGGATTATACGCGCGTGCGTAATCTTAAAAAGCCCTCGGGCAGTGCGCCGGGGTTTGTTACCTATGAAAAATACTATTCGGCAGTCGTTGATGCCGAAGACCCTTTTAAAAATTAATTCAGAGGAAGCATCATGAGTCTTATTGAACGCAGCCTGCCGCTTATTGGCGAAAGCGGCGCAAAAAAGCTTAATAACGCCCATATTGCCGTTTTCGGTGTGGGCGGTGTCGGCTCTTGGTGCGCCGAAGCGCTGGTTAGAAGCGGGGTCGGCGAAATAACCGTTATTGACGGCGATACCGTTTCGGAAACCAACCGCAACCGCCAGATCATTGCAACCTCTTCTTCGGTTGGAAAAGACAAGGCCGAGGTTTGCGCCGAAAGACTGCGCGATATCAACCCCGATTGCAAGGTTAATGCGCACAGTCTGTTTTATTCCGCCGAAACCTGCGACGAAATCGAGCTTTCGCGCTTTGACTATATTGCCGACTGCATTGATACAGTTACCTCGAAGCTGTTGCTTATTCAAACCGCAAAGGCTTGCGGAACGCCTATTATTTCTTCGATGGGAACGGGAAATCGGCTTGATCCGGCTCAAATAACCGTAACCGATCTTTTCGCCACCTCGGGCGACCCCTTGGCGCGCGTTATGCGCAAGGAGCTTAAAAAGCGTGGTGTAAGCGAGCTGAAGGTGGTTTGCTCTGCCGAGCCGCCCGGGGAATGCTTTGGCGGCAGAGACGCCGAAACAAACCGAGCAACACCCTCAAGCTCTTGCTTTGTTCCCGCAACCGCGGGGCTTAGGATTGCCTATGAGATAACAAGGGAGATTATTGATGGCTAAACAAAAATGGAAAGGCGGCACTTTGCTTTCGCCCGTTCCCGCAGTTTTGGTTTCTTGCGGAAGCGGCGACAACGCCAATTTAATAACGGTTGGCTGGACCGGCATCGTTTGCACACACCCGCCGAGGCTTTATATTTCCATACGCCCCGAAAGGCATTCGCACAAGCTTATAAAAGAAAGCGGCGAGTTTTGCGTTAATCTGCCCACCGCCGGTATCGTAAAGGCTCTTGATTATTGCGGCGTGCGCTCGGGCAAGGAGCACGACAAGTTTGCCGAAATGAAGCTTACAAAGGAGGCTTCATTTGAGGTTGGATGTCCCTCGGTTGCCGAATGCCCGTTAACGCTTGAATGCAAGGTCTTTCAAAGAATCGAGCTTGGAACCCACGATATGTTCCTTGCCGATATCGTTGCCGTCGGCGCAGATGAATCGGTTATCGACAAAAACGGCAGGCTGATGCTTGAAAAGGCAAGCCTTATTGCCTATGCCCACGGCGATTATTTTGAGCTCGGCAAAAAAATCGGCGATTTCGGCTTTTCGGTAAGAAAGAAAAAAACGATCGCACGAAAAAAGACGATTGCAAAAAGGAAATAAAAATGACAAGCGTTACCGTTATCCACGTAGGAGACTTTATGCGCTGACGCGCTCGACCGAAAATGTTTTTTCGGTCGGTTCGGATGCCCGTTCGCTCGCGCCTCGCGCCTCACAACACAAGTGTTGTTCGACACTCGCGTGAATCATAGGTGTAAAAATCGACGCGCTTGTCGCCGATTTTTACATGATTTTTTATTGTATTTATAGGTTTTGTTATGAATTCTGTTACCGTTATCCACGTAGGGGACTTTAAGGAAAAATATTTCAAGGATGCCGAAAACGAATACATCAAGCGTTTAAAGGCGTTTTGCGATTATAAAACGGTTTGCATAAAAGAAGAATCCTCGTTTGGCGAGGATTCCGAAAAGCTTATTGCGCGCGCACTCGAAAAAGAAGCGGCAGCAATCAGAGCGGCTGTTCCCAAGCAGGCGTTAAAAATTGCGATGTGCATTGAGGGCAAACAGCTTTCAAGCACCGAGCTTGCCGAGGTTTTCGCAAAGGAATCGCGCCCTATATGCTTTATTATCGGCTCGAGCTTTGGGCTCGACGAAAGCCTTAAGCGCGAATGCGACATGAAGCTTTCCATGTCGAAAATGACCTTTCCGCACATGCTTGCGCGCGTTATGCTTGCCGAGCAGGTTTACCGTGCAAACGCTATTAACGCGGGCAAGAAATATCATAAGTAAAAAATAAAAATCAAGCTTCGTTTCAGAAGCTTGATTTTTTATTTCAAATGCTTTTCAAGCAAAGGAATATAGCGCTCGTCGATCGGGCGGAAAACAACCTTAACCGGCTGTTCGGCTCCGTTTTCGGAATACATATTCGAGCTATCGACAAAAACGGTATAGCACCAAATATCTTCGAATTTGCCCAGATAGCCCTTGAAATCGGTTCCGAGCGGACAGCCGTTATAGCCGAAATAAACCGGACGCATCTTTTTGATATCGCCGAAAACGATTTTGCGCTCGAAGGTTTCGGCGGTTGAAGAATAAATATCGGAAAACGCGCTCAGGTATTCGGCCTTTTTAAAATCAACGCCATTCCAAAAAACAACCGTAAGCTCGCCGCTTTTCGGTATATTATAGCTTTCGTCAACGTAAAGATATTGGTCGAGAAAGGATCGCACAACAACAAAGGTGTGGCTTTCATCCTCTTCAACCTCTTTTATGCTGAAGCCGCCGTCTTTGGTTTTGGCAACGGTTTTGTCGCTTTCGGTGTATGCCGCACCGCAGGGAACGTAGGTTGTTCCTTTCCAAACCAGCGTTTCGCCGTAATATTCCGCCGATCTGTCGAGGAAAACGCCGCAGCTGTTAAGCAAATACAGCAAGGCGAGCGAAAAGGTTAATATAACGGCGATCACACAAAAAATCCGCTTTGGACTTATGCTTTTTTTCAATTAAAATGCACCTCTTCACGTAACTCAAACTTGAAATCGCCGAGATCATCAACCGAATATTCGTTTTCTTCACACCAACCGAAATAATGCGAAAGGAAGTTTTTGCTAAGATATTGCAAATCCTTTTTGCCATAGAGCGTTTTTTCGGTCATATCGTATTTATACATAACGAAATAATCGTCGCTTTCGCGGTCAACTTTACTGTCGAAGAACATGATATAAAGCGTTTCGCTTTCGGGATAGCGGCTTATTTTGAGGCACAGATCAAGCTCGGGTATCTGTATATTTTCAAAATCGCCGAAATCGTAATCGGCGTACGCCTCCTCCGTTCCGGTTACGAGCACCGAATCGCCGCCATATTTAACCGCGCGAACCTCATAATAAAGCTGCTCGAAAACGTTTTGTATTTTGGGATATTTAAAATTATAAACCCTATAAGCCGCAAACCCCAACAGCAAACAGAAAACCAAAACGAACGAAGCAACAGAAATAATAATGATTTTTCTTTTCTTGTTCATAAGCGCTTCGCCTCCTTGCGTTCATGATATCATACATAAAACCGAATGTCAATATATTTTTATCGTTTTTCGATATGTTTGTTTTTGCAAAAGATTCCTGCGTGAATATTGACTTTTCTGAGCAAATATGGTAATCTTTTTTCGTAAAACAAATAAACGGAGTGATAAAAATGATAAAGGTTACTGTCTGGAACGAATTTTTTCACGAAAAAAACAACGAACGCGTTGCCGCTATCTATCCCAACGGCATCCATGGCACCATCGCCGAATTTTTGAAATGCGATGATATTCAGGTTCGTACCGCAACCCTCGAGGACGAGGAATGCGGTCTTACCGAACAGGTGCTCAACGACACCGACGTTCTCATCTGGTGGGGACATATGCGCCACGGCGATGTTCCTGATGAGATCGTAGAACGCATTAAGGCAAACGTTCTTAAGGGCATGGGCTTTATCGCTCTCCATTCCGCCCACCATTCCAAGATATTCAAAGCTTTAATGGGAACGACCTGCAATCTTTCTTGGCGCGAGGACGGCGATTTAGAGCGCGTTTGGACCATTAACCCCGCCCACCCGATCGCTCAGGGCATCGGCAGATATTTCGAGCTTAACGGTGTTGAGACCTATGCCGAGCCTTTCGGTATTCCCGAGCCCGACGAGGTTGTTTTCATGGGCTGGTATGAGGGCGGCGAGGTGTTCCGCACCGGTTGCACCTTCCACCGCGGCAACGGCAGGATCTTCTATTTCCAGCCCGGCCACGAAACCTTCCCCATATTCTATAACGAAAACGTTCAAACCATTATTCGCAATGCGGTTCGTTGGGCAAACCCCATCCGCCGCGATGCCGAGCTTCTCTGCCCGCAGGTAACAAGAGTCCACAACGTTAAATAAAAAACGATCAAAGAAAAAATCCTCTCGTTTACGCTACTTCTCATAAGGATGTTTTAGCGTAAGGCGGTGTTCCCGAGTAGGACGGACAGTTTAGGCTGTCCGTCCTTTCCTGTTAAACTGCTTGTTTTGTTGGTTCTGCGGTTAACTTGCCGATATAGCGGAAGTAGATGTCGATCTGCTGCTCCGATGCTTTAGACCACTTACATTCTCGTTCGTAGATTACTACTTTGGCTATGAATACTCTGAGCACCTCGGGAGTCAGTTCCTTCAGATCCGTGTACTTGTTTGCAATGTCTATAAACTTGTCCACATTCGTAGATGCAGCTTTCAATTCTTCTATCTCCGCTTGGAGCTTTGGAATCTGTTCTTGAATTTCGCGTTGCTCCGAATTATACCCATTCGACAGCATTCTGAACTGCTCGTTTGTGATTTTGCCGAGGACGTTATCCTCATAAAGTCTTTTGAACAAAGCATTCAGCTCTGTGTTGCGTATCTCCAATTTACTGAGTTCATTTGTTTTCACAGTAAGCTCCCTTCGATTTTCGGAGGAGCTTTTCTTGTTTATGAACTCAACAAATTTTTTCGTTTTTGCCCGTGCATAGTACGTTGCCTTGCGGATCTCCTCGAGGATGATTTCATCAAGTACCACTTCTTTTATGCTGTGAGGCGTACATTGCTCTTCACCCATATGCTTACGGTAACGGCTGCAAATGAAACTATAGTTTTCCGGCTTGATGGTGGTTCCTCTGACAAAGTACAATTTCGAACCACAATCCGAACAGCACAGGAGTCCGTTATATTTATTTAGATCACCCATACTTGTTCTTCTGCGTTTGCCTGCGCGTACCTTTCGAACGATATCCCAAGTAGCTTGATCAATAATTGCTTCATGTGTGTTCTCGAAGCGAAGCCATTCGCTTTCGGGACGCTCAAGCTTTCGCTTGTCCTTGTAAGAAGCAACCGTTGTTTTGCAGTTGACCGTATGTCCGAGATAGACTTCGTTATCAAGAATTCCCGCAACGGTTCTGTCGTTCCATCCGTAGATATCTTCGGTATCAGTGATGCAACCGTAACTGCCGATTTGTCGATAACGATAAACGGTAGGCTTGAGAATCTTTTTCTCACGTAAGATATTGGCTATGATCCTCGGACCGTTTCCGGCGGCACATAAATCAAAGATCATTCTTACTACGGGTGCCGTTTCTTCATCAATCAGCAAATGACCTTTTACGTCGGGATCCTTCTTGTAACCGTACGGGATCTGTGTGCTGACACGTTCACCGCGTTCTGCTTTGGCTTTCACGACGGCACGGATCTTCTTACTCGTATCCCTTGCGAACCATTCGTTGAAGAGGTTCTTGAACGGTGCGAACTCGTTGCCCTCGCTGTAAAGCGAATCGTAGTTGTCGTTGACGGCGATATACCGAACGTTCCATCTCGGGAACAGCATTTCGGTGTAGTTTCCTACCTCAATATAGTTTCTGCCGAGACGGGAGAGATCTTTGGTGATCAGCGTTGCCACCTTTCCTTGCTCCATCAGTTCAAGAAGTCTTTGAAAATCCGGTCGGTTAAAGCTAACACCAGAGTATCCGTCGTCAATGAATATTTGGATATTCTCGAAGCCATTGTCCTTGGCGTACTTTTCAAGGATCGCTCTCTGATTCTGTATACTGTTGCTGTCACCCTTGTTCTCATCCTCCTGAGAGAGTCTGCAATATAATGCTGTGATTTTTTCTGTTTGGTTTGACATATCGTTTTACCTCCTTCTTGTATGTCAAACCGATTGAGAGTGCAGGGGTGCAGTTATAAATTCTGCACCAACAGGATACTCTCAATCGGTTTCAAAGTCCAGCGAGAATCGGAAAGAGTCAAGAAACTTTATCAATTTCTTTTTCCATAAGCCGCTTCAATGCTTCATCGCTGTCTTTTGTGTCAATATCAAAAATAGAATTGACCTTGTACATCATCCCGCCGATCATATACTCGGTGGTGGAAGTCAAGGTCATATCTTTCAGTTCATAGAGTTGTCTTCTTCGTATGCTTGTGGCAACATCCTTTTCGAAATCGTTTCCGGATGGGATCCGGAAGTCAACTTCGTTTTCATAAATCACTTTTTTCTTCATTCAAGTCCTCCATTCATTACATATACATTCCATAACCCAAGCCGTTTGCCTGCTCGTACTCTTCTTGAGTACAGTAGCATACGAATGCTTGGGGCGATATCTTACGTCCGAGGATCTGCTCGAGATGCTCTTTTTCTTCGAGGTCCATTTCGGTAAGCTGTCTTGGCGTATAGGATTCTCTCGGCGGCGCGACTGAGAGAACGTCGCCGATCATTCGGATCAGCCCTGTTGTTACAGTCATATTCATATCCTCATCGTGCTCGGGCGTTTTGTAGCTTCGGTACGTTTCTGCCAAAGCTCCGTTACTGCCGCCCATAGCAAAGTAAAGCTCGATATTGGATTTGAGAAAACGCTCGTCAAAGAGCTTGTTGTCACGGCAGGTATATCCTTCGGGAGTGGTGAAGGTCATATACTTATAATCCGAATACCACTTGACGCTGTATCCGTGGCGCTCCATACATTCGATGAAAGCCTCGGGTGTGGGACTGCATTCAAGCGCCCAATCCAGAAATGCACACAGACGCTTTTTCCATTTTGGATATCTCCCGTAGGTGCATTTCTCTTCGGTTACCGACAGTCCGCGCTCACGGCACAGCTTGTTGGAGTACTCTTTCACTTTCAGCATATCGTCTCTTGACTGATGAAACTTCTTTCCGTTTTCAAAGTTTACCGAATTGAAAACGATGTGATTGTGGATATGCGCTTCGTTGATGTGGGTTGATACCACCGCCTGATAGTTACCGAAGTACATGGCAAGCTCCATTCCGATCTCGTGGGCAAGCTCGGGTGTCACGTTTTCTTCGGGAGCGAAGGACTGTATCACGTGATAGTACTGTCTGCCGTCTGTTTTATCGAAGTGCTCTTTTACAAATAGAAACTCGTCGAGAGCAGATTCGGGTGTGCAATTGATACCGTCGATCAGATCTCGGTCGGTTGCTTCGGGACGGGTGATATACGGAAAGATATTGTTCATCGGACAGCTCGAGTTAATGAATTTAACGATTGCCATATCTTTTTCAGCTCCTCTCTTGTTTCGTTCAGGTCTACGGCGGAGATCATTCCTGCGTTGACTGCACGGGTGATCTGATTGAGATTGTTACCAACACGCCGAAGCTCGTCGGCAAGAACGTCCACGCCGTTGATGATAACAATGGGTTTATCCAGCGCAACGTCACGGAGATAATGGCTGACGGTTCGGTAAGATGAGAGCGCTTTGTATTCGATCTGCTCTCGTTCTTCGGGAGAGACTCTCGTTCGAAGAATCTCGGTCTTGGGTTCTTTTTTCATAGAATTACATCTCCTTTATAATCTTTTATAGGGGTATGGGCATAGCCCTATGCCTTTGCCGGCTCTGTCGTGGCACAAAGGCGAAACTCGCAATAAATGCCGACTGCACAAATGCTACAAGCATTAAAATGCCGTCGGCTTACCGAATGCCGGAACCGTCAGTGACGCAAGGAACGCAAGGGTCGCAAAATTTGGCACTACCGTTTTCTGCGTCACTTACGGCACTTGCGTCACTAAACGGAGTAATGAATCTAATTTCGAGAATCCGTTCGCCGTTACTGCGGTGACTGAGGAAATACACGCCGTGTTCTTCAAGGGCGTATCTCCATTTGTTCATCTGCTGCTTGAGCGCCTTTGCAGAGATCTGTTCTCCCGAGAAAGAACAATACCTTTCAGAAAACTCCGTATTGCTTCCGATGAATGAATTGATACTCTGAACAAAAGAAATGAGCTTGTCCATCTCGCTTGGAAGAAGCAACCGAGGATCGTCAAGACTATCCGAGACAAGCTCCCACGTGTGCTTGTCTTTTGAGAAGCGGATTTCAAGCTCACGGTATTCAATATCCCGTCCCGTTGCAACGAGAGTGGCGTTGTCCTGACTGCGCTTACTTTTATCAAGTATAAACACAGTATCCACCGCGCCGCTGATTCCCGTTGTACCGGACAGCTTGTTCAGCGGATCGCTGTCGCCCTGCTTGCGGAGATGATGCACAAGCAGTAGTGTGATGTTCAACTCATCTGCAAGCGCTTTCAGTTTACGAAGCTCGTCGTAATCGTTTGCGTATGAGGTATCCGCAGAGTAGCTTCGTATCACCTGAAAGGTATCGATGGCAACGAATACCGTATCGGGATACTCTTTGACAAACGAACGGACATCATCGCACAGACCATCGGCGAGCGTATGCGCCGTTGTTGCAAAGTACACCTCCTTCGGAACTTCATCCGTGATACTGTTCAACCGTTCCTGCACACGGCGGAGCGTATCTTCAAGGCAGAGATACAACACCGTTCCTTTGTGTGTTTGCAGATTCCACATCGGCTCTCCCTTTGCGATGCGAACGCACAGGTCAAGCACGAGCCACGATTTCCCGATCTTCGGCGCACCGCCGAGAATACAGATCCCTTGCGGCAGTAGCGTGTCGACACAAAACTTGGTCGGGACAAGTCTCATGTCCATGAGTGTTTCGCCGTCTATGACGGCAAGTTTGTTTTTGTCTTTCATTGAAGACTCCTTTCCGGGCTTAGCCCAAATGTTTTTTTGCAAGAGAAAAAGCTCCCGCCGATGTTGGCGAGAGCAATTTTGCTTGCGAGAGTTATCCCCTCTAATACATACCCGACATTAGAACACCCAAAATGTTCCTGAGTGCAAAAATATTTTCAAAAAAAGAAAAAACCCTTTGAAGTTTTTACGCTTCAAAGGGTTTGGTAGTGTTGATATATTATTTGTTTTGCATTTCTAAAAATACTTTTTGCTTTTCTTCGATCTTCTTTAACCGCTTGCCGACGGCGCTATGCGTTTTGAATCCAAGACGCTCGGCAATCTGCTTCTGCGTGTATCCGTTTGCCTTTAATTTGAAGATCTTGACATCGGTCTCGTCTCCAAGAAATTCATAGAATTCTTTAATCGTTTCTACCATTTCAAGATGTGCCTGTGGGTCTTCGTCTGAGAACTCCATTACCAACTCAGGAGTATTATGCTCGATGTCTTCCATTTGATTTAGCGATTCCAGTTCGCCGACCCTTGTACGTGTGTGATCCCATTGACGATTGAAATCCATCTTGTCAAAATTGGTGTTTGCGGTACTGGCAAAATCCTCGTGCGCGCCGATCTCTTTCGATACACCCATAATTTCGGGAACGCTTTCCACCTGCATCAGCTTGTTCATCATCACGGAAAGGAATAGATCCGCAAACTGATCGAACACAAGGGCGAACTCTGCTTCGGTCAATTCTTCAACGGACTTGTTATGCCCTTTGGCATACTTTTCAAGCGCGGCGGTAATGTCTCCTTCTAAGGCGGTCAACATCGAATCTATGATGCACTCGCAAAGAGTTTCATCCGTGAGTATTTCCATCACGGCTCCCGCAACCAGATTTTCGTTTGCTTCTTCCAGGCACAGCACGGGAGCGTTGGATGTAAAATTGATGAGAGAACCTTTGCCTGTGAGAAGTTTCATCTGTTTGTTCCAAGCTGAAAGGAAATGCTTTTTAGCTTTGATGTACACATGGTTCTGTTCTTCGGGAGCAGTCATTGGATCGTATTTTGATACCTGCGTGCTGAAATCGTGATCTCTGAAAAAGGCTTTCAGCTCCGCAATGGTCGGTGCTCCATCCTTTTCAAGTAACGTCATATCTGTTTTCATCGGTTCTCTCCTTTCGCTATGGTGCTTATATTATATCATATTTTTGCGGATTTTTCAAGAAAGGAACTGTGAACAAGAGAAGAGGGGCTGCACTTTTGTACAGTCCCTCCGTTACTCTTTAGAAGTGTTTGCCTTCGCCGGGGCGGTCTTCACCTTCGCCAACGTAGTCCTCCACCGGTCGATCATCGATCTTGGTCGGCGTGTCATTCTCGAACGGATTCGGCTGACCGCCGATCTGCGGTTTGTATTCCGCAAGGCTTTGATCTCCGTGGTCAATGCACTCGACTGTTTCTTCTTTGGGTTCTGTAATGATGATTATCTCGGCGATCTCAGTGCTTTCTTCTACTGTCGTTTCTTGAGCCAAGGGTGTTTTCTCCTCGGTTAACATTTCGGTTTCCGCAGGTTTGTTCTTGCTTTCGGTTGCTGTTGATTCTTCGATTTCCATCTTGATTTTCGGCTCTTCATCTTCGCTCACAAACGCCGTTTCTACGGTTGTTTCGCTTTCTTCGGGTACTTGCTCCACCTGCATTGTTATCGCCGTCTGTGGTGTTTCTACGGCGGTCACGGGCGGTTGATCTGCGTCCTGATTCGGTGCTGTGAAGAGCGTCATAATAAATGCGAGGATGATGGTGATTAACTTTTTCATATGTATTTTCCTTTCCGAGCTGCCTTTCGCGGCTCAACACAAGAATACTCTGAAAATACGCAAAGTCCAGAGAGAATCGGAAGGAAAGAGGAATCGCACACATTTTGGTACGATTCCTCTTCGCGTTATTCGATTTCCGTATTCATCACCTCGATGATGATCCTGGCGCCGAGCGTAAACCCTCGAACGAATGCCTCCCGCTCCGCGATGCCATACATCTCGTTGGTGCACTCGGTAAACTTTTCGAGAATCTCTATTTCCTCGTCATTCAGACGTTTCTTTAGATCTTCCTCGTGCCGCACGATGTAACCAAGCAGTTCAGAATACTTGCTTCCCTTCTTGAAATCCCTCTCACATGGGCTGATATTGCCGTACCATAATTCTTCAATGATGTTCATTTTGCACCTCCGTGATAAAGAGAGAGCGGTCCCACCTCGGGAAATCCCGATTCAGAACCGCTCTGTTTTGCTTTTTGCTATTTACTTGTCTTTTCAGTGTCATATGTATGCCTCCTTTTCGTGGTAGCACACACAATATCATAGAAGTGGTCGGAAGTCCAGAGAGAATATAGGTCAATGATGGTATTATTTTGTTTTTTATATATCACTACACTTGGAAGAATTCTTGTTGCTTTTTGAGCAACAAGAATTCTTCTGTACAAACTTATTTAATGACAGATCCGTTGGTAGAAATCACTTTTAACGGATTGTAATAGGTTAAACCGCCGATAGTGTAGCTGTCACCAGAAATTTTCTTAGATACGTAGCCTTTAGGAAGACTACTCTTGCTAAAAGATCCAGTAAAGACAACCAGATGGAGGTGGGGACCAGTACTGTATCCCGTGCTACCCATCATTCCAAGCTTTGTGCCGGCTTCAACGGTTTCGCCTTCTTTGACACTCATACTCTTTAAGTGAGCATATCCAGAGTAAAATACTTTGCCGTTAGGAAGAGTATGCTTTACGATAACAAAGTTACCCCAACCTCCAGACCTACTCTCTTTAATAACTCTGTACACAACGCCGTCAGCGATTGAACCTACAGTAGTGCTCTTGTTGCCAGATGTACCAAGGTCTACGCCTAAGTGATAGCCATTTCCGCTGTAGTAAGCACCCCATTTTTGGGTTGTGATGTTAGTCGCATAACTGCTCTTGAGAGAGTTGACAAATTTCAAAGACTCATTCTGTCTAAGCTTGTCTGCCATGGTCTTAGCGGATGCATAAGTAGAATAGAGACACTCTTTCTGCTTTGCCAGTTCTTTGTCATAAACAGACTGAGCACCGCTGTTAACAGTAAAGTCACTAAGGGCAATTACGCCGTCTGTGACGTACTTAGTGATCTGCACACTCTTGATGTCCGGAATAACCGAATCGGCAAAGCCTACAAACACGTTCATAAAGTACTTTGTCAACTCCTTGCCAACAGAGGATTTAGCCATTTCCCTTACGGTGTCACCACCGAGATATTCAACCGCTGCGAAGTTTGCTGCGCACGCTGCATACGCATTTGCTGCTTTAATCATAGTGTCATAGTCCGTAATCTCATTCTTCATAAGATTGGCGGCTTGATTACCGTAGGCTTCTGCATTGTTAGCGTAAACACGAAGCATCCCCAATAAAACAGCCGTTTTAACGGTTTCGGGAGAACAAACTTCGCCGCCAATCTCAAGCGCTGCTTCCTGAATGCCAAAGCTGTTGCCTGCACCAATGCTGAGAAGAATGCCGGACGTCTTGCCGATTAAGTTACCCATCTTCTCATTGTTTGTTACAGCAGTGCAGATATCATAGTAGTCGTCTGCCGCACTTGCCCAAAGGCTAGCTGCGCTCTGCTGATTGCTACGAATGTTGTTGAAAAGATCAAGGGTATAGAGCTTGTTAAGGATAGTTGCATTATTAACAACAGAGCCACTTGTATCAACATAGAACACAGAGTCTTTGGCAACGCCATTATAAACGCGGGTTGTCTTTGCTTGATAATACTCGGAACCGCTGATTGTGTAAACGACGCCAGTCTTTATATATGCGGAGGAGGGGATGCCGGCGGAGATGCTTGTTTTAGTATCTTTGCTCATAATGTCAACTTTATTGCCTTTTGCATCCTTGATAATCCACTTCTGTGACTTATTGGAGGCATCAAATTTCGCCAGTTTCACTCTATCCTTAGATGCGGTTGCACTGAGTGCAAGATTCGAGTTATTTGCCATACGGATGATATAACTACCATCGTCGCAAAGATAAAATGTAACGTTCTGAGCTGTAGTGTCATCACCGGTCTTCCAAATGTCGCATTTTTGTCCTGTCTTCAATTTAGAAGAGCCTCTGTAAACATCCAAGCAATACTTGCTGGATTTGTGAGTAAGGATACGATAAGTTGTACCGCTCACTTTGTCGATATCCCAAAGTTGTTCAGTAGAACCATCCCAGGGCCAAACACGGACATATGTACCGTTCTTGAGGGTTCCGTAGTCAAAATTGAGATACTGACCTGTACCAACATTCTGAATGGTTACTTTTGTAACCTCGGAAACATTTGCGTTAACTGTTGCAGCAGATGCTGAAAAAGTCATTGCGCTGAATACAGATATCATACAAACTACTGCGAGAAGAAAAGAGATTGCTTTTTTCATAACGAAAACTCCTTTATAATAAAGTATTTCGGTTTGCCTCTCGGCTTTCCTTGACTTTATTATAAAGGAGTCGTTTAGGTTTCTGTAATTGTGATTTTACGTTTCTGTCTCATAGGAAATTTCGCACACATCAGCGTAAGTGCCAAGTGGATCGTCGCACAACACGCACATCATTACAAAGCATTCGTACGGGTTGGATATATACAATCCACCCATTCCACAACTGTCTAAGATCTGATTAGTGGAATCCTCAAAGAGAATAAACCTTGCCCTGTTGTTAGGATGTTCTTCTAACTTCTGTGAGAAGATAAAGAAGTTTAGTGTGATTAAGTCAAATCGCTCAACTTCAGCCTGATTTATAAGAATATCATTGATGCGTTGCCGACTGAATCTCTTACCGTTAAAATGCTCGTTTAACTTTGACATTTTGCCGGGCACAAGATTGCCGTGCTTATCCAAGGGGACTGCCGAACAGATGATATGCTCGATATCACTCGGCGAAATATCATCACGGGAATATGTGCGTCTGTCAGCACGTTTTGCTTGAATACGGCTTAGCTTTTCGCTATCGAATAAACGATCATTGTTTGATAACCGATCTCGATATGCCTCAAGTGAAAGGAGGTTTTCCTCATCTTCGATTTTATTGTAAATACCGGCAATAATATCTCTTGCCTGTTCATAGAGAATGTCAAAATGTTTTCGTGCACTTGCGCTTACGCGGGAGATATTATCCCTCGTCTTTAATTTTGATAAATGAGAGAGGAGGGTCAAATCGTCTTGTATCGACTGTGCTGAAGTTCTAAATCCAATTGTAGAATCACTGTACACAACAGTAGGATTCATTGTACCTGCAGGTATATCTAAATATGATTGCCACAATTTTTCAAACTTTAGATAGTTGTAACTGTTCTTATAGCAATACCAACAGATAATTTCAAAAGGATCTTTGAAATTGATTTTGGGTTCACGCAAGGCTTTTGTCAAAAATGCATTAACATCGTCCACGCTCATATTCAACCCAAAGCCGAGAAGAAAGACAACATTTCGTTTAACGGTCTTTTGCGTTAACCAGTTTTTCGATAGCGCACTGAGCTTTGAAGAGGATGGTACAAATGAAGCAGGCGTATGGTTATCAGAAAACGCTTCTCGGATAATGAGTTGATAGTCCTTAATTGGAATCTCATCATATTTTCCATCAAGTCCCGCTTTCTTATATATGTACCGCTTCAAATAGTTGCCAAAAGGTATCATCTTTAAGCGAGACTCTAATGCTTTGTAGATGAGCTCTGCATCTTTTTCTCTAAATGACGAATCATCCACGACATCGTACATTGAGTCATAAGCAATTTCGGTAAAATCAATACCATTATCCGATGTAGGGAACATTATGCCTGCTCCTTTCCAATTTTACCAAGTACGAGACGAGACAGCACAAGGAATACCACTGTAAACCCAATCAAGATTCCCCAGGACGCCAACATATGACCTGTTGTATATTCAAAGAAGCTTTCTACCTCATGGGGAATCATAATTCCTTCCTGCTGCAACCGTAACGGGAGTTCGTTCAGATTTGCAGTCGTGCCGTAATTCTCCATACTCCATCTGCAGACAGCAAACCAAGAAATGATTTCCGTTGCACCGCTCAGTTTGAAGATTAAGCCCGAGAACAGAATTTGCGGCATAAGCAGGATCGGTGCAACCGTCATTGCTCGATCAGCGTTGGTAAAGAGCGAAGATACAAACAAGCCCATAGCTGCCGAAGAAATTGCAGTGAAAAATGTTGTTACCAGCAGCTCTGCAAATGCAGGAAGAATAATGCCTTCTGAAGGCAAGCCAACCAGCAGTGCAAATACGCCTGTTACAAGCAAACTTTGAATCAGGCACAAGATGCCTAACACAATAATCTTCGATGAAACATAAGAACTGAGTGATAGTCCCGTCATGTACTCACGTTTCATAATCGAACGTTCTTTACAAATTTCCTGAATTGCATTCAGCATACCGATCCAAAATGCAGAGCAGGACAGTGCAAACAAAAGACTCTTTGTCATTTCGTATTGCTCAAACTGCTTTCCATTTGCAACAAAGGAAATAAGAAGGGCTAAGACCGGAGCCTGGAACAGAAGCAACAACAATCGCTGTCTGTCATTCGCCACTAATTTCATATATCGTGTGCAAAGAACGCCAAGTTGCTTCAGACGATCTGTTTTTTGTTTTCCTGAAACGGCATCGGTTTTTCTGTGTGCACCGGAGGGGGTAATACTTTGCTTGTACTTCTCACTCCATTCTTTGGCGTGATCGGTAATCATATTGTATACATCCACAATATCGGAAACACCGAAGAACGCCAAAGCCTCATCATAAGAACCGCAGAAACACAGATTGCCGCCCTTACCCATAAACACGATCTTGTCGCACATCTTAAGCTGCAGAGTGCTATGGGTTACAAGAATAACCGTCTTGCCGCCGTTGGCCATCTCTCTTAACGATTGCATCAGATTGCGCTCTGTTCCGGGGTCCAGACCGGAAGCAGGCTCGTCCAAAAACAGAAGGTTTGGATCGGACAATAACTCAACGGCAATACTTGCTCGCTTGCGCTGACCGCCGCTGAGCGCCTTTATCAGACTGTTTCGTTTGTCTGGAAGCTCTACTGTTTCAATCGCCCTGGTAATCGCTGCTTCGCGTTCTGCTACGGAAATGTCCTTCGGCAAACGAAGCTTGGCAGTGTACAAAAGCATATCATAAAGCGTAAGGTTATCGTATACGATGTCAGATTGCGGTACATAACCAATTAACTTTTTCAAAGAATCAAAGTTTTGGTAAAGATTGATCCCGTTTATGTATACCTCGCCTTGTGTAGGCTTTAAGTATCCGCACATACAGTTGAGGATTGTGGATTTGCCTGCACCGGAACCGCCAATCACGGAAACCAACTCACCAGGCTTGATATTGAGATTCACATGGTTACAGGTTACAAATGCCTTTTTTCCCTTGCCGCGTTTGATAACAATATCGGAAGCATCAACAGAGATACCGTTTTTGTAATGGCAGTAGGAAATTGCGGCTGTAGTAAAGATCAGCTTTGAGTTTGTGATGGTAATGACATCTTTTTCGTGAAGTAACTCCTTGCCGGATATCTTCTTTCCGTTTACTACCACACCGTTTGTGCTGTTATTATCCGTGATGTAATAGCTTCCGTTTGCATGTTGGATAATAGCATGACACTTAGATATGCTGACGTGAGGCAAGGTGATAGAGCAGCTCTGCTCACGACCAAAGGTAATTGTATCGAGTCCGGCAGTTTGCAGAACATTCCACTGGTTGGTGGATTCCGCAGAAGAAACCACAAACAATACACCGTCCGTGACAGTTTCTACACCATCATCGATACGGATAAAGTCGCCGTCACTGATCTCTCTTCTCTGAACACTTGCATTGTTGTAGATCAGGCCGTTTGTACTTCCCAAGTCCTCAATGTACCATTTGCCATCAGCATAGGCAAATCTGCCATGCCGGCGGGAAACCAAATGCGAGTCTAAAACAATGTCATTATCCTCGGCACGACCAAAGGTCAAAGAGGTTTTTCCTTTGTCGGCGATGGAAACAATATACGGTTTTCGATCTGCATCAAAGATCGTAACATTGATTCCACTTGACTGAGACACAGTTGAATGAAATCGTGTTGTTTTATCTAAATCTTGCATTCAACTATCCTCCATACAGTTCAAGACCAGTAAGCGCAAAATATCCTTCATGAAAACCCGAATCTGCGCCGCTGCTTGGTATTACCACTATTTTTAATTCATTAATTCCTGAAATGTCAATATCAAAATCAATTTTAGCTGTCGGGTTTATCATAGGAGATTTATACAAAGTGGCACCATCACCGATAAATTCTATACACACTCTATTAGCAGTTGAAGCATCAGTAGTATTTGCGCCAATAACATCAACCGTTTTTATCATTGAAATGGATCCGCACAAACGAGCATATGATTGATTGAGATTATATTTTAGGAAAAATTCTTTATACCAATCACCAGTGAGAACTGTTGTATAGTAATGTTTGAATACTATACCTTGTTCATATATCTCACCCAAATGCGATGTAACACTTCCGTGTATCAAATAGAAATCATTACTTGTTTGGCCTTGATTATTAAATTCTGTGTATTGCAGGTTATACAAAAATTCAGCTGGCAAGTTTGAGACGTACTTTTGTTTAGCTGCCTCTAATTTAGCGCTGCTTTTAACATTAGTCTGTGCCATTTCCACGAGCGCAATTGCGCCTTCGTAATCCTTATTGGCGGCCAAAGAATCGGCCTGTGCAATAACAGAGTCTTCATAAGCACTGCAATAATTATCGTACGCAATTTCGTAATCCACATCATCGGGTAAATCTTTCTGCGCCGCTTCAATTTTTTTCAAAGCACCAAGGTAATCTTCTTTGTTTGCAAGCGCTGCAGCATCATCTAACACTTTCTGCTTATTCTGCTGTGCAAGTTTTGTTGTGTATTCATCTAGTTTGTTTTGCAATTCAACAGAATAAGGGTAAGAAACCAGACCGGCTTCAATTTTGTCAATCGCTTTTTCGTAATTATTATTCTTCGCAAATTTCTCTGCATCACTGATAATGGATTGAATTTGCTCAGCAGCATTGCTAGAGTAGTCACCGGAGTTATCGGGATTCTCCACGTTGCTACCACTGTCGTTAGTCTCACTGCTTTCGGAAGAGTTTTCCTCAATAAAATCTCTTATGTAAGGATAAGCGACAACTGCACCACCGACCAACAATGCAATAACCAAAACAATGGCAATGATCTTTGGGGCTTTGGTTTTTTTCCTTCCAAAGGTAGGAACTGCCTCGTTTTTGCTGTTTGCATTGTTCTGCATGGGAACTTCTGCTGTCTGGGGTGCTTTGCGAACTGCTGTAGTAGCATCATAATCAGCCTGTGCGTGGCGTACAGCGGTGGTCTTGTCCAAATCAGCAGCAACCGGTACATAGGTGCCATTACCAACGCTAATCAGTGCTTCTTTCATAGCAGTAGCACTGGCAAAACGCATATCAGGGTTATATGCACATGCACGCAGGATCAGGTTCGCCATTTCAGGAGATGCCTCACAGGGCGCATGGAGTTCCTCGCCGCGAATACGTCGCTCTACAGCGTTCTTGCGCTCGTTGGGATTCAAAAGCTGCTTTTCCGTATCAAGGAACGGCAAGCGATTGCCATTCAGCAGGCGGTACAGAACGATGCCAAGGGAATATGTATCAACGCGAGCATCATATGTGTTGCTATTTGCAACTTCCGGTGCCATATAGTTGAAGGTGCCCTTTTGAGATAAGCCTCCGGTCATATTCTCCAGCTTACGTGCAATGCCGAAATCTCCAAGCTTAAAGTAACCAAAACCATTAACGAAAATATTTTCCGGCTTGATGTCGCGGTGAATAATGTTGCGTTGACCGCAGATTTCAAGAGCTGTGCAAATATCGATACCAAGTTTGATAACGTCCTTTTCGCTCAATTTCTTGTCGCAGACAAAGGTGTTGAAGGGGGTTAGTAACTCCATACGGATATAAATATCCCATCCGATACTGTCCGTTTTTTCGATAACCTTATAGTCCTCAACACTTACAATGTTTTGGATACCTTTAAGGGATTCCATCAACTGTATTTCACTTACGAAGTCGTCAACAATGCCCTTGAAATACGTTCTAGTTCCATCCATATCCAGTCCTTCAGAACGCAGGGAATCTACCTCTGATTCATCGGAAGGAATGGATATAACCTTGATAGCCGCGTGGCTCTCAACGTTATTATCCCTACGAACAGCCTTGTATACGACTCCGTAGGATCCTCTGCCTAACTGCTTTTCAATTTCCCATTCGGGCCAAATTTGTGCTAATTTTTCCACTGACATTATCACACCTCATCTATTAAAATTAAATATTTTTCTCTTTACTTTTTCAATGCAGATAAGAATAAACGTAATGTTATCCTTTCCGCCATTATCATGGGCTTGCTTTAGTAATTGTTCTGCTGCAACTGACCCTTTTTCTTCACATAATATCTTTTCTATATTCGGTACAGGTAGCATATCCGTCAGTCCGTCAGAACAGATCAAATAACTGTCACCATTATGATATTCTCCGGTAGCAACATACGGTGAGATAATCAACTCGCTTTCCGGTATGCCGAGATTCTGTGACAAAGGTGGCTTCCTGCCGAATGATGATATGCCAACATGGTCGTATGATATCTGTTGCAATTTACCCTCAGAGAACTGGAATATTTTGCTGTCTCCAACATTACACAATCCGATCTGCTCTTTTGCAAACTTCAATATAGCAGCCGTAGTTCCCATTGATGTTAGCTTGTGCTCGTCAATATAATTGCATATTTTTGTATTAGCATTTTTGCAGAAATCCGCAAAATCCTGTTTTACATCCTTTTTAAATTGAAAATCCGCCAATTTCTTTGCGGCAAGATATGCGGCCATCTCTCCGCATTCTTCACCGCCCATACCGTCAAAAACCGCAAACACAGCTTGCGAAGATGGTGAAAGCGTGCCTTCTATAATTCCGTCTGTTCCACAATTATCGTAGCTGAGATAATTGCCATTGCAATATAAGTTATCTTGATTGGTTTTTCGACACTTACCAATGTGGCTTGTGTAGTAGTATTTAATTACATATGACATAAAACCGCCTCGCATATTTCGTTGTATTTACAGTATAACCGCTTGTTAGCATAAATCTGTAAGCCGCATTTTACGTAAAAATTTAATTCTCATAAAGCAATCACATCTGTATACAACGAACCGTTTATATCCGACTATTATCAAAAGGTGTACCTTTTGATAGCAATAATACTTTATTCAGTATAGCACAAAAACGCTGCATTTACAAGGGAATAAGCAACTTTTTTCGACAAACGCTGACTCTTAATTATAAATGTTTATTACTTTAGCTTTCCTTTTTTTGTGCATAGTCATACGCCATCTTTGTTCAGCTTCTGGGTTGGTAATCTATAAGATCGTGGTGGCTATCTTTACGGTGTGGTGGGGCGTATTCAGTATTATAATAAACAATTTATAATAAACAATTTATAATAAACAATCATAATTTTTATCTTTATTCAATTGGTTTGGAGCATATAGAAAAAACCATCACAGACTTTTGTTCGTGATGGGTTTTTCTGTTTTGCACTCGTCAATCGGCTGATTTCATAGGATATTTAAAACATCCTTATGAGAAGCACCCTTTGAGAGGATTTTTTATTCGTTCATTGTATACCATTCTACCGTTTCTGCCAAGCCGTCCGAAAAAGAAACCTCGGGGCGCCAATCAAGCTCGCAAATAAGCTTATTGCAATTCAGCGCATATTTTCGGTCGTGTCCCTTTCGGTCGGCAACAAAAGCAATTAACGATTGCGGCTTGTTCATAAGCGCCAATATCTCTTTTACAAGCGTTATATTGGAAAGCATTGCGCTTCCGCCGACATTATAAATGCTTCCCGATGCAGCGTTGCACACTATTTTTTCGATAGCTCGGCAATGGTCTTCAACGTGGATCCAATCCCTTATATTCGAGCCGTTTCCGTAAATCGGAATACTTTCGTTATGAAGCGCGCACCTTATTGCCTTCGGAATAAGCTTTTCGCGATGCTGGTATTTGCCGTAATTATTTGCGCTTCGGCTTATAGAAACCGACAAGCCGTGTGTTTTATAATATGAAAGCACCAGCAGATCCGCCGCCGCCTTGCTTGCGCTGTAAGGTGAGCTCGGAGAAAGCAAAGAGGCTTCGGTGAAGGCATCTTCGGAATCCAGCGGCAGATCACCATATACCTCGTCGGTTGAAACCTGATGAAAACGCTTTATGCCGTGCTTTAAGCACAGATCAAGAAGCGTTTGCGTTCCGAGAACGTTGGTTTCAACAAAAATTCTTGAGTTTTCGATAGAATTATCAACGTGGCTTTCAGCGGCAAAGTTTATTAAAGCATCGGGCGATTCGGCAAGAAAAATCTGCTCTACCGCCTGCTTATCGCAAATATTCGCCTTATAAAACCTAAACCGTTCGCGGTTTTTCAGCTTTGAAAGAGCGGGAATATTAGCGGCATAGGTTAGGCAATCAATGCCTATTACGGTGTCTTGGCTGTGCGAATCGAGCCAATAATTCGAAAAATTCGCGCCGATAAAGCCGGCGCAACCCGTAACAACTATCTTCATTATATTTTTATGCCCAATTCATTGAAAAGGCTTTCGGTCTGCCCTGTCTTGCCCGAGGCTTGATTAGCCGCAAGCTTCATTTCGTTTGAAAGATCTTTTCGGCTTTTTTTGGAAAAGACCTTGCACCAACGTTTTATTTGATAAAACGGGGTTAATATTCTTTTGTTCTCGAGATTCGGATAAACGTATTTGAGCCTTTCGTAGGGGACCCAGATCCGCGAAAGCATATATTTGAATTTTCCGCCTTTTTTTGCCGAGGTAACGGCAATGCGGTTTTCGAAATTACCGTAAACGCCCGCATCGATCAAATAGTCTTCCATTTGCGCCGTTAATTCGGTGTGGTCGGCGTTTCCGAACCAAACCTCCGAAAGCAGCTTTGAGGCATTCGCAAACGCCAACAAGCCGCCCTGCTCAAGCAATTCGTTGCGTTTTTGCTCGTTGAAATCCATTCGATGATTCATAACCCACAGATCAAGGAACGAACGAACGCCGCAACCGCCAAGCTCAAAATGCTTTATCATGTGCGCAATATGATAAAAATAAAACATTTCGTCGGTCATTTCATAGCGATATCCGCAACCGCTTGCCTTATGCGAATACTCCCAGACCCTGCCGAGAATGTTCGAGGCATCATTAACGCGCTCATCCTCGATAAGCTCGAAATGAAGCTCGACGTGATCGCCGCTTTTTGAAAACAGTGAAACGTCGTGAGCACAGCGCTCACCGTCGGTATAGCCAAGCCCATCCTTTAAAGCCGTAATGGCTTTTTCCAAGTTCTCGGGGGCAACGAAAACGTCGATATCACAGCTGGTTCGCATCCAAGGCTCGGGATAATAGCCTCTTAAAACCGAGCCCTTCAACGGAATGAAGGGTATTTCGGCATTTTCCAAAGCCCTGCACAAGCGATCGAATTCATGATTTATGCGTTCATACCGATAAACCGACATAAGCGTTTGCTTTTGGAACGCCTTTAGCAAAGCGGGATTTTGCGCAGCTTTGCTTTTTTCTATTGAAGCGGTGAGCAAATGCGTCAGATCGTGAAGCTTAGATAACTCGTAAATTTTCGCAACAATCTCCTCGGGCAGATCGCAGGCAGGCGGCTCGCCCTCGGGACACATTGCATATTTTATAAGCTTCATCATCGTTTCGGTAATATTTATCATAGCACCTCGTTAGAAACTCGCATCAGCTTTTTAAATGCTGTTACTGCATCGTCAAAACACTCGTGAATACGTTAGGCATCTGCCTTCGGTTTTTTCGATTTTCTTTTCAGCATACCCTTTAACAAGCCCGCAAAATCCTTTCGGTAGGGGAATATAAAGAGCATGAATGCACCAACGGCAACAACAAGCTTAAGCAATATTTCGATAATACTAATGCCTGCATTGCGCGAGGAGATGAACATTCCCACCGCCGCAAGCGCCGTTGCCAAAACAACGTAAAGAATCATTTTGCCGAGGCCGAAATCAATTTTTTCTGCTCTGCGGCTCAAAACCACGGTCAATGCCGCCATCGCCGCCTGAGAAACGAATCTTGCGATCAAAACGCCATAAACGTTCAACGGGCCGACAAGCAACAGCGATACGCCGATGTTAACAGCCAAGCCGCTCAGCGAGCAAACAACAGTATATTTGCTCATTTCCACGTTATACATCAACGCCTGAACGTGGCTGTAATAAATGAACGCAACTATCTGGGAGATGATGAAAAAGGGAACCATCTTCCAAGCATCGCTATAAGATTCTTCTGCCATTATCAAAACTATCTCTTTGCAGAACAGCGAGATCATAACCGCGGCAAAGGAATAAATCGCCATTATCATAACCGACATGAATTTGATTTGCGCTCTGCCCTCTTCGCCCTTATCCATTTGCTCGATAAACCAAGGACGGAATGCGAGGTTGATAGAAGATTGAACCAGGCTGATAATGGTTGAAAACTGCGCCGCAAGGCTATATAAGCCCGATAAAGCATAGCCGATAAAGTTGTTTATTACAAGCTTTATCGCATAGGTATTTAAATTATTCGAAAGGTTATGGGGCAAAATGGGAAGCGAATACTTCAGCGACCTTATAAGCATAGACTTATCCCACGCAAAGCGCATCAAGCCCTTAACGAACATGCTTATAACGCCATAAACGGCAAAGCCCGCATTGGTAACGAAGTTTGCCAAAACAATGCCCAGCGCGCCCATTTCGAGCGCCCAAACGAACACAATAACGGCAACGGCATGAATTAACAGATAAATTATGCTGTTTATCGAATATCCCTTGCCATCCTGCTTTGCTTGAAGCAGGCTTTGATAGGTTAAATAGATGCCCTCTGCGCCCAACGACAAAATACCGAAGAATACAAGCGGATAAAAATCTATATCCTTAAACAAAAACGGCCGATATAGGTTGTTGAACAAGCAAAGCAGCAAGCAAATAACTATTGCGTTAAGAGTTACGAAGCAGGTTAGCGTGCCAACGAACCTTTGCTTTTCTTTTTCGTCATAATCGTTATAAAAGCGAATTAAAGCCGCTCTCAGCGAAAGCATTATAACGATGCCGAAGGTTGAAACAAAGGTTGTTATCGTTGTTGCAACACCATATTCCGCATCGGAAACATAGTTTGTGTAAATGGGCACGAGAAAAAAGCCAACCGCCTTTGAAAACACGGTGCCCATTGCATAAAGCAACGAATTATTAAATATTTTTTGCGAGCTTTTATTGATCATTTCGTTATTTTTCCTCTGCCGAATATTCAACTCTTTCAAAAATATTCAGCATAGCGTTGCGATGTTCTTCGGGCGGCAATTTCATATAATCGCCGTACAGACGGGTTAGATAATCGACCGTTTCGGCGGGTGCCGAAAGCTCGATCCCCTCGAATTTTATTCTTTTGGGAGTGCCGTAAACCGATTTGGGCATTAATTGCTTCCAATAGGAATAGTGGCTCGCCATGCTGACAAGCGTTTCGGCAGACGGATCGTTATATTTTTGCATTACCTTGTCCATTTTTTTATTCAGGTATTCGAATGAAAAAGGAGTTAACAAAAGACTTACAAAGCGCTTCGATAATTTCATCAGCAGGTTGTTATTCTTATAAACCTTTGCATTCTTTATATAAACGATCTTTTTCAAGCGCTTTATCTTCTTCATCTGCTTTTCCTGAAGCTTTTTCTCCTTAGGCGCATTGTCCAAGGGGAAAATATCAAGATAAATGCCGTCGTAGGTCGGCTCATAACGCGACTTAGACGATTTAAACACCACGTGCGAGCCCTTTATTCTTACTAAAGCGTGGGGCTGAATATGATATTTTTCGGTGGAATAGTGATCGTAGAAATATCTTTCACTTTTGTTGTTTGCGAAATATTCCCTTACCTTTTCGTAATCCTTGCGCGGCATCGCTATATCGATATCGGGGTCCCAGGGAATAAAGCCATCGTGTCTTACCGCGCCGAGCAGAGTTCCGCCGATGATATAATAGGTAAGCCCCAATTCGGCGCAAAGCTTATCCATCATTTTTATCAGCTCGAGCTGAGCTAACTGATAATCACGAATTTCATCCCAATTCATCAGAAATCACATCCTTGTAAGGTCTTTAATTTTTCTCTCAAAATGGTCGAGCTGATGCCGTCTGTATGTTCTAAATACACAATCTCCACACCGACTTTTGAAAATTGCTCTTCAAAGCCGTTCCAGGCATCCGTACCTTTCCAATCGCTGCCGACGAACATTTTGTCGAATTTATACCGTTCCCATGCCGCAAATTTATCTTTATTAATTTGCGGAACGACCTCATCGACGTATTTTATTGCTTTCACTATCTCGATCCGTTCGGAAAAAGGTATAATAGGTTGCTTGTGTTTGTCGTGGTTCACCAATTCGTCGGTGGAAACTCCGACTATCAAATAATCGCACTGTTCTTTTGCTCTTTTTAGTATATTAAGATGTCCAATATGAAACATATCGAAAACGCCGGTCGTATAACCGACCTTATACTTTTTTTCTGCCATTATTGGTTTTCTTCCTTTCGAGTTTTTAAAACCTTTGCGGGAACTCCGCCGACTATTGCATAATCGGGAACGTCCTTCGTTACCACAGCGCCCGCGGCGATTACAACGCCGTTTCCTATTTTAACGCCCGGCATTATCATAACGCGACGGCCGATCCAAACGTCGTTTCCTATAACGCAGGGCTCGGCTTCGCGATATCCCTGCAAGCGCATTGGGATCTCAAGACTTGAAAATTCGTGGTTGCGCGCAAAGATAACGCATTCGGGCGCCATCATAACGTCGTTACCGACGATCAATTCGCCGCCGCAAACGCAATCAACGCCGATTCCCGAATTATCGCCGATAGAAAGCTTTGAAGATATAACCGCGCCATGCTCGATGTTAACGTTTTTTCCGCAGCTTTTGATAAAGCCCTTGGCAAAAAACGCGCGCATCTTCTTAGAAAACCTTCCTATAAAGCCCTTTTGCGATGGAGGAAAATGCCTGAATATATTGAAAAAGAATCTGCAAATCAATCTTTTCATAATTCACCGCCGCCAACTTGCTTGATTTCGGTGTTGTTAACCAAAAATGCGATTATTATATGGAATCTCCAGTCAAAATAAAACAGCTCGCTAAGGAAGAAATACATTACGATAATGCAGATCCAAACGCTTTTGTTCAGCAAATTGCTTTTTGATTCGCGCTTTTTAAGCTTGCCGATAACGTGGAACACATAAAGCAGGATCAAAGAGCCGACGATTCCCAAATAATAAAGCAGGTCTAAATAGGTGTTATGCGCCGCATGGGAATTCAAAATATCGGCACCCAAGCCCTTGCCGAAAAGCAGAGTTAACGGGTTTGCGAGCAGATAATTGAAATAATCCATCCAAAGATCGGTTCTGCCCGTTGTTAACGAGGAAGCATCATCTGCGTCACTGAAGCGCGCAAGAACGGTGTTAAGAATTTCTATCTTACCCGCAAACATATTAACGGCAAAAACCGCACCGACAGCTATTAAAACAAGGAAGATAAAATACTTTCTCTGCTTGATTTTCGAATAAAGCAAGAACAGCAACGGCAAAACAAGCATCAAGAACGCCGATTTACTGTAGGTTAAGAGGGCAAAAACAACCAAAATTCCCGACAATGCAGTTGAAGCAAGGTTGGAAAGCTGGCCGTTATGGTTTAAAAGCACCACGAGACAAAGAGAAATAATAACGTTGATAGCATAATAGTTAGGGTCGGGATAGGTTCCCGAAAAACGCGCAAGATGGTCGAAATGATAACCGAGGTCCTGCTCGCCGATATAGTTGACAAGGTTAGGAACTATATCCAAATAGGCCATTGATGAAGAAACTATTATGCCCGCTATATAAAACAGAAAGACGTTTTTGTTGTCGCCCGAGCGCGAATCCAAAACCAAATAAATAAAGCAAAGGTTCGTCACAAGCTTGATAAGACGCAATATATGCATACTTAAAACCACCTGAAACAGCAAAAACAGGCAGAAGCAAACGATGCTTACGAAAAACGCCATTTTGATATTCTGACGCTTTAGCGCATAGGCGATAACGTAAATCAGAATAAGATAAGTGAAAAACGATTGCGAGCTCGGAGACATTTTGAAAATATTTGTAAGAGGCATTATAAACATCAGCATGCAAATCGTTTTTTCCTCCGACCAAAAAACGATTGCCGCCGCCGAAAGCAAAAATGCCGCAACGGAAAAGAGATTGTTGAAGGTGCCCGCAACAACAGAAAGCCATATTGCGGCAATCATCCACAGCTCTTTTGATTTAAACGATGTGATTGTCAAACGCGTTCTCGTTGCGTTCATTGATTCACCTTCTTTATTTGATCAATTCTCCAACCTTGGCTACCGAAGCATCGTTGTTGGCTTCGTATTTTTCCAAATTAAGTTTCGCAGCTTTAACCGCATCCCTGTTTTCAACTACCCAAGCAAAGCGCTCGCGAATGCCTGATTCGGAATTTTCGCAAATGAACGAATCGGTATTATCGGTAAGCAATTCGGTTGCCGATGCGGTTTTGGTTGCAAAAACGGGGGTTCTCAACGCCTTGCTTTCGAAAAAGACCATGGGTGCCGCTTCGTGATAGGAAAGATTAAGCACTAAATTCGCATTGCGAATATAGGGATAGGGATTTGATTGATGTCCTATCAAAACGATTTGTTTTTCCAAGCCGTTTTCTTTAATTGCGGTCTCAATATTATTTTGCTCGGTTCCGTCGCCGGCAATATACCAAACAACCTCGGGATGCTCTTTCAAAACGCCCGACATTGCCGAAATACCTCTTACAAGAGCCTTTTCTTCGGTTAGGCGGCAGGCGGAAAAGCAAACGAACTTATCCGACGGAAACTCAACGCCCTGAGGCTGCAAGCTTTTTTCTTTTATTACGTCATAAAGCATGAAATTATAGCAATAATCCATTTTATCGCTTAATTCGGAATGTGCGTTTGCGAAGTTTTCCATCAACGACTTGGAAACGCAAACGACCTGATCCATCTTTTGATAAAAGGGATTGTTAAATTCGCTGTCGAGGTCGATGGTGCTGCTGTCGAAATGCAGCCAAGCAACCTTTTTCTTGGCTTCAACGCAACGGTCGACAACGCGCGCAAATCCGCTTACAACGGCGGTTTTTCTTTGCTCTTGGTGGTATGCGATAGCAAGATCGTAGCCAACCATTTTAGGCTGATGCTTTATCGCCATATTTAAGGGCAGCTTATTGGTAAAAAGCTTCGACCACACCGCCGCAAAAACACGAAAAGCGGCAAGCTTTATGCTCTTGCTTTTAAGGGCGCCCTTTATTGTCATGCCCAAGCATTTAAAGCGCCACGACGTATCCAAAACCTTTACCTTATCGTTCAAACGCTCTTTCATAACGCCCGAAGGATTATACACAAACAAATGAACCTCATAATGCTTGCTGAGCTCATTTGCCATATTAACCATTGAAGATTGTATTCCCCCGAGCTCGAAGGATTTGTTAACCAATAATATCTTTTTCATATTGCTCCTTTATGAAAGAACGAAAGGTTTTTGTTTAATAAACGGTAAGCTCAATGCCCGCTTCCTCAATAGCCTTTTTGGTTTCGGGCGAGGTGAAGATTTCGTATTCTTTAATTCTTTGCTCGACGATTTTTCCGAAATAGGGCGAATCGTTTTCGGTTGCGGGGTGAATTACGTATTCGCCGACGGTGTTTTTCTTCCAATCGATATTTTTGAACATATATTCAACGTTGTTTATATCGTTTTTGTTCAAGCAACAAATCAAGCCGTTGGGCGATGCAATTCCCTTTTTGTGAGCCTTGCCCTGCCAGCTGTTGAGCATTCGGGATTTGAAGGGCTCGAGAATGCGCCAAACGAGCGAGCGTTTGTTTTCGTTTTTACTGCCGGGAACGTAGATTCTTTGGTGGCTTCTCATTTTGTTGATATTGTTTTCGCAAGCGAAATCGACGAAAAGCTTATATATACGAAAATCAACGTGAACGTTTTGATGAGTATTCCAATAATCGGGCGCACCCATCAGCTCAACGTATTTTTTGAACTGTGCGGTAAGCTCGGTTCTTATATCGGCATCGGTTATAAGTTTTTTTCTGTATCTTTCTCTGAAATCGGGATATTTATAAAACTCGCCATCGGAATTCACCAAGCTGGGAATGCTTTTGGGATCGGAAACGGGAAAACCGCAGGAAAGCGTGAAATGTATGCCGACCGATATGTTTTTATAGTTTTTAAGCTTTATTGCCTCTTCAAAAAAGGGCATATTGGGCATAACGTTGGTTGAGGTTATAAGCCCTGCTTCGATGCCCGCATCTATCGCGCGGTTAACGGCGATCGACATTCCGTAATCATCGGCGGTTACGATTAATTTTTTCATTGCTTTTCCTCCCTGAATCTTCGTCTTTCGATGTAATATTTCAAATAAGACGATAAGTAATAAAACAATCCGTTATGCTTCGAAAGCCTTACGAGTGCGCTTTCATCCTTTTCGAACGGAACCTTTAACAGCTTGGGGCAGACCGTCTCGATAAGCCCGATATGCACCAACGATTTTTTGCGTTGCTTTCGGCTGACGGCGGTCCAGATATAAATAATGCTTCTCGAATTGAAAATATTAAGATAAAGCTGACCGATAGAGTTATATATCGCGTTTTCCTGTGCCGCCCAGCGCCCCATTCGGTTTTCTACAGAAAAGAGGTCGAAGGTGTTAACAGCTTCTTTGCCTTCTTTAATATCTTTAAGCCAGCTTTTCAAAGCGGCTTTCGATTCCCTGCTGTAATTATGAAGCTTGCAGCGGAAATAGCCCGCCGTTGCGAAAATGCGGGGAATATCGCGATGGAGCGAGCATTTGCCCACCTGGCCGATGATGTCGCCGTTTATAACCGCACCGTCGGAATAGTGGCTGTGAATGGTGTTTGCGATATTAAGGGTTCGCGGAGAATATCTGCCCTCTCCGTGATATGCATTCATATATTCAACGGTTTCGGGCGCAACCTGTTCATCCTCTATCTGTTCATAATGCATTCCGCAAACCGTTCCGAGCTGTTTCGGTATAACAAGATCCTGCTCGGTGCCGCTGTGTTCCTTATGCTTTATAGTATAGCTGTCAACGTCAGATTCGGAAAGCGAGGATAAAAATGCCAAAACCACGCGGCTGTCTCTTCCCGACGTTATGGGGCAATAGACCTTGAAGGTGTTGGTATAAAAGCCCGCAAGCGCCTTTATAAGCGGCTTTGCCCTTTCGGTAGCCTCTTCTATGCTCAAGCGGCGCTGTTTTTCGGTTGAGTTTATCATTCTTTTTGCCGTTTGGTTTTCAAGCGACAGATAATGATTCGGAATAAGCTGTTTTATTTCGGAATATTCGGTTAGATCAAACGGCATCGCCTGCGAAATGTTTCCGCTTTTGCGAATGCGCAAAAGCTTTGCATCGGGCGTAAGCTTTTGCCCGTTAATAATACGCAAAGGGTTGCTTGTGCAAACAAGCTCGGTTCCGGCAACGGTGTAATATATCGGCACACTGCAGGTTGCGTCGCCGAGTACATAGCAGCCGGTCTCGTCTTGATAAATCAGCACGTATTTGCCGCCAAGGTTATATTCGGCAGCCAACACCTCGCTTAACGAAGAGGTGCTTTTCAATATATGCTCGGCAATTTTTCCCGATTTTTCATTCGCCAAATCAACGGCATAGCCGAAAACCGCGCAAGTTCTGTTGCCCGAAACGCTTATATCCAGCGGGGTGTTTTCGTCGGTATGAAGAAAATACTCGCCAAGCCTGTTCTTTATCGGCATTCCGCGCTGTTCTGTATTCGATTTGCTTATATAAAACGAAAAAATGCTGTTAATCAACGCCCTTGCTCCGTTTTCTCTATCTCGTTATAAATATTGCAATAGGATTTAACTATTTCAGACCAATTAAACTTTTTCGATTTTTCAACAACCGCCGAGGTTATATGCGAATAGCCCGCAACAACCTGTTTTATTGCCTCGGCAACGCTTTCGGTGGAATGGGAATCGGCATGATAGCCGACAACGCCCTCTTCAAACTGACCGTCGAAGCCCTGCCCCTTCGAATAAACAACGGGCAAGCCCTGGCTCATCGCTTCAACGTATACCAAGCCGAAGGATTCGGTGAACGAAGGCATCACAAAAATATCCGAGGCTCTGTATGCGTTTATCAGCTCTTCCTTTTTCATGGGAGGCAGGCAAACGGTATTTTTGTCGGCGCTTATTCTTTCGAATTCGCCTTCATCCTGAACCTTTCCCACAACGGTAAGCTTAGCCTTATATCCCTGCTTTGCAAGAATATCCATTGCCTTTTGTATCGTGGGAATATTTTTGTTTTTGTCGATACGGCCCGCATATATGAGCTTAATTTCTTCGTTTGAAATGCTCGCCTTGATTTCATCGGGAGCGTTTTCGAACCAAAAATCATCGATTCCGTTGGGAATAATATAGCTTTTTGCGAGAAGCTCGGCTTTCAGCTTTTGGGGAACGTATTTATCGAAAACCTGTTTTCTGTATGCTTCGGAAAGAAAGAAGATCGCCTTGGCATCCTTCATTATCTTAATTCCGCGACCGCGCAGATGCACCATCTTCGCGAAAAAGGAGTTAACGTCGGTATTTCTAACCGTAACAACGTAAGGAACGTTATATTTTTTCGACATTTTGCGCGCGCAGTTGCCGTCGGTGAAAACCGTGTAGGCATGAATAAGATCGAAAGCCGAAACGTCGATCTTTTTCTGAAGATCGCGCTTTATTTTGCACTGCTTATAATCGAAAACGAGCCTGTCTCTTTTCTTAAAGCATTCGGAAACAACAACGTTTTCGTTAGGCTTTATAACGGCAAGCCCGCCGCGATAAACCGGCGAATAAACCTTGTTGTCATAGCCGTTGCGGCTTAATTCTTCGATCATAAGCTGATGAAGAGTTGTGCCGAGATAGTTGCAGTTTATATGCAAAACCTTCATTGAATCAAAGTCTCCAGTATGTCATGCCCGAAGCCTCAAGCTCGGGAATTTTATAAAGACCCTTAACGTCGAGAAGAACCTTTTCTTCATCTGCGCCGTCTTTAAACAACGCCTTAATGTCGTTAAGCGACATAGCCTTGAATTCGTTGTGTGCAACGGCAACGATAACGCAATCGGCATCCTTAACGTCGCTGAGCGCTGTAAGCGATACGCCGTATTCGTGCATTGCATCTCTTTCACTTGCCCAAGGATCAACAACGGTGGGAACGATTCCATAGCTGTTAAGGCACTTAATTATATCATCAACCTTAGAGTTTCTGGTGTCGGGGCAGTTTTCTTTAAAGGTAAGACCGAGAATAACAACCTTCGACTTCTTGGGTGCCTGACCGACAGCGATCATTTTCTTGATTGCGGCTTCGGCAACAAATTTGCCCATGCCATCGTTAACGATTCTGCCGTTAAGAATGATCTGGCTGTGATATCCGAGCTTTTCTGCCTCGTAGGTGAAATAATAAGGGTCAACGCCGATGCAATGTCCGCCGACAAGACCGGGGCGGAAGCCAAGCGCGTTCCATTTGGTGTTCATGCCGTCGACAACCTCGTTGGTGTCGATGCCCATTCTGTCGAACACCATTGCAAGCTCGTTCATAAAGGCAATGTTAATGTCTCTTTGGCTGTTTTCAACAACCTTGATCGCCTCGGCGGTCTTTATGGAAGAAACGGGATAGGTCCCAACCTCGATAACGAGATCGTAAACGTTCTTGATCTCTTCGAGCGCCTCGGCATCCATGCCGGAAACGATCTTCGTGATGTTTTCAAGGCGGTGAACCTTATCGCCGGGATTGATTCTTTCGGGAGAATAGCCAACCTTGAAATCAACGCCGCATTTAAGACCCGATTCTCTTTCGAGAATAGGAACGCAAACGTCTTCGGTTACGCCGGGATAAACCGTCGATTCATAAACGACGATCGAGCCTTTAACAAGGTTGCGTCCGACGATTTCGCTGGCACCGATAACGGGCGCAAGATCGGGGGTGTGGTCGGTGTTAACGGGTGTGGGAACAGCAACGATATGGAACTTAGCCTCGCGAAGCTTTGCGGGGTTATCGGTAAATTCAACCGCGCAAGCCTTTATTGCATCGTTGCCGACCTCGTTGGTAGGGTCGATTCCGTTTTTATAAAGCTCGATTTTTGCGCTGTTAAGGTCAAAGCCGATAACGTCAACCTTTTTCGAGAAGGCAACCGCGATGGGCATGCCGACGTAGCCAAGACCTACCAAGCTGATTTTTTCTTTTTTATCAACGATTTGATTATATAGCGACATTTTGCATTCTCCTTTACTTAACACTGTCTTCTATTTTCTTTTTATAAAAGTTCTTTTTAATAAAGCCGTGGAACAAATTGTTCAAAACCATAAGCGTAGATAAAACCGCGTTATGCCCCAGCACGTTATGGAATACCTGATAGTGATATTTAATAAGACGCTTTATGGGAACGGTAGACAAGGAACCGCCGTGGCGTATGTAATAAGACATGACCTCGGGATACAAATAAGCATCGCAATTTTTCAAGGCAACAAGCCACAGCGCATAGTCGTTTCGCTTTTTTATATAGGGGA
>JAFSGD010000063.1 GCA_017434845.1 Clostridia bacterium
AATACATCAGAAATCAGATTGAGGATGATAATGCCTCGGACCAGATAAGCTTCAAGGAATATACCGACCCGTTTACGGGTGCCAAGAATAAATAGGCAAAAAAGACAGCCGCACGTGAGCGGCTGCCTGTGATTGTAATGCAGTGTCAAACTTCAGTGGTCCCTTTCAGGGACGAAGCCTGTATTAGCCCCTTATAGGGGCTGTGCAAACCACCAGTTCAACTGGTGTTTTTGATTATTTTATATTTTTTTTATTAATTCTCGCTATATAAATACCAATTATAAAAATCTATTTAACAATATTGCCGATTTTTATCGCAAGAACGTTTTGTTTACAAATTGTTCATATATGATGTCGCAGTTTGTGGTATCTTAAAGT
This sequence comes from Clostridia bacterium, assembly GCA_017434845.1. Taxonomy (GTDB): domain Bacteria; phylum Bacillota; class Clostridia; order Oscillospirales; family CAG-382; genus Coliplasma. Next base: position 379 of record JAFSGD010000063.1, read on the forward strand.
ATATTTATTTATCGAGGTGTATTATGCAGAACATCGAATATCTTTACAATACAGATCCCGAAATTGCCGCTGCGATCGACGGCGAGCTTAAACGTCAAAAACGCAACATAGAGCTTATCGCCAGCGAGAATATCGTTAGCGAATCTGTTCTTGCCGCCGCAGGCACAATTCTAACCAACAAATATGCAGAAGGATATCCCGGACGCAGATATTACGGCGGCTGTGAAGAGGTCGATAAAGTTGAAACCATTGCAATCGAAAGAGCCAAAAAGCTTTTCGGCGCAGAACACGCAAACGTTCAGCCCCATTGCGGAGCAAGCGCTAACCTTGCAACCTTCTTTGCATTCTTAAACCCCGGTGATACCGTTCTCGGTATGAACCTTGCACACGGCGGCCACCTTTCGCACGGCTCTCCCGTTAACATTTCGGGCAAGTATTTCAACGTTGTTCCCTACGGAGTTGATTCCGAAACCCACCTTATCGATTACGATAAAATGGAACAGATCGCCATTGAATGTCAGCCCAAGCTTATAGTTGTCGGCGCAAGCGCTTATCCCAGAGTTATAGATTTCAAGCGTTGCCGCGAAATTGCCGATAAGGTAGGCGCTATTCTCATGGTGGATATGGCTCACATTGCAGGTCTCGTTGCCGCAGGCCAGCATCCCAGCCCCGTTCCTTATGCCGATGTTGTAACCACCACAACACACAAAACCCTCAGAGGCCCCAGAGGCGGTCTTATCCTTTGCAAAGAACAGTATGCTAAGCAGATCGACAAGGCTATATTCCCCGGCACACAGGGCGGTCCTCTTGAACATATTATTGCCGCAAAAGCAGTTGCGTTCGGCGAAGCATTGAGCGACGAATTTAAGGAATATCAGGCTCAGATCGTTAAAAACGCAAAAGCTCTTGAGATCGCACTCAAGGAAGAAGGCTTTGATCTCGTTTCGGGCGGTACCGATAACCACCTTATTCTTATCGACCTTCGCAGCATGGGTGTTACCGGCAAGGAACTCGAGCACAACCTCGATGAAGTTCACATCACCGTTAACAAAAACGCTATCCCCGATGATCCTCAGAAGCCCACTGTTACCAGCGGTATAAGAGTCGGCACCCCCGCTGTCACCTCGCGCGGTTTTAAAGAAGAAGATATGAAAACCATTGCAAAGCTTATTAAGCTTGCCGCAACCGATCTTGAAAACAGCCGCGATTATATTATCGCCGAGGTCGACAAGCTTTGCAACGCTCATCCCATTTATGAATAAATGAAGGCCTTAGATATTCGGATTTTTGATACCCTGCCCGATGATTCGAGAAGAATTAGAACAGAAGTTTTTGTAGACGAGCAGGGCTTTCGAGAAGAGTTCGATACCGATGACAACATTGCGACGCATATTGTTGGGTATATAAACGGTAATCCCGTTGCAACCTGCAGAATTCTTCCTAAAAAAGGCTGTTTTACGATCGGCAGAGTTGCTGTTGCAAAAAGCTTCCGCAATAACGGATTGGGTTCGCGTATTATAATCGCCGCAGAGGAGCATATATCCAAATGCGGCGGCGGTATCATTTACATACACTCGCAATTGCAAGCCGCACCTTTTTATGAAAAGCTCGGGTATAAACCGACAGGCGAAACCGATTTCGAAGAAGGTTGCCCGCATTGCATGTTGACCAAACACATTTAACACCGCTCTGCCGTTACCTTTGGTTGCGGCAGAGTTTTATTCTTGACATAATAAGAGTTGGATTATATAATTACTAAAAAGGAGGATGCTTTATGTTCACCGATATTATCGAAAAAGCAAAGAGCCACGGAGCTGAGCTTATTATACTGTTCGGCTCGCGTGCCAAAGGCAAAGAACGTGAAACCAGCGATATCGATATCTGCATCGTTGCCGAAACCGATAAGAAAAGACGTCTTGCATCTATCCTCCAAGCCGAAATCGAAAGTGAATATCCAATCGATATATTAATTTACACCCCAAAAGAATGGGAAGAATGCGTTGCTGATAAAACGAGCTTCGCATCAAAAATTTATACGGAAGGACGAATTCTTTATGGACAGCCGAAGATATCGTGATTGGTACGTTAAAGCGAAACAGGATTTCAGAGGCGCCGAGATTCTTTTTGAAGCCGAGGTCGATAATTCTCTGGTAGCCTTTCATTGCCAGCAGGCAATCGAAAAAATGCTTAAGGGTTACGTTTTAAAGAATACCGAGCAACTTCTTGAGGGGCACAGCCTTATTTTTCTGATAAGGCGAGCTTCGAGATTTGATGAAGATATCAGAAGATTCACAAAGGATTGTGCTTTTGTTAATCAGTTTTATATTGAAACTCGCTATCCCGCCGATATACCGGATGAGGTTGACGAGTTCGAGGTTAAAGAATGCCTTGATACGGCGAGAGACGTTTTATCTTATATAGAAAGCAAAGGTGAGTAAAATGCAAATTACCTTTTCAGGAAGACTCGGAAGCGGAAAATCCACTGTTTGCGCTATACTTAAAGAAAAATACGGTTATGAAATTTACAGCACGGGAACAGTTCAGCGCAAGGTTGCCGAAGAAATGGGCATCGACACTCTTGAGTTAAACAAGCGAATGAAAGAAAACCCCGAGCTCGACCATAAGATCGACGATGCGGTCGTTAAGCTTTCTCGCGAGAAAGCCGGCGAAAACATCGTATATGATTCCAGAATGGCGTGGCATTTCGCAGAAAACACGTTCAAGGTATATATGTACGTTGACCCTACCGTTGCGGGAGAGCGTGTATTCGCCGCCAACAGAGGTTCTGTCGAAAACTATACTTCTCCCCTTAATGCCGCCGAAAAGCTCATAGAGCGCACTCTCGAGGAGAATAAACGGTTCAAATTAATATACGGAGTTGATAATCTTGATTTTTCAAACTATGATCTTATAATAGACTCTACTTTTGCAACTCCCGATCAAATTGCAAGCGTTATTATCGAATCGGTTGCCGAATTCGAAAACGGCAATTTCGGCAACACAAGAGTTTGTCTTTCGCCCAAAAACGTATTCCCTACCAAGCCGCTTGAAACCAACGACGGCAACCCTAAAATCTGCATTTCAAACGGTTTTTATTATGCTGTAAGCGGTCATAAGCATCTTTCGGATGCGCAGGCTGACGCTAATTGCGTTATGATGCCCTTCGAAATTTCAAAAGGTATTTGCGATATTGAATTCAATTTAGCGCTCGTTAACGAATACGAAGAAGCAGCAGGCTTCACGTATAAGACCAAACCATAATAATAGGCTCGCCCTTAGGCGAGCCTTTTTTTATTCATCGGTATACCTTAAACGGTCGTATCTGTTAATCGACTTGCCAATCTCGCAAACAACATAGCCTTTGATGCCGTTAACGAGCATCTCGGCATATATGTTCTTACGGTTTAAATCGCAAAGCATTTTTTTCAAACGGTATGAAATATGATCTATGCATTTATTATTAAAGAACATGGCAACTATTTTTTCGATTTTCGTATCGCCGTTCTTTTTTAAAATTCTTATCAATTCACGTTCGTCAGAATCATCATCAGAGCATACGTTTCCGATGATATGCTTATATACGTTTCCCTTCTCGCTAAGAAGAACAACAACCTTTGAATAGTCGCTTGTAGGTTGATTTATGTCTATCTGCTGTTCTGCAATCGCATAAAGCTTCTTATACGTCGCCAAATCGGAAACGTTTATAGACGAAAACTCATCATCCATTCTCAAAAAACTCAGCTCATTTAAATGATCGCAAAAATCGATAAACCTTTTATCCTCACGAACCTCATCGAATGCAGAATCACCAAAAAACATGTGAGCCAAATTTTCGCCAAAACCGAAAATCTCACCTTTAACACTATGTAGATCAAACGTCTTATCGGAACCATAATACTCAGAACCGTTGATATAATATTCCTTTGATATAAGCAAATGCTCGCGAAGTGTTTCGAGCATCATAAAGCCCTCTTCGTTTTTCCCGCACAAAAAACAGGCTTTTGCGAATGAATATTCTGCCCAAACTCTGGTTGAAAGAAAAATATCATCGATTCTTTCGGAAAATATTGAAATAATCTCGCAAGCGGCCCGGCAATTAGCGTATACACGCTCACGATCCGTTATTTCGTTGGGAACGTTTCTTGTCTCATAAGAAAGCATGTATATGATTTTTTTGATATCCTCAAACATAACAAGCTGACGTTGCTTTTCGAACTGATCGGATAAAGAATCATTCATCTGATAGCTCATAAGCAAAACATCGTTCCAGGAACTCAGATAATTGTCTTTTGTAATGAATTTGCTCCATTTAGCCTTATGTTCTTCATCTTCGTTAGAAACCATAACTGACAAAACTCTAGGCAAGCGATCTCCTTTAAGTGAAGAAAGCGTTTTTTGACAATATTCTCGCGCCTCGTCCATTTGTTCCGAATCAATAACACCTTCACGAAACAAACGCTTATAATGAACAAAATATTCACCGATAAAGTTTTCATCTCCCTCGTCGATAAGCTTTTTGATTGCATCGCAAAGCTTTTTTAGTGTATCGGTGCTATATTCTTTTCTGAGCTCTGCTCTTAATTCGCATACTCTATCGAACAAAACCACAACACGCGGAGCAGAGCTTCCGATTAATTCATCGATCGTAACGCCAAAATAACGTGCAATATCGGGAAGCTTTTCTATGTCGGGATAAGCCATTCCGTTTTCCCATCGCGAAACCGATTGCGGGGTAACGTACAGTACATCTGCAAGTTCGCTTTGCGTTATCATACGTGATTCACGGAGATATTTAATATTTTCGGCTAATCTGATACTCATAAATGCCTCCTGAATTGTTTTATATATTCTATAACACGGTATTTTTTATGTCAAGCACTTTATGCGGATGCCATGAACACTCAACGGTTGAAAAAAGCCGCCATTAAGGCGGCTTTTAACTAAACTGATCAAACGGGAGGCATTTCCTCGGGCGTCGAAGGCTCGAGAACAAAGGAATTGGACCAAAATCCGGGTTTCATATAAACCTTCATATATGAAACGGGGTTTTGGGGTGTGAGATCAACGACAGGGTCGTTACACTTACGATTCATGCCGCGTGCAATGTGAACGGTATATCTGCCGTAAGGCAAAGGAATGCATACAGTCTCTTTGTTTCCGATAAAACCGCAGGGCTGACCGTTAAGATATATACCGAATCCATCGGCAACACCTAAAGGCGAACCCTTTCTGTAGATTTGTATCATTCCGCCTTCGGGAACCGACACAGGCTGTTTACACTTGGGGCAGAATGCATTAGCGGGAGCGTCGAATATTTCCTTGCAATTAGGACAACAAAATCTGAATTTTGAGGGCATATTTATCTCCTTATAAAGAATTCGCCGCAGAAACGGCGAATTCAAAATTCAATTTATCTCTTGTTAAGCATCTTAAGGATATCGTCGATTTCGCTGTTTCCGTCAACTTCTTTTGCAGGTTCTTCGGAAGCAACAGACTTCTGCTCTGCCTGCTGCATCTGACGGCGAACATCGGATGCCTTTTTATCGGCATTGAAACCGGTAGCGATAAGGGTGATGCGCATTTCGTCCTCAAGAGTGGGATCGAATGCCGCACCGAAGATAACGTTAGCGTCGGGATGAGCCTCGTTAGAAATCATTGCAACAGCAGAGTCGATTTCGTCGGGACCCATATACAAGGAAGCCATGATATTGACCATAATACCCGTTGCACCGCTGATGTTGGTTTAGGTAATCGGGCTGGACATAGCAAGCTTTGCAGCCTGTTCTGCCTTGTCTTTGCCCTTTGCACTGCCAACGCCCATATGAGCAAGGCCAGCATTTGCCATAACAGAAGATACGTCAGCAAAGTCGAGGTTGATGATACCTTCTTCGGTAATCAGCTCGCAAACAGACTGAACACCCTTACGGAGAACGTCGTCAGCTTCCTGGAACGCATTAAGGAAGGTTATCTTCTTATCGGTGAGAAGCTTAAGTCTTTCGTTGGGGATAACGATAAGTGCATCAACGTTATCGGAAAGCTTAGCAATACCTGCTTCAGCCTGAGCCATGCGGCGCTTGCCTTCAAAAAGGAAGGGCTTGGTAACAACTGCAACAGTAAGAATATCAAGCGACTTAGCAATCTTTGCGATAACGGGAGCCGCGCCGGTGCCGGTGCCGCCACCCATACCTGCGGTGATAAACACCATGTCTGCGCCCTTGATTGCCTCGGTGATTTCCTCGATGGATTCCTCAGCTGCCTTTTCGCCGAGCTCGGGGTTTGCGCCTGCGCCGTGTCCTTTAGTGATACGGTCGCCGATAGCGATCTTGGTGGGTGCACTGGATTTGATGAGAATCTGAGTATCGGTATTGATGTTGATAAATTCAACATCAGCCTTATCGAACGCAGAGATCATACGGTTAACAGCGTTTCCGCCGCCACCGCCAATACCAATGACTTTAATGACCACCTTGTTGGGATCTTCTATCATGTTTGTCATATTGAACCTCCAAAATAGATTATATTTTCACTCATATCTAATATAATATGTTTTTTACAGAATTGCAAGAGTTTTTTTCGTTTTTCTTATATTTCCGCCGATTTTTTTGCAAAAAACGCACAAAATCGGTCATGAAAGCGCCACCGCGGCTTCTCTCGGGTCGGAAATATCTATTGTTCCCGTGGAATCTTCATATAATTCGTCGATGATTCCGACAAGGAATTTGATTTTAATATTAATATTTTCCATATCGCCGACATAAACGTCAAAGCGTCCCTCGTAATCGATATAAATATCAAAACGCGATCTTACGTCAACAGCAATGATCTTATCTTCAATATCATTCGCAACAAAGCATTCATAAAGATCAAATATTGCATCAAAGGTTCTTCCGTCAACGAATTCGATATATTCGCCGACAATACATCGCTGAACGTTATTAAGCTTCAATACCGTCAAGCCCGATGTGTCTGTTTCGTTATCTGCGATCTTTTCGAGAACCTTCAAGTTTGAAGAAAGCAAATAAGTATCGCCTGCGAGCTCTGCCGCAAAATACGGTTCTTCCTCAATGATATTAATATCGACAGTTGTTGGCAGATCGCGATTGATTTCAACAGAACCGATATAAGGAAGAGCGCGCATTATCGCGTTCTCGTTTTCCTCGGAATCGAATGAATATATATTCTCGCCCTCGGTTATATTAACCAGCTCTCTTATCTGATCATAAGAATAGCGCGAGTTGCCGTTAATATTAACGGTTTTAATTTTCAAGAATACGGCAACGCAAACGGCAAGAAAGATCAGCGAAACGAACAAAAACAGGAATACATAAAACACAGTTCTGCGTGAGCGCTTCTTTTCTTGACGGCGCTGTGCATCGAACATCGCGGTATTTTTACGAACGAATCTTTGCTGTTCCATTGATCTTCACTTCCCTTCTTAAAAACTATTTTAGCAGTGATAATGCCGTATCGGCGATCACGTCAACAGAATCCTTCGTGCCGAACTTCTTAATGCTTTCTTCCATACGGCGACGTTTGTTTTCATTGGAAATCAATTCGGCGACCGTTTCGGTCAACACTTTGCCGTCTACCTCGCTTTCGCGATATACTATCGCGGCACCCGCATCGGCAAGAAGCTTGGCGTTCTTATATTGATGATCCTCGGTAACGTAGGGGCTCGGTATAAGAATCGCAGCTCTGCCTTTGACAGCAAGCTCAGATAAGGTCATCGCGCCTGCACGGCATATTATAACGTCTGCAGCCGCTTGATGCAATGCCATATCGTAAATATATTCACCTATATTAAGGTTTTTATGTTCATAAAAGCCTTTTTCTTTTGCAATCGAATCAAACTTTGCAAAACCCACTCTTCCGATCGCATGTGTGTGTCGAACGTTATTGGGAACGGAATATTTCTCCATCAATTCAAACGCAAGCTCGTTGATTTTATCGGCACCCATGCTTCCGCCATAGGAAAGGATATACGGTTCATTTTCAGACAGACCGAGCTTTTTTCGAGCCTCGGCTTTTGATATTCCGTCAATGACAATGGGGTTACCCGTCAAAACAAGCTTTGAGCGGTGAGCTTCATCAAAAAACTTTTCGCTTCCCTCGAACGAAATGCAAACCTTATCCGCAACCTTTGAAAGCATCTTGGTCGTAACACCGGGAAAAGCGTTCTGCTCGTGTATCAACGTTGGTATTCCAAGCTTTGAAGCCGCCTTAACGGTTGGCCAGCTAACGTATCCGCCCGTTCCGATAACCAAATCGGGCGAAATTCTCTTTATGATCTTCTTCGCCGCTGAAACAGACGTTATGGCATACCAAGCCGCTTTAATATTTTTAAGCGAGAGCTTACGCGAAAATCCCGAAACCTCAACAAAATCTATCTTATATCCGCTTTTGGGAACCAAAGTGCTTTCAATGCCGCGCTTCGTACCTATAAAAGATATTTCGGCATCGGGGTATCTTTTTTGTATCGTTAACGCAATATTGATTGCGGGATTTACGTGGCCGCTCGTGCCGCCTCCGCAAAATATAATCTTCATAACTTACACCCTTTCGGTATTTTAACCCTGCTCAATAAAGGAATATCTTGAAATAGACAGGACTATTCCCATTTCAGCAAGAAGAATAAGCAACGACGTGCCGCCATAGCTGAAGAACGGAAGCGATATGCCGGTACTGGGGATCGAATTTGTTACAACCGCAAAATTAAGAAGAACCTGAATAACAACCTGAGCTGTTATTCCCATTGTCAACAACGAGCAAAAACGGTTAGGAGAATTCTTTGAAACATGATATCCGCGATAAGCCAAAACCGCAAACAATCCCATGACGCATATTACACCGAAGAAGCCGAGCTCCTCGCACAATATTGCGAAAATGTAGTCGTTTTGAGGTTCGGGCAGATATCCGTGCTTTTGATTGCTTTGACCTAATCCGAGGCCCCAGAAGCCGCCCGAGCTTATTGCGTAAAGCGATTGCGCGGGCTGCCAGCCCTTTCCGCCGCTTTCAAACGACATATACGCAAACGGATCTTCCCAAATTTGAAGTCTTGTAAACATCTGCGGAACGAATTTTTCCAAAAGTCCGCGTCCGAATGTGAATATTCCCAACGCGCCCGCACCTGCCGCGCCTGCCGCCAAGCCGAGATAGAAGGGCTTGGTACCCGAAAGCCACATCATCGAGAACATCAGCAGCATAATAATAATCGTTGCGGAAAGGTGGTTCTGCATAAAGGTTGCACCTGCCGCAGGAAGCGATATAAGCGCCATAGGTAATATTCCCCTGCGAAAGGTTTTGATCTCTGACTGATGGTTACTTATATAAGTTGACAGCGCAAGCACAAGACCGAATTTAAGCAATTCCGAGGGCTGAAACTGAACGCCGAATATAACGAACCAACGCGTTGCACCGCCGACCGTTTCGCCAAACAACGGAACAAGATAGTTTAAGAACAAGGCGATCACATAGAAAATGTATGCAAAACGCTTAAGAATTCGGTAATCCAAAAACCGTGCAACAACAGCCATTGCCAAAAGGCCGAAAATAACCCATCTTATCTGTGCGCGTGCAAAGTAATAAGAATCGCCGAAACGTGTCTCTGCAACGGCATAAGAAGCCGAAAAAATCATTACGGATCCAATGCACACAAGCGCTATGATAACGACAAGCAAGGGACGGTCGACCTCGCCGATCAAGCGATATATTCTGTTTTGACCAAGCTGAACGCGTTTTTTCTTTGCAACGGGCTCTGCTTGGGTTTCTTTCGCACGAACGGGTCGATTAGAATACATTATAACCTTCCTTTATATGATCAAAAGATAATATGAAAGAGCACAAAATACAACTGTAATGAAGGAAAATACAGCAACTATCTTTACTTCGCTCCAGCCGCATTTTTCAAAATGATGATGAATAGGGCTCATTTTGAAAACACGTTTGCCGGTAAGCTTAAAAGAAAGAACCTGAATAACAACCGAAAGGCCTTCGATTATCCAAATACACGAAACGGGAAGAAGAACGAATTCGCTTTCGGTATACATAACCGCACCAACCGCAAATCCACCGAGGAACAGCGAGCCCGTATCGCCCATAAAAATCTTTGCGGGATGGAAATTGAACACAAGAAATGCCAGCAAGGCGCCTGCCATTGCCGCGCAAGGCACTGCGAGCGCAAAGCCCGCAACGTTGAAGCCGAACAGCAATAGCATAATTGATATTATAAACGCAATGCTTCCCGCCAAGCCGTCGATACCGTCGGTGAGGTTTGCACAGTTTATAATATAAGCAATAACAAGAAGCATGATGAAATAATAGAATATTCCAAGGTCTACACTCCAACCCCAAGGGAAATCTATAACCGTATCGCTTCCGTTAAAATAAGAATTTACAAACAAATAAACAGCAACGGACAAAAACTGAAGAATAAGCTTTTGAATTGCACTTAAACCTTTATTTCTCTTTTTGAAAAGCTTTACATAGTCATCCACAAAGCCGATCAAGCCCTGCGACAACGCCAATCCAAACAGCGTGAAAACCTTTATCAAGGTTGATGCAAACTCTTCAGGGGCGCTTTCTGTTCCGCCGAATTTAACAAAAAGCAAGCCGACGGCAAGCGCGATCATCGCGGCGATTATAAAGAATAGTCCGCCTAGATTTGGTGTTCCCTCTTTGGATTTGTGCCAAGAGGGCCCGATTTCAAGAATTTTCTGACCAAGCTTAACCTTTCTTAAAAGCGGAATAAATATTTTATAAAGAACAACGCCGATAATAAAGGCAGTTGCCGCCGAAATAGCACAGGTAACATATAAATTCATAACCTATCCCCTTTTATTGTCCGTTATACGATAGCTTCACCAAGGTGCATGCCGTTACTTGCCTTATATAATACTGTATCGCCCTGCTTGATGAATTTTTCGAGAAATTCTTTCATTGCTTCACGCTCATCCGTAGAAAACGCATATTTCTCGCTTACTTCTGCTTTATCGTAAATGTCCTTGGATAATTCACCATACGTTACAAGAACGTCGGCGCAGGAACCGACGCATTCGCCCACAATGCGATGCAACGTCGGAGATTCGACGCCCAATTCAAGCATATCACCCAAAACAGCAATTCTTCTGCCCTTCGAAACAGCAAGAACGGAGAGCGCCGCCTTCATCGATTCGGGCGATGCGTTATAGCAATCGGAAATAACGGTATGTCCGTTTTTTTCAAAAAGGTATTGCCGCTTGCCGTCGCTTTCATATGTGCCCAGACTTTTAGCGGCAAGCTTAATATCCAAGCCGCGCAAATAAGCGCAAGCGAGAGCAAACAAAGCATTGGTTATGAAATGCTCGCCGCAAACCGAAAGCTTAACTTCGCAGACCTCACCAAATATATGAGCCTTAAAAGAAACACCGTTATAGCTGTTTTCGGTTTCGGTCGCATAACAATCACAGTTACTGTTATCAAGCGAAACGTAAAATGCCCGTTTCCCTTTAAGATCAACGCTTTTAAGTAACGGCTCGTCGCCATTCAAAAGCAAAACCGAATTTTCATCCGAAAACATTGCTATTTTCAACTTTTCGTCTCTTATTGCCTCTCGGCTTCCCAAATTTTCGATATGTGAATATCCGATATTGGTTATAACCGATATATCGGGCTTTGCACAACTGCTTATGTTTTCCATTTCGCCGGGCATACTCATACCCAATTCAACAACAGCACAATCAACGGTCGGATCTGTTGCAAGAACGGTTTGAGGCAAACCTATTTGACTGTTTGAATTTCCTTTTGTTTTATGAACGGTCAATTCGCTTGACAGCGCAAGCGCTATCATATCCTTTGTGGTAGTTTTACCAACCGATCCAGTTATTCCGATAAAGGGCATATCGGCGAGTTCGTTTTCACGGTAATGGCGTGCAAGGCAAAGCAATGCCTCGCGAACATCGGGCACATAAACACAATTTCCGCCATATTTAAGATTTTCTTTATTATCGGTTATAGCAGCATAGCCTTCGCTTAAAATCTTCGGAACGAAAGAATTACCGTCTACACGCTCGCCCTTTAGAGCCAAAAACATTTTGTTTTGCTCGGGGCTTCTGCTATCTGTGAAAAAGCCTTCGATTTTCGTTTGCTTCAAGCAGGCAGAGGACAACTCGCCTCCGCACACTTCAGCAATATATGCTATGGTCATTAACATTATTCAATAGCTTCCTCATATAAGAATTCAAGTTCGATAACGGTTCCGGGAACAACATATTCACCCGCCGGAACAGATTGCGATACAACCTCACAGTTTCTGTAATCGCCGTTGAAAATACCGCTTATCGAAACGTTAAGATTGCTGTTGAGAAGGCTCTTGATCGCAACCGAAGGCGAATTGCCCTTCAAATTGGGCACCTTAACATTAGCTTCAACCTCGGTTCCCTCGGTGTAAAGAATAACAACTCCGTCCTTTGAAATAACCGTTCCCGCTTCGGGCAACTGTGTAACAACCGTTTCGCCCTTGCCCTTAATAACGCACTTAAGACCTTCTTTTTCAATAAGAAGCTTTGCGGCTTCGGCTTTCTTCAAACGGTAATCAACAACCGTTTTCGTTTCTTCCTCGGCAGTATTGGGGGCAATACCAAGATGCGGCAGAACCTCGGTTAGAATGTTTGAAACAACGGGAGCCGCAACTGCCGAACCGTAATGCTGTCCGCTTGTAGGATCATCAACAAGCACGAGTATCGCTATCTGCGGGTCTTCGGCAGGAGCAAAGGTTACACACGAGCTGATATAGTCATCTTCGCGTTCTGTATCTCGTTTTTCCGAAGTACCGGTTTTAGACACAACATTATAACCCGAAACGCTGGCATTTTTTGTCGAATTGGTAAGCGCTTTAATAATGGTGTTGCAGGTTTCGGTTGAAATAACCTGACGGTCGGTTTCATAATCAAAGGTTCTGACAACGTTTCCGTCTTCATCTGTCAGAGATTTAACGGTATGAGGAACAACAAGATATCCGCCGTTTGCAACAGCAGAAACGGCTCTTAAATGCTGTAACGGTGTTACCTTAAAGGTCTGACCAAATGAATATACTGCAAGCTCGAGAGCTTCGAATTGCGCACCGGTAGTGCCGTAATAAATCGAAGACGCTTCACCGATAATATCGCTTCCGGATATTTTTGTATAGCCGAATTCTTCAAAATATTTTTTAAACGATTTTGCGCCTATAGAAGAGCCGATCTGAATAAATGCAGGGTTGCAGGAATTTACCAAAGCCTCGGCAAAGGTTTGTTTTCCGTGTCCCGATAATCTGTGGCAATGTATCGTAGTGCCCGCAACGTTATATGCGCCGCCGCATTTAAAGGTTGAGTTCACCGTATCGATAGAGCCCTCTTCCAAAGCAATCGCGCTGGTTATGATTTTAAAAGTAGAACCGGGCTCGTAGGTTTGAGTTGCGATGGTATTGTTCCACATTTCATACAAAAGCTTTGATTTATACTCAGAGCGCTCGTCTTCGGTGCCTACAAACACGTCGTATTGCGTTTGATAGAACTCAGACAAATTATTATAGTTGTTCAAATCGAAAGAAGGATATATCGCAGACGCGAGCAATTCACCGTTATTAACGTCCATTACAAGACACTGAACTCTTCCGTTGGGCTTGTGCTCCTCGTATGCCTGCTTTATATACTTTTCAACTGTATTTTGGATCATCCAGTCAAGTGTGGTAACAACGTTCAATCCGTTTGAAGCAGGAATATACGTTGAACCAACGCCCGAATCAAGCTCGTTACCGTAGCCGTCGGCAGCTTTAACCGATTTTCCGTCAACTCCCGAAAGGTATTCGTCATATGCAGATTCAACGCCCGATAGGCCTCGGTTATCCGTGCCCGTAAAGCCAAGAACGTGTGCCGCGAAATTGCCGTAGCGGTAATATCTTTTGGTTGTCTCTTCTAAATTGATAACACCCGCAAGGCTGTTTTCTTTCACGAATTTCCTTACGGCAGCCTCCTCGGTTTCGGAAAGAAATTTCTTTATAACCTGATATTTGGAATTCTTTTTCTGACCCTTTGTTATTATCGTTTCTCTGTCAACGGAAAGAATCTCCGACAATCCGTTTGCAACCGTGTTGAGTTCTTCGTCGTTTTCGATATCAAACGGCGAGATAAAGCAATTATAAACAGTTGCGCTGACCGCAAGCTCGGTGGTTCCGTCATTTGCATAAATGGCGCCGCGCTTGGCAGGAATCGTTACAGAACTGGTATATTGATCCAGGGCCGCGGTACGGTAATCCTTGGGATCGAATATTTGCAAATATGCAAATCTAACGCAAAGCGCAAGCATAAGCGCAAGAATCACAAGTAAAGCGCCTCTGCCGCGCAGCACTGTTACTCTGCCGCTACCGGAAGATGTGTATTTTTTGTTTTTATCAGACATTAATAGCTCCCCTTAACGCATTTGGCAGAAATAGCAACATAAAAGCTTAAATTTATTAACAACTTTTTATAACACAAATGGGTAAAGAGACCAAAGACTCATTTACCCCTTTGTATAAATATATAATTCTCTTTGGATTTTATGATTTATTTATTATATCACAAACGAAAAGCGAATTTGTGATATATTCGTAAATTATTCAATAAAATCGCTTATAACCTCACCCAAACCTGTGAGAAGGAAACCAAAACCGCCTTCTTCTCCGTCATCGTAAGTGTGCATTTCGGTTTTATCCTCTTGATCGATCGTTATAACGTGATGTCTCAGCTGATCGCCGGGTACCATTCCGAGTTCGTCGGAAGCGTAGTCGCCGATATCCTTAAGATCATATTTATTGCTCAAAGTAACCTCGAGCTCATCCTGGGTTTTTTCCATGGTTGCTATCTTACTGTCGAGGTCAGCGATCTCGCTTCTGTATTTGTCAACCTCAGCGTAATTCATCATCATAAACAGAAAGAGGCTGGTCATAATAGCTGCTACAACGACTACTGACCAAGGAAAAGGCGCTTTATCCTTCTTCTTAACGTTTACTATTCGGGGAGCTCTTACAGCATGAAGGTTAGAAACGGTTTTCTTCGAAACCGCTTTGTTTGCGCGTTTTGCAGCACCGTTCGATTTTTTAGCCGCTGCAGTATTCTTTTTCGATACGTTTCGCGCAGAGGCGTTGCTTGTAACGACCTGATTTCTTCTTTCTTGCATTTCCGTTCCCCTTTTCTTATTTAACACTTTTCACAAACTCTTAATTTAGCACTGTGCGATCTTTTATTAACCGCAAGTTCTTCTTCACTCGGAAGTATCGGTTTTTTGGTAATAATTCTAACCTTTTGCTTTTTGCCGCACACGCAAACCGGAAAATCATGCGGACATGTACAAGGTCTTTCTGCTTTTTGAAATCCGTTTTTTACCAAACGGTCTTCTAAAGAATGGAAGCTTATTATCGACATTCTTCCGCCCTCATTCAAAAGCTCTATACCGTCTTCTATCGCCTTCGGTATTGCTTCAAGCTCTGCGTTGACCTCGATTCTAATCGCTTGGAAGCACCGTTTTGCAGGGTGCCCCGATTCGTGCTTGAACTTTGCGGGTATTGCCGAGGAAATAATCTCGGCGAGCTCCAAGGTGGTTTCTATCGGTTTATTCTTTCTCGCTTCTGCAATTTTCGAAGCGATCTTAGATGCAAATTTTTCTTCGCCGTAGTCTTTAAAGATCGATACCAATTCCCTTTCGGGATAATCGTTAACGACTTCATATGCGCTTAACGGAGCCGTACGGTCCATTCTCATATCCAAAGGCGCGTCCTGCATATAAGAGAAGCCGCGTTCCGCAACGTCAAGCTGATGCGAAGACACGCCGAGGTCCATTATTATTCCGTCAACCTTCTCGAATCCCGCAAGGCTTACCGCGGCGTTTATGTTTTCGAAATTTTCTTTAACGGTTATAAGTCTTTCGTCTTTTATCTTTTCTTTTGCGTTCGCAAGCGCATCGTCGTCTCTGTCGATGCCGATCACGCGGCCGTTCTCGTCAAGCCGTGAAAGAATCAGCGACGTATGCCCTGCTCCACCGAGCGTGCAATCGACATAAACGCCGTCGGGCTTAATGTTCAGCGAATCAACTGTTTCGTACAAAAGCACGGAAATATGCTTAAAATCCATATCAGAATCCCAATTCGATCAATTCGTTTGTTACTTCTTCGTTATCAATCAGCTTTTGCTCTTCTTCCCATGCCTTTGCCGACCAAAGCTCTAAATGCGAGCGATTGCCGACTATCACAACGTCCTTTTCCAATTCAGCAAAATCGCGATACAGCTGAGAAAGTGTTACTCTGCCTTGAGAATCGACGCTTCCTTCATAGGCCCCCGCATAAAAATATCTTCTTACGTGGCGTTCTTTAGCAACAGGAAGCTCTTCGAGCTTAGCCGTGAAGCGCTCCCACTCTTCCATAGGATAAACACAAATGCATTTATCGAATCCGCGGGAGAAAATGAATTCTTCTCCTAGCTTTTCACGAAGCTTAGCGGGGATAAATAATCTGCCCTTTGCGTCTATTGTATGTCTGTATTCGCCATAGAACATTAAATTCCCCACCTTTCTTTCGATTTCTCGCGGTTTTAATGGGATGTTACTCCCCCTTGCTCCACTTTGCGCCTCAACTATGGTCTAATTATACAATAATGCCTTAAAAATTGCAATAGTGCCGAAAAACAATTCTATGATTTTGTCAACCCCCTTTCGTCATTATGTCAAACGCGAAAACGCCCTATTTTCAAGGGTTTTCGACACTTTCGGGCAGTAATGCCCATAATTCAATAACGAATTTTTTGTAATTATGTCAACAAACACTTGTTCTCGATTAACAAAGCATTCGAAAACTCGCAAAAGTAAAAGGCTTTTGCCGATAAAAAGCAAAAACGATTCCGAGAATTTCGTCATTCCGCAGAATCGGTTTTCCTTATTCGATTATACGCGTTTAATTGTGTGTGATTATTTTATCTTTCTCTCTCAAACAACAAAAAAGGCCGTTACAATCTTAATTGTAACAGCCTTTTCTTGAGATTATTCTATTGTTTTTTGAAAACGCAGGTAACAACCGATGTTTTTAAATCACTTACTAATTCCCCACGAGGAATCTGATATTTCTGTTCGACCACACGTTTTTCGAGCAAATCGCAATCACCGAACGCCTTATCTAACACATCAAATAATTCTTCGGTTTTATAGTTCACCTCAAATTGAGGTGCCATCGGCTTGCCCGTTGCTTTATCTTTTTCGGTAACTTCGCTGTTTATTACAAGGCACGCTATGCCGTTATGGGTTAAGCCCGATTTAATATTTTCAAGAACTCTGACAAACAACTCTTTACTTGCAACGTGCTCTAATGTCGATACAGCAACGATCATATCATATTGATTCGGTTTAATATCATATTCTTCAATCGATGAAACCGCACCGATGATTTTATCTTCAACAGAAAATTTATTCGCGTTCAGAAGAAGCTTTTCGATAGCAAAATCCAAAAGATCAATGCATTCGATATTAACGTTATAACCCTTCAGAGTCTTTGCGATTGCAATAGCGTTTCTTCCTACACCGCAACCGAGATCAAGAATTCTGATCGTCGAAGACGTTTTATTCTTTAGTCCTTCGGTATACTTAATAACAGTAGGAACAGGCTTGGACAGCCAACTTCCCAATTCAAACAGTTCAAATTCCGTATATGTTTTTAAATGCGATTCGCGTTCGGCGCAACGAATACTTTCAACGTTTTGACTCATATTTCGAATTCAGCGGTTATGGGATAGTGATCTGCTGCAACTACTTTTACGGTTTCGGCGCTTAACGCCTTTATTCCACGAGCGAAAATATAATCAATTCTCATTACAGGCTCGTTAGAAGGAAACGTCAGCTCATCCTTACCCATCGAGGCATGCACATCAACATAAAGCTCCGAAAGTCTCTGAATCACGTGATAATCGGGAATCATATTAAAATCGCCCATAAGTATGATGGGGCCTTCGGTTTTTCCGGCAATATCAAGAACCGTCTCAACCGCATTCTCGCGTTCACCGGGGCCAAGCCCGAAATGCGAGTTCAGTACTGTTAGCCTTGTTCCGTTGATATCATATTCGGTTTTAATTACGCAACGGGTTTCATAATGGTATCCCGCAACTCGCTCGGTCGCATCGGGAATCATTATTTTCTCAAAACTTGCAATTTTCAAGCGAGAAAAAATCGCATTGCCGTAATCATAGGCATGATCGGTTCCCGCATCAAGCGAAATCGCAGAAGCGAACCGACAATCTCCGCCCAGAGTCTCGGCAAAAAAGTCAACCTGTCTCGAATAACCCGACGAATGATCGGGATTATTGCCGTTTCTGACCTCGTTAAAGCCCACTATATCGGCATTTTGCGAACGCACGGTTTCTGCCATCAGTGAAAGGTCGATAACATCGCCTTCAAGATTATGGTTTCTTCCGTGCTGGATATTAAAAGTCATTACTTTAATTTTCATAATACCTCACGAGAAATCGGGGGGGCATCTGAAATGATGCCCCCCGTTATTCTTAAAACAAACCCGATATAACGCCGTTTTCGTCAACGTCGATTTTTTCCGCGGCAGGTCGTTTAGGCAAGCCCGGCATGGTCAAAATATCGCCGGTCAAAACCACAATAAAGCCCGCACCCGCAGAAACCTTAACGTTTTTAACGGTGATCTCAAAATTCTCGGGAGCGCCAAGCTTTGAAGGATCATCAGAAAAGCTGTATTGAGTTTTCGCTATACAAACCGGCAACGAGCCGAAGCCGAGCGCTTCAAGCTCTGCGATCTGCTTTTTCGCGGCAGGCAAAACAACAATTCCGTCGCCGCCGTAAACCTTTTTAACGACTGCATCGATCTTCTCTTCGATGGTTGAATCAAGCGAATAAGAGAAGGTGAAATCGCCCTGCTCTACTTCGCAAAGGCGAACAACCTCTTTTGCCAAAGCCTCGCCGCCTTTTCCACCCTCGGCCCAAACGGTCGACAGAACGGTATTAACGCCAAGCTCGCGGCATTTTTCGATAATAAAATCGATTTCGTTATCGGTATCCGTCGGAAAACGGTTGACCGCAACAACGCAAGGAAGCTTATATACGTTTTTGATATTGGAAACGTGCCTTAAAAGATTGGGGATTCCGAGTTCGAGCGCACCGAGATCCTCGGTAGCAAGCTCGTTCTTTGCAAGTCCGCCGTGCATTTTAAGCGCACGCACGGTTGCAACGACTACAACCGCATCGGGTGTAAGCCCTGCTTTTCGGCATTTTATATCAAGGAACTTTTCGGCACCGAGATCTGCACCGAATCCCGCTTCGGTAACGGTGTAATCGCCCATTTTAAGCGCCATTTTGGTTGCGATAACCGAGTTACAGCCATGTGCAATATTTGCAAACGGACCGCCGTGAACAAACGCAGGAGTCCCCTCTAACGTTTGAACAAGGTTAGGCTTTAAAGCATCCTTAAGCAGTGCCGTCATCGCACCTGCGGCATTTAATTGTCCGCAGGTAACGGGAGCGTTATCGTAAGTATATCCTACGATAATTTCCGAAAGCCGCTTCTTTAGATCGGTTATCGAATCCGACAAGCAAAGAACCGCCATTATCTCGGATGCAACGGTTATATCAAATCCGTCTTCTCGCGGCGTACCGTTAGCCTTACCACCCAAGCCGTCGACAACAAAACGAAGCTGACGGTCGTTCATGTCAACGCAACGCTTCCAGGTAATACGGCGCACGTCGATATTAAGCTCATTTCCCTGCTGAATGTGATTATCCAGCATTGCTGCGAGCAGATTGTTTGCCGCGCCGATAGCGTGGAAATCACCCGTAAAATGCAAATTAATATCTTCCATAGGCACGACCTGAGCATATCCGCCGCCTGCAGCACCGCCCTTAACGCCGAACACAGGGCCAAGCGAAGGCTCACGCAGAGCAACGGTAACGTCTTTACCTATGCGCTTTAAGCCATCTGCCAAGCCTATCGTGGTCGTGGTCTTGCCTTCTCCGGCAGGAGTTGGCGTTATTGCCGTAACCAATATAAGCTTACCGTCTTTTTTATCGGATTCATTAAGAAGAGAAAGGTCTATTTTTGCTTTATATCTGCCGTATTGCTCAATATATTTTTCATCAACGTGAGCCGTTTCCGCAATTTCCATAATCGGCTTCATCTTACAGCTTTGAGCAATCTCAATATCGGTTTTATATTGCATTTTATTCTCCCTATTATTTGAAATAGCGAACTGCCGCTTCAAACATTCTTATGTCATACTCGCCGGGAACGTTTTTATAAAGACCCGCACCGATACGCTCACTATGACCCATTTTACCGATTACTCTGCCGTCGGGAGAGGTTATTCCCTCAATAGCGCAAACAGAACCGTTGGGATTAAAGTGAACGTCGCCCGTTGCGTTTCCGTTAAGATCAACGTATTGGGTTGCGATCTGACCGTTTTCGGCAAGCTGAGCAATAAGCTCGGCAGAAGCAAGGAATCTGCCCTCGCCGTGAGATATGGGAACGTTATAAACGTCACCAACGTTGGTCAATGCGAGCCAAGGAGACTTGTTGGAGGCAACACGCGTATGAACGATGCGCGACTGGTGGCGCGAAATGGTATTGAACGTAAGCGTGGGGCAATTCTCATCGGTATCGATAATCTTGCCGAAAGGAACCAAGCCCAGCTTAATAAGAGCCTGGAAACCGTTGCAAATACCACACATCAAGCCATCGCGGTTATCGAGAAGATCGGTAACACCTTCTTTTATAGCAGCGTTGCGGAAGAATGCGGTAATAAACTTAGCGCTTCCGTCGGGCTCATCGCCGCCCGAAAATCCGCCGGGGATAAATACTATTTGCGCAGTCTTAAGCTCGTTTGCAAAGCGTTCTATGCTCGAGCTTATTCCCGAAGCGGTAAGGTTGTTAACAACAATTATTTCGGGCTCTGCACCTGCATCGCGAACAGCCTTGGCGGAATCATATTCGCAGTTGGTTCCGGGGAACGCGGGAATCAAAACCTTGGGCTTTGCGGACTTAATTCTCGGTGCAACGCGAGATTCTGCATTAAAGCTATATGTCGGTACGTTATCTTCGCTGTCGGGAATGTTGCAGGAGAACACGCTTTCAAGCTTATCTTCATAAATACCGAGCATTTCCTTAATGCAAAGCTTTTCGGAATTGTATTCTATCGCACCGTTATCGGTAACCTCACCGATAAGCTTTCCGCAATCAACGTCAGACTCAACCTCGAGAACGAACGAACCATAGGAATAACCGAACATTTCGGATACCGAAATATCAGAGTTATACTTAAATCCGAACATGTTGCCAAAGCACATTTTCATAACCGCTTCAGCTATACCGCCGATACCGGGAGTGTAGCATGAAACGGCTTTACCGCTTCTGAGAAGCTCGGTAACCTTATCGAAAACGGAAAGAAGCGATTCGAGCTTAGGAAGCTTATCGTCGCCGAATTCGGGCGAAAGAACAATAACCTTATTCCCCGCTTTCTTGAATTCGGGCGAAACAACCTCGCAGGTCTTTCCGGTTGTAACCGCGAAAGAAACGAGTGTGGGAGGAACGTCGAGATTCTCGAATGAACCGCTCATCGAGTCTTTACCGCCGATAGAGCCTATACCAAGCTCCATTTGGGCTCTGTATGCGCCAAGCAATGCGGCAAGAGGCTTGCCCCAGCGCTTGGGATCCTTACCAAGGCGTTCGAAATATTCCTGGAACGTAAGATAAACGTCTTTGAACTGCGCACCAGTTGCGATAAGCTTACATACAGATTCAATAACCGCAAGATAAGCGCCGTGGAAGGGGCTTTGCTCGGTTATGAAGGGGTTATAGCCCCAAGACATGAATGAACAGTTATCGGTGTGTTTCTTTTCAACCGAGATCTTCTGAACCATTGCCTGAATAGGTGTTAACTGATATTTGCCGCCAAAGGGCATAAGAACCGTGCCTGCGCCTATGGTGGAGTCAAAGCGTTCAGAGAGACCGCGTTTAGAGCAAACGTTAAGATCGGAAGCGAGCGCTTTATAATTATCTTCAAAGCCGCCGTTTACAGTCTTGGGCTCATAGCTGCATGCAGGTGCAGAAACGTTAATGTGCTTATCCGCGCCGTTGGAATTAAGGAATTCGCGGCTGAGATCAACTATCTTATTACCGTTCCAATGCATTACAAGACGGGGATCCGCCTGAACGGTTGCAACCTGAACGGCGCTGAGGTTTTCGGTATACGCGAGCTCAAGGAAGCGCGCAACGTCCTTAGCCTCAACAACAACCGCCATTCTTTCCTGCGATTCGCTGATCGCAAGCTCGGTTCCGTCAAGACCTTCGTATTTCTTGGGAACAGCGTTCAAATCTATAACAAGACCGTCGGCAAGCTCACCGATAGCAACCGAAACGCCGCCTGCACCGAAGTCGTTACAGCGCTTGATCAAGCGGCTGGCTTCTGCGTTTCTGAACAGGCGCTGAAGCTTTCTTTCTTCGGGAGCATTACCCTTTTGAACCTCTGCACCGCAGGTTTCAAGCGATTTAGAGGTGTGTGATTTGGAAGAACCGGTTGCACCGCCGCATCCGTCGCGGCCGGTTGCACCGCCGAGAAGAATAACCGCATCACCGGGAGCGGGACGCTCACGGCGTACGTTTTCAGCGGGAGCCGCCGCAATAACGGCACCGATTTCCATACGCTTTGCAGCATATCCGGGATGGTATATTTCATCAACTATGCCGGTAGCAAGACCGATCTGGTTACCGTATGAAGAATAGCCCGCAGCAGCCGTTGTAACTATTTTACGCTGAGGAAGCTTGCCCTTTATTGTTTCGGAAACCGGCACAAGAGGATCTGCCGCGCCCGTAACACGCATTGCGCCGTAAACGTAGGATCTGCCCGAAAGCGGATCGCGTATTGCACCGCCGATACAGGTAGCAGCGCCGCCGAAAGGCTCGATCTCGGTCGGATGATTGTGTGTTTCGTTCTTAAAGAGAAGCAGCCAAGGCTCAACAACGCCATCTACTTCAACGTCGACCTTAACGGTGCAAGCATTGATTTCCTCAGACTCATCAAGCTTATCGAGCTTGCCCTGCTTTTTAAGCGATCTTACCGCAAGTGTCGCAATATCCATAAGGCAAACGGGCTTGGTTCTGCCGAGCGCCTTTCTTTCTGCAATATATTCATCATACGCCTTGCGAAGAAGCTCGTCCTCAAACGTAACGTTATCGATAACCGTGAGGAAGGTTGTGTGACGGCAATGATCCGACCAATAGGTATCGATCATTCTTATTTCGGTAATAGTGGGGTCTCTTTGCTCGTTTATAAAATACTGCTGACAGAATATAATATCATCAATATCCATTGCGAGTCCATATTCGTTAATGAACGCTTCAAGTCCCGCTCTGTCAAGCTTTATAAAGCCCTCAAGCGTTTTAACGGTTTCGGGAATAACATATTCCGTTTTAAGAGTTTCAGGCTTATCAAGAACAGCCTCGCGCGATTCAACCGGGTTTATGACGTACTTTTTGATTGCATTGATCTCATCGGCACTGAGATCACCGTAAAGCGCATAAACGCGCGCCGTTTTAATAACGGGACGTTCACCCTGAGAAATGATCTGAATACACTGAGCCGCAGAATCGGCACGCTGATCAAACTGCCCGGGCAAATATTCAACCGCAAAAACGTATCCGTTTCCAAGCTCGGCTTCCTCGCTTACGATATCAAGCTGAGGCTCGGAAAAAACCGTGGTTTTAGCATATTCAAAAAGCTCGGATGCAATATTTTCCACATCATAACGGTTAAGTAATCTAACGTCGGTTAAAGACTCGATGCCAAGAAGACTTTTGGCATCCGAAAGAAGAGCCTTTGCCTCGAAAGCAAGCTCTTTTTTCTTTTCAACAAATACTCTGAATACCATTTCAATTCACCTCTGTTGCTTTAAGAGCGCGAGCACCGATGTCTTTGCGGTAATAAGCGTTTTCAAAGCTGATTTCCTTTACCATTTTGTAAGAGGCATCTATAGCCTCGGAAAGACCGGAAGCAATGGCTGTAACACCCAAAACTCTTCCGCCCGAAGTAACGAGCTTACCGTCTTTAATGGAGGCGCCCGCAACGTAAACGTTATCGGCAACCGAATCGGGAATGGTTATTTCGAAGCCCTTGCCGTATTTTTCGGGATAACCGTTCGATGCCATAATTACACAGCAAGCGTTTTTATCGCTGAATTTAACATCAATATCGGCGAGCCTTCCGTTTGTAACCGCCTGCATAACAGTTAACAGATCGGTTTCAAGAAGAGGCAGAACCACCTGAGTTTCGGGATCACCGAAACGGCAGTTATATTCTATAACCTTAGGGCCGTCCTTCGTGAGCATAAGACCGAAATAGAGACAACCCTTAAAGGTTCTGCCTTCGGCGTTCATCGCGTTTATAGTGGGAAGGAAAATTCTTTCCATACACTCGTCTGCGATTTCTTTGGTATAATAAGGATTCGGCGCGACAGTTCCCATGCCGCCGGTATTCAATCCAACGTCGCCATCGCCGATGCGCTTATGATCCATCGACGAGATCATAGGCACAACCGTATTTCCATCTGTGAACGCAAGAACCGAAACCTCGGGACCCTCCAAAAATTCCTCAACTACGATTCTTTCGCCGCTTGCACCGAACGCCTTATCGCACATCATCGATTTAACGGCGGCAATCGCTTCATCACGGGTGAACGCAATTATAACGCCCTTGCCGAGCGCAAGACCATCGGCTTTAATAACCGTTGGAATGGGCGCGGTTGCAATATACTGCAATGCGGCATCAACGTTATCGAACACCTCGCAAGCCGCAGTGGGAATAGAATATTTTTTCATCAATTCCTTAGAAAACACCTTGCTGCCCTCGATAATTGCAGCATTCGCACGAGGACCAAAGCAAGGAATTCCCTTTCCCTCAAGCGCATCAACGCAACCGAGAACAAGCGGATCATCGGGTGCCACTATTGCATAATCAATTCTGTTCTCGACCGCAAATGCAACGATCTTATCAATATCCTTCGCGCCGATATCAACGCAGGTTGCGCCGCGTGCAATTCCGCCGTTACCCGGAAGCGCATAAATCTCGGAAACCGAAGGGTTTTCTTTAATTTTGCTGATGATAGCGTGCTCTCTGCCGCCACCACCGACTACCATTATTTTCATTTATCCTCCGAATTCATCAATGGTGGAACAAACGCATTCCGGTAAATACCATTGTCATGTTATATTTATTACAGCAATCGATAACCGCATCGTCACGAATAGATCCGCCCGGCTCGGCAATATATTTTACACCGCTCTTATAAGCGCGCTCAATATTATCAAAGAACGGGAAGAATGCATCAGAGCCAAGCGCAACGTTATCAACGCTGTCAAGATATGCTCTTATCTCATCATCGGTAAGAGGTTCGGGACGGGAGGTGAAATACTTCTGCCAATTACCGTCGGCGCAAACATCCTCTTCGTTTTTGTTGATATAACCGTCGATAACGTTATCTCTGTCGGGTCTGCCGATATCGGAACGGAAAGGAAGATTCAATACCTTTTCGTGCTGACGCAAGAACCAAGTATCTGCCTTTGTTCCCGCAAGACGCGTGCAATGGATACGAGACTGCTGACCCGCACCAACACCTATAGCCTGACCGTCAACGGCAAAGCAAACCGAATTCGATTGAGTGTATTTCAAGGTTATAAGCGCAATTATAAGATCGCGAATTGCAGATTCGGGAAGCTCTTTGTTTGCGGTAACGCAATTGGCAAGAAGCTCCTTATTGATTTTAAAGTTGTTTCTTCCCTGCTCAAAGGTTATTCCGAAAACCTGTTTTCTTTCGGCCTCTGCAGGAACGTAATCGGGATCGATTTTAACGATATTGTAGTTACCCTTGCGCTTTGAACGAAGTATCTCGAGTGCTTCGGGCTCATATCCGGGTGCGATTATGCCATCCGAAACCTCGCGAGCGATCATCTTAGCTGTAGTAACGTCGCAAACGTCGGAAAGTGCAACCCAATCCCCGAAGGAACACATTCTGTCGGTTCCTCTTGCGCGCGCATAAGCGCAAGCCAAGGGCGAATCGTCCAAGCCCTCGATATCATCAACAAAGCAAGCCTTTTTAAGCTTGTCGGAAAGCGGCACGCCAACAGCCGCAGAAGTGGGGCTTACGTGCTTGAAAGAGGTAACGGCAGGAAGGCCGAGCGCCTCTTTAAGCTCCTTAACGAGCTGCCAAGAGTTAAAGGCATCAAGAAAATTGATATATCCGGGTCTGCCGTTGAGAATTTCTATAGGAAGATCCGAGCCGTCATGCATAAAGATTTTAGAAGGCTTTTGATTAGGGTTACAACCGTATTTAAGTTCAAACTCTTTCATCGTTAATCACCTCAAGCGTTTTTATTTATGATTCTGGTCTCTGTTTCGTTTGTTGCGAGATCAATATATCTAACAAAAAGCGAGACCTTATTTTCTTCGTTAAGATTGCTCCATATAAGATCAGTGAGCGCATCAATATCAAGATCGGGAAGCTCAAGCGTTTTGGGCTCCCCCTCGAAGGAAGGAAGCGGATCGCCCTCGCTGTTATAAGTATGAATAAACTTTGCCCTGCCTGCAATGGGGTTTGAATATGCATAGGTGAATCTTTCACAAGACGAATCATCGCCCTCAGCGCTCTTCAAAATCGACATTGCATAGTTCATCTCACCGTTCTCATGGTGGATAATGCCGGAAATACGGGGAGTGAAGTTGGGCTTATCATCCTCAAATTCTCTGGTTCTGAGCGCCTGCTCAAAGGTCATTTGTTTATCCATGAGCTCATAGATAGTGTCGGTTTGGTCGCCGTTCGTAACGATCGTTTTGTTTCCGAGAACACGAACGGGATAATAAATTATCAAATGAGGATCTACCATTTTCGATTCATCGAAAGCCTTTGTGCGCATTGCATTGCCCTCGGCGACGAAAATACGGTTGCGGCTGTTAACGCTTCTTCCCATAATGAAATAAGCCGTTATCGCCTTTTTGCCGTCGGCAGACTTGCCGATCATTATTCCTCTGCCGTGATACTTTAAAGAATTCAGTTCGTTTGCAATAGTAGATACCTTCATTTTATTCTCCTTTAATAATTACTCTGTTGTTCTCAACGGCGATTTTGCCGTCGCAAAACAGCCTTACCGCCTCGGGAAGAATCTTCCATTCGGCCTCTTCCATGATCCTTTTTTGAAGGGTTTCGGGTGTATCACCTTGTTTCACCTCGACAGCCTTTTGAAGCACAATAGGACCTGCATCACATTCTGGTGTAACGATATGAACGGTAGCACCCGAAACCTTAACGCCCTTTTCGAGCGCGGCTTCGTGAACGCGCAAGCCATAAAATCCTTTTCCGCAAAAAGACGGAATAAGCGCCGGGTGAACATTAAGTATTCTGTTTGGAAATGCCTTATATACCGTTTCGTCGATTATCGTTAAGAAACCTGCGAGAACAACGAGATCAATACCCGCTGAAAGCATTTCATCTGCAAGTGCATTTGAATAATCAGCTATGCTTTCATAGTCCTTTCGGGCAAGCACCTTGGCTTCGATATCATTCTTCTCAGCTCTTTCTAATGCATAAACGCCCGCCTTTGAAGCAATCACCAACGAAATTTTTCCGTTACCGAGATCGCCTCTTTTTTCAGCATCAATAAGCGCCTGAAGATTAGTTCCGCCTCCGGAAACCAAAACCGCAATTTTTATAGGTTTATCAGACATTTCCTTTTACCCTTTCATAAAACAACAATAGGCATAGGCGGCAAAAACCGCCTATGTCATTGTTTTTGTAAATCAGCAAATTGTTATTTTTTCTTCGGATTCAACTATTTCACCGATAACGTAAGCATCGATTCCGTTATCCTTAAGAATCGAGATAGCCTTTTCAACGTCTTCTTTGGGAACGGTAACGCTCATACCGACACCCATGTTAAAGGTGTTATACATATCGCGTTCGCTTATATTACCGGTTTTCGCAATAAGATCGAATATAGGAAGAACTCTTACAGCAGCCTTTTCGATCTTCGCGCCAAGTCCATCGGGAATACTGCGAGGAATATTCTCGTAAAATCCGCCGCCTGTTATATGCGAAATACCCTTTACGTCAACTGCTTCCAGAAGCGCAAGAACAGGCTTAACGTATATCTTCGTGGGCACAAGAAGCGTTTCTGCAATAGTTGCGCCCCCGAGATCAGCGTTAGGCTTATAAAGTTCGGGATTATTATTATCGATATCGAAGACCTTACGGCAAAGGCTGAACCCGTTGGAGTGGATACCGGTTGAAGGAAGAGCGATAACAACGTCGCCCGCCTTCATGCGCTTATTGTCGATAATCTTCTTTTTATCAACAACGCCAACGGTAAATCCCGCAAGATCATATTCGTCCAAAGGCATCATACCGGGATGTTCGGCAGTTTCGCCGCCGATAAGCGCCGCGCCCGATTGAACACAGCCTTCGGCAACACCCGCCACAAGCTCGGCGATCTTTTCGGGATAGTTCTTACCGCAAGCGATATAATCAAGGAAGAATAGCGGCTTTGCACCTACACACACAACGTCATTAACGCACATTGCAACGCAATCGATGCCAATGGTATCGTGCTTATCCATAAGAATAGCGAGCTTAAGCTTTGTGCCGACGCCATCTGTTCCCGAAACGAGAACCGGCTCTTCCATGCCTGCTATATTCAAACCGAAGCATCCTCCAAAGCCTCCGACGTCATCAAGGCAACCGTCGTTACGGGTGCGTGCAATATGCTTTTTCATTAATTCGACAGCTTTATATCCGGCGGTGATATCAACGCCTGCCGCCGCATAGCTTTCGGATCTTGACTGATTATGCATAATAATTATTCCTTTCCGTTCCAGCAATAGGTGCATAGTTTATCTTCATCAAGCCCTATTGCTTTTATTATTCCTTTTAGCGACTGGAATTCCAACGAAGCGAACCCAAGCTTGTCACAAATAGCTTTTCTGAATTTCTTGCCGCGTTCTGTCGAAGAATCGCTGTATTCGGCAATATATTTAAACCCTTCTTCGCCTTCAAGCTCCATAATAATACGTCTGCCCAAAAGCTCCATATCGTTATTATTTCGAGAAAAGTTCAAATATTTGCAACCATACATTATAGGCGGGCAAGCCGAACGCATATGAACCGCCTTCGCGCCATTTTCATAAAGAAAATCAACCGTTTCCTTAAGCTGTGTTCCGCGAACGATAGAGTCATCTACAAACAAAAGGCTTTTTCCGATTATAAGATCGTGAACCGGAATCTGCTTCATCTTGGCAACCTTTATACGATCGGATTGCTTAGAAGAGATAAAGCTTCTCGGCCAAGTGGGTGTATACTTTATAAACGGACGTGCAAACGGTATCTTGCTCTTATTGGCATAACCGATTGCATGAGGAGTACCCGAATCGGGAACACCGCCAACATAATCGATATCGTTATACAAACCGGTTGCGATATCGTTTTCAGCCATTATCTCGCCGTTGCGGCAGCGCATAACCTCAACGTTAACGCCCTCGTAATCCGAAGTTGAATAACCGTAATACGACCACAAAAATGCACATATTCTCATTTTTTCGCCGGGAGCGGAAACCGATTCCACACCGTCGGAGGTTATCTCAACTATCTCGCCGGGTCCAAGCTCTTTAACATCTTTATAACCCAGCTTTTTATAAGCGAAGGATTCGAATGAAACACTGTATCCGTCCTCGGCTTCACCGACAAGAACGGGAATACGCCCGACCTTATCGCGAGCCGCTATAAGTTTGCCGCCGTTACAAAGTATCAAAATAGATGCACTGCCCGAGATCTGTTCCTGGGCATAGCGGATGCCCTCGACAAAAGTTTTTTTCTGATTAATAAGTGCGGCAATAAGCTCGGTATTATTAACAGCACCGCCTGTCATTGCATCGAAATGATCGAAGCCGTCAGCCAAGCACTTTTCTATAAGCTCATCCGCATTGTTTATTGCACCGACAAAACAAATTGCATAAGTTCCCAAATGCGAACGAATAAGCAACGGCTGAGGCTCTAAATCACTTATACAGCCGATTGCCGACGTCCCCTGCATGTCCTCGAGAACATGGTCAAATTTTGTTCTGAACGGTGTGCTTTCTATGTTATGTATCACACGCTGAAGACCGATGGTCTCATCGTATGCCGCCATTCCTCCGCGACGTGTTCCCAAATGGGAATGGTAATCCGTACCGAAGAACACGTCTGCAAGACAATCGCGTTTTGATGCAACACCGAAAAATCCGCCCATGGTATACCTTGCTTTCCGTGAAATGAATTATGCAAAGAAAAGCTCGGAAAGAGTCATGGGATCAATATACTCGCCGTTTTTGTAAACGCGCATATTTCCGGACGCGATCTCATCGATAAGCATAACGTTGCCCTCAGAATCATAACCGAACTCAAACTTGATATCGTAAAGAACAAGTCCCTTTTCCTTAAGGTCGTCAGCAACGATCTGAGTAATCTTTTGAGTCATGCTCTTGATATCATCATACTGCTCGGCAGACATAACGCCAAGATCAACAAGACCGTCTTTGGTAACAAGAGGATCGCCCTTCTCGTCATTCTTAAAGGTTGTTTCTACATATGCGGGAAGATCAGCACCTTCTTCGATATAGTCGCTATAACGGCGATAGAAGCTACCAACCGCTTTATGACGGCAAATAACCTCAAGACCCTTGCCAAATACCTTTGCGGGAAGAACTTCCATGGTTGTGTTTTCGAGATCGGCGGAAATATAGTGTGTTTTGATTCCTGCCGCATTCACTTTTTCAAAAAAGTATACAGACATACGAAGGTTAACGTCGCCGACACCGTCAATGGTCAAGCCGACAGAATTTTCACCCGGATCGAACACACCGTCTTTTCCGGTGCAATCATCCTTGAATTTCAAAAGGTAGTTGCCGTTGTCGAGAGCGAATACGTCTTTGGTTTTTCCGGTATAAACAAGTTTCATTTTAAATCTCCTGTATGTAAAATCTAAATTTAATAGTTTCAAAATATTATAATTAAAGCTTAGAAATTATTGTCGAATCCTTTTCAAGCACTGCCGCCGCATCGGATGCGCGCTTTGCATCCAATTTTTCGGCAAGCGCTTTATCCTCAACCGCAATTATTTGTGCGGCAAGAAGCGCGGCGTTGGCACCGCCGTTTATTGCAACCGTTGCAACGGGAATTCCCGTCGGCATTTGAACAGTTGCGAGAAGAGCATCCATTCCGTCAAGAACAGGGCCTTTACAAGGAATTCCTATAACGGGCAAGGTGGTATTAGCCGCGATAGCGCCCGCCAAATGAGCCGCCATACCCGCCGCCGCAATTATACAGCCAAATCCGTTCTTGCGCGCATTCAAAGCGAAATCGCGCGCCTGCTCGGGCGTTCTGTGTGCCGAATAAACGTGAACCTCAAACGGAACACCGAGCGAAGTAAGCATATCGGTTGTTTTTTTTATGATAGGAAGGTCGCTGTCGCTTCCCATCACAATTCCCACCTTTTTCATACAAAAACTCCTTATGATAGGTTTGATTTTTAAAAATAGTAAAAGGGCGCACTTACTCAAGGAGCAAATGCGCCCAGACGGTCGGCTTAATAACCCGAAAGCGTTCTTTCGGGATTCGTGCAAAACACCGTTTTACACGAAAAGTTCTTTGTTTCCCTGTGGTGCCCCACATATTTCCGTCAGTCGCAAAGAACCCTATTTATTTACAGTCAAATTATATCATAACACGTATTTTATGTCAAGATAAAGGGCGCATTTTATGTCTGTTTATTCTTTTAAAAATGTGCTTAAAAATTGATCTCAGCTTCGCAATATGCACATCTCTTCGCTCCGTTTTCACCGATAACGGCAAGCTGTGTTAAACCTCTTTCAACAGAGGATATACAGCGCGGATTCGAACAGCAAACGCCCTTGGGCAAAAATTCGGCAGAGCGCTCGTTTCCGCAATGAACGTTTTCTGCAGACAACAGCTTTGCTATAAGCGCCTTACGCATGATTTTTCCATTTGCAACCTGCTTAAAATAGCAAGCGCGGGGGTCGGAATCAATGTCGCAGGTTATTTCATCAACACGAGGCAGAGGATGAAGAACAGACATATCCTTCTTTGCAAGCGACATCTTTTCGAGATCGAGAATATAACTTCCCTTAAGGCGTTCGTATTCAGCTTGATCTTCAAAGCGTTCGCCCTGAACTCTGGTCATATACAAAATATCAAGCTCCGGCAATGCCTTTTCGAGAGATGACGTTTCTTCGAACGGAATGTCGTTTCTGATTATAACCTCTTTCTTCGTATATTCGGGCAAAGCAAGCTCGGGCGGCGAGATAAGAACTATCTTTATTCCGGTATAACGAGAAAGCGCCGATATAAGAGAATGAACAGGTCTGCCGTATTTCAGATCGCCGCAAAAACCGATGGTAAGATCGTTAAGTCTTCCTTTTTCGCGGTAAATGGTCAAAAGATCCGCCAAGGTTTGAGTAGGATGTGCATGTCCTCCGTCGCCTGCATTTATAACGGGTATAGATGCATTAAGCGAAGCAACGAGGGGTGCCCCCTCAAGCGGATGACGCATTGCGATTATGTCCGCATAGCAATTAACAACCCTTGCCGTGTCGGCAACGGTTTCGCCCTTCGCGGCTGAAGAGCTTTTTGCATCGGAAAAACCGATAACGCTTCCGCCGAGCTCAAGCATAGCCGCTTCGAAGCTTAGTCTCGTTCTGGTAGAGGGCTCGAAGAAAAGCGTTGCAAGCTTTTTGCCACGGCAAAGCTCGCTGTATTTTTCGGGGGATTCGATCATATTACAAGCCGTTGCGATAAGCTCATCGATCTCAGACACCGATAGATCAAGAATATCTATAACGCTTCTCATATCTTTGCACCGTTTACTTCAAGGTATTTCTTTATGCGTTCTACGTTTTCGGCGTTCGCACTGTCTTCTTCAAGATATTCGATGATATCATATACGTCAACAACAGAATATACGGGGAATCCAAACTCTTCGCCGACTTCAGCCATTGCGGATTTATCGGTCTTACCTTTTTCCTTGCGGTCTACCATAACGAAGGTTGCGGCAACACGTGCACCCTCAATATTAGAAAGGATCGCCATGCTTTCGCGGATAGCGGTGCCTGCGGTGATAACGTCTTCAACAATTACTATTTCTTCTCCCGCCTTGGGAACGTAACCGACAAACACGCCGCCTTCTCCGTGATCCTTAACCTCTTTGCGATTGAAGAAGAAAGGTACGTCGAGACCGTTTTTTGCAAGCGCAACAGCGGCAGAAACCGCGATAGAAATTCCTTTATATGCAGGACCGTAAAGAACGGTCTTTTTGTTGCCGATCTTTTCAAAATAAGCCTTGGCATAAAACTCACCGAGCTTCTGTATCTGTTCACCGGTCTTTATTTCACCGGCATTGATGAAATAAGGAATCTTTCTTCCGCTTTTCGCGGTGAAATCACCAAACTTCAAGACGCCTGCGCCCTGAAGAAACTGTATAAACTCTCTCTTATAGCTTTCCATAACGTTTTTCTCCTTTAATCAACAAATTCCGCAACGCAACGCTCATATGCTGCTATGGGATCTTCAGCTGCGGTAATGGGTCTTCCGACAACGATATAATCGGAACCGATTTTCTTTGCCTCGGCAGGAGTCATAACGCGTTTTTGGTCGCCGATATCGCCATCGGCAAAACGAACTCCCGGAGTTACGGTTATGAAGTCTTTTCCGCAATTATCGTGCACCTTGCCTGCTTCAAGCGGCGAGCAAACGACGCCGTCGAGACCGGCAACCTTTGCGTTTGCCGCATAATGCATAACCACTTTATCAATAGGCTCTTTGATCCAAAGATCATTTTCCATGCTTTCCTGATCTGTGGAAGTGAGCTGTGTAACGGCTATAAGCAAGGGACGCGTTCCGTCCGGTCTGGTCAAACCTTCGATAGCAGCCTGCATCATTCTAACAGTTCCAGCGGCGTGAAGGTTTGTCATATCAACGTCAAGGCGCGAAAGCACCGACATGGATTTTTTAACGGTATTGGGAATATCGTGAAGTTTCAAATCGAGGAATATCTTGTGTCCTCTTGCCTTAAGCTCGCGGACAATAGAAGGTCCTTCGGCATAAAAAAGCTCCATGCCGATCTTAACAAAAGGCTTTTTACCGGTGAACTTATCAAGGAAAGCAAAGGTTTGCTCTGCGCTCGAAAAATCACACGCTACGATTACATCTTTTCCCATTATCTCGCTCCTCCAATTATTGATTTCAAAGATTCTATTCTGTATTTTTCCATTGCTTTAGGGAGATTTTCGATTATGCTTTTGCACGCAAAGGGATCAACGAGATTTGCGGCTCCAACCTCAACGGCGGTCGCTCCCGCAAGCATCATTTCAATTACATCCTCGGCAGTGCTGACACCGCCCATTCCGATAACCGGAACATCAACGGCACCCGCAACCTGCCACACCATGCGCAAAGCCACGGGGAAAATCGCTTTTCCCGAAAAACCGCCCATTGTGTTTGCAATAACAGGCTTTTTTCTGTTTAAATCGATACGCATTCCCAAAAGTGTGTTAATAAGGCTGATGCCGTCTGCGCCGGCTTTTTCGCAAGCCTTGGCTATCGCAACTATATCCGTAACGTTTGGCGAAAGCTTAAGTATAACCGGTTTTTTAGTAACCGATTTTACCGCACGGGTTACCTCTGCGGCGGCTTCGGGGTCGGTTCCGAAGCTCATTCCGCCGCCGTGAACGTTGGGACAGCTAACATTAACCTCAAGCCAGCCAACCTGATCGCAGGCATCAAGCTTTTCACAGGTATAGGCATAATCTTCAACCGAAAATCCGCTTACGTTTGCCATAACCTTTTTATCAAAGCATTTTTTAAGCTTGGGCAATTCCTCGGAAATAACCTTTTCAACACCGGGATTCTGAAGTCCAACCGCATTTATCATGCCCGATTCGCACTCTGCGATTCTGGGTGTGGGGTTTCCGAATCTTGGGTCCTTGGTAGTCCCCTTAAAAGAAAACGTGCCAAGTATGTTTATATCGTATAGCTCAGCGAATTCATAACCGAAGCCAAAGGTTCCGCTTGCGGGAATAACGGGATTGTCAAGCGTTATTCCGCATAGCTCAACACTCATTTTTCCCATAATATTTCCTCCTTAACCAAAACGGGGCCTTCCTTGCATATACGCTTGTATCCTGTAACAGTTTTACAGGAACACCCCATGCAAGCACCGAATCCGCAACCCATTCTTTCCTCGAAGCTATATTGTCCCGAGGTCTTGGATGCGGCAAACACCGCCTTTAACATAGGCTCGGGGCCGCATGAATAGGTATAGCTGTAATCGATTTCGGGCATAGCAGAGGTTACAAAGCCTTTAATGCCGTAAGAGCCGTCAACGGTCGTTACCTTCACGTCGCAACCGAGTGCCCTAAAATCTTCTTCGCAAAAAACCTCGTTTTTGGTATTAAAACCGAGAATAACAGAAACCTTCTTACCCTGCTCAATAAGCTTTTTTGCAAGATTATAAAGAGGCGGAACACCCACGCCGCCACCGATCAAAAGCGGCGAATCTCCGCTGACTTCAGTGTCATAACCGTTCCCGAGCCCCGTGAGTATATCGAGCTCGCCTTCTTTCATTTCCGCAAGAATCTCGGTTCCCTTACCAACCACCTTATAAATGATGGTTACCGTTTCGCCATCGTAGTCGTGAACGGAAATAGGGCGTCTTAGAAAGAGATTTTCTATTTTGATATTTATAAACTGACCCGACGCGGTTATCGCGGAGGTATCTCCGCGAAGCCGCATTTTCATTACGTTGTCGGTCAGCTTGATATTTTCGGTTATTTGAAACACAGATTGCTTCATAATCGACCGCCTTATTTATGAATCTATTGTTGAAATGGTAAGCGTTGTTTCTTCAAGTACGTCCAAAAGAACACGCACGGTATCAAGCGCCGTGAATATGGTTACGTTATTCTCTGTCGCGCAACGGCGGATTTCAACACCGTCGCTCGCCTGATCTGCGGCACCGATATCGCGAGTGTTGATAACGTAAGCAATATGACCGCGGCGAATCGCCTCGGGTATTTCATCGCTTCCGTCGCTTATCTTTTTAAGAATATGTGTGCGAATACCGTTGGATTTAAGGAAGTTTGCGGTTCCTTCGGTAGCCTCGATGTTAAAACCGAGGTTATAGAAACGGCGAATGAGGGGCAATGCCTCGTCCTTATCCTTATCCGCAACTGTTACAAGAACGGTGCCGTAGTTCTGCAGGTACATACCCGATGCCTGAAGAGCCTTATAGAGCGCGCGGTTAAGCTTATCGTCATATCCGATAGCCTCACCGGTGGATTTCATTTCGGGAGAAAGGTAGGCATCAAGACCGCGAATCTTATTAAACGAGAATACGGGAACCTTAACATACCATCGCTTCTTTTCCTCGGGATAAATATCGAATATTCCCTGCTCCTTCAAGCTCTTACCGAGTATAACCTCGGTTGCTATATCCGCAAGGCTGTATCCCGTGGCTTTGGAAAGGAAAGGAACGGTTCTCGAGGAACGGGGGTTTACCTCTATAATGAACACGTTATCGTTTTCATCAACGATAAACTGAATGTTATAAAGACCGACGATTCCGATTCCGAGACCAAGCTTCTTTGCATACTGAAGAATAATGCCTTTTACCTTATCGGAAATCGAGAATGCGGGATAAACCGAAATAGAGTCGCCGCTGTGTATACCGGTTCTTTCAACCATTTCCATAATGCCGGGAACGAAAACGTCTCTGCCATCGCATATAGCGTCAACTTCAACCTCTTTGCCTTGAATATATTTATCAACAAGAACGGGCTTGTCTTCATCGATTTCAACGGCGGTGCGGAGATAGCGGCGAAGCTGTTCTTCGCTCGCAACTATCTGCATTGCTCTGCCGCCGAGAACAAAGCTGGGACGAACGAGAACGGGATAGCCGATTTCTGCCGCTGCGGCAATACCGTCATCAATGTTAGTAACAGCCTTGCCCTTAGGCTGAGGAATATTAAGCGATTCAAGAATCTTTTCAAAGGAATCGCGGTTTTCTGCGCGCTCAATAGCATCGCAATCGGTGCCGATTATCTTAACACCGCGCTTCATAAGCGGTTCTGCAAGGTTGATTGCGGTTTGTCCGCCGAGCGAAGCGATAACACCGATAGGCTTTTCAAACTCGATAATATTCATTACGTCCTCGGGAGTGAGGGGCTCGAAATAAAGCTTATCGGCAGTTGTGTAGTCGGAAGAAACGGTTTCGGGATTATTATTAACGATTATAGCCTCGTAACCGGAGTTTTTAATGGTTGTAACGGCATGAACGGTAGAATAGTCAAACTCTACGCCCTGACCGATACGTATGGGGCCTGCACCGAGAACGATGATCTTTTCTTTATCGGTTATGCGAGATGCGTTTTCGCCCGTGTAGGAAGAATAGAAATAAGGTATATATGCACCTGTATGGCAGGTATCAACCATTCTGTATATCGGGAACAAGCCGTTTTCTTTTCTTGCCGAGTAAACGTCAAGCTCGCTCATATCCCACAGTTTTGCAATTATCTTATCGCAGAATCCGAGCTTTTTAGCCTCGGCGAGCACGGCAAAATCGCCCTTGTTCGCAGAAAGCTTTTGTTCCATTGCAACAATGTTCGCAAACGCTTGGAGGAAATAGGGAGTGATCTTTGTTATATCGTGTATCTGCTCGAGCGAAACACCGCGGCGAATAAGCTCGCAAACAGCAAAAATAGTGTCGTCCTTAAATTCGGAAATATAAGGAAGAAGCTCGGAATCGGGCATATTTGCAAACTTGGGAATGCGATAGTGATCGGCACCGGTTTCGAGGGAACGAACCGCTTTAAGGAAGCATTCTTCGAGATTCGAGCCTATGCTCATGATCTCGCCGGTTGCCTTCATTTGTGTACCGAGAGTGTTGGGCGCCGATGCGAATTTATCAAACGGGAAACGCGGAAGCTTTGCTATAACGTAATCCAAGCTGGGCTCGAATGCCGCGTTGGTATTTGCGATAGAAATATCCTCAAGCGCCATACCTACCGCTATTTTTGCGGTTACGCGCGCAATAGGATATCCGCTTGCCTTTGAAGCAAGAGCGGAAGAACGAGAAACTCGGGGATTAACCTCGATAAGATAATACTGGCTGGAATGAGGATCAAGAGCGAACTGAACGTTACAGCCGCCTTCGATCTTAAGCTCGCGAATGATCTTTATTGCGCTGTCGTTGAGCATTTTAAGGTCATGATCGTTCAGCGTCATGATAGGCGCAACAACAACCGAGTCGCCGGTGTGAACGCCAACGGGATCAACGTTTTCCATGCCGCAGATAGTTATTGCATGGTCGTTCGAGTCGCGCATGACCTCAAATTCGATTTCTTTATAGCCTCTAACGCTCTTTTCGATAAGAACCTGATGAACAGGCGAAAGCTTAAAAGCATTAAGACCGATTTCAACAAGCTCTTCTTCATTGTTGGCAAATCCGCCGCCGGTTCCGCCAAGGGTAAACGCAGGACGCAAAACAACGGGGTAACCGATCTCGGCAGCCGCCTTTTTTGCTTCTTCGAGGCCATAGGTGATCTCGGAAGGAATGGTAGGCTCGCCTATCGACTGACAAAGCTCCTTAAAGAGTTCTCTATCCTCGGCGCGCTCGATGCTTTCGCTGCTTGTTCCGAGCAGTTCAACCTCGCATTCACGAAGAATGCCCTTCTTTTCAAGTTGCATGGCAAGGTTCAAACCCGTTTGACCGCCGATACCGGGAACGATAGCATCGGGGCGCTCGTAACGCAATATTTTTGCGATATATTCAAGTGTTAAAGGTTCCATATAAACCTTATCGGCAATAGAAGTATCGGTCATTATAGTTGCGGGGTTAGAGTTGCAAAGCACAACCTCATAGCCCTCTTCCTTAAGAGCCAAGCAAGCCTGAGTGCCCGCATAGTCAAATTCCGCCGCCTGACCGATAACGATAGGACCGGAACCGATTATCAATATCTTTTTAATGTCTGTTCTCTTTGCCATGTTGAGCCTCCTATATAAGTTAAATTTTAAACGTTTTTATAAACCGCTTTCCCGTTACAGACCGTCAGAACGCATCTGCCGAAAAGCTTTTCGCCGACAAAGGGCGTTGACTTCCCTTTCGACAAAAACTCGTTGGGATCAACGGTGAATTCTTCGTTAAGATCCCAAACCGTAATATCATCACCGAGCGGAATTCCAAACCGTTTTCTCGGGTTAATGCATAATAGATCAACAAGCTTCTCTAAAGTGATGATGCCCGTTTTAACAAGCCTTGTATAAAGAATCGGCAGTGCGGTTTCGATTCCGACTATGCCGAAAGCGCTGTTCTCAAGACCCTTTGATTTTTCTTCGGCAGAGTGAGGTGCATGGTCGGTCGCGATCATGTCGATGGTTCCGTCTTTAATGCCTTCAATAAGTGCAAGCCTGTCTTCCGCAGAGCGAAGCGGCGGGTTCATTTTGATTCTGCCGTCCTCTTGAAGATCGCTGTCATCCATAACAAGATAATGAGGTGCAGTCTCGCAGGTTATATCGACTCCCTCTTTTTTTGCTTTTCTGATTATCTCTACACTCTCTTTTGTTGAAATATGGCAAACGTGGTATTTGCAACCGATTTCGGAAGCAAGCTTTATATCGCGAGCTATCTGGGCATATTCGCTTTCAGAGCAAATGCCGCGGTGGGCGTGTGCCTTAGCGTATTCTCCATCATGGATATATCCGCCCTTCAATAACGAGTTTACCTCGCAATGTGCAACGATCATTTTGCCGAGTTCTTTTGCTTTTAACATTGCCGCACGCATCATATCATCTTCCTGAACACCGCGACCGTCATCTGAAAAGGCGATGCAATCAGGCGCCGTAGAATCCATGTCGGCAAGCTCCAAGCCCGCCTGCATAACCGTTATTGCCGCATAAGGATAAACGTTAATAACAGAATCGCGCTCAATAATATCAAGCTGTTCTTTAAGATGCGCGGCATTATCGGGAACGGGCTTTAGGTTCGGCATTGTGCAAACCGCCGTATAACCGCCGCGTGCCGCCGCCATACTCCCGCTTTTTATGGTTTCTTTATAAGAAAAACCCGGTTCACGAAAATGCACATGCACATCGCAAAAGCCGGGAAAAACAAAATATTCTTTATCATCGGAAAAAGAATCGGCGAAAGAGGACAAAACACCCTCGGATCGAAGGTTAAAACCATTTTGCGTTTCGGGAGTGATGAATTTGTATTTTCCCAATGCGGACATAATATACCTCTCTGAATCGCTCACACAGAAAAAAAACATCTGTGCCTCTATTTCATAAAATTATACCACATATTGCGCTTGATTGTCAATATGACATTTCGAACAAAAGCTAATATCTTTTATTCGAAATGTCATAACAGAATGCAATATTGTTTAAAGCATAGTCGCTCTAAGTTCTTCGTCAGAGCGCGAGCTCAAATAAGCGGGCGCGATATCAAAAACGGTTTTGCAACCGCTTGCACCCTCGCAGTTGAGTCTATATGCCGCACGAGCATACGCAACGATAACCGATGCGGTAAACTCGGGGTTGGAATCAAGCTTCAAGCTGTATTCGATAATATGATTATGCTCGGAATTCAAGCCGGTTCTGCCGCTTCTTATAACAAAGCCGCCGTGAGGGATTCCGCTGTGATCGCGCTCGAGTTCTTCTTTGGTTATGAAATGTACAGTGGTATCGTAGTCGGCAAAATAATTGGGCATAGACTTGATTTCCGCTTCGATTCGAGCTTTATCCGCACCTTCTTCGGCAACAACGAAGCATTCGCGAATATGCTTTTGGCGGGTTGTAAGCTCGGGCTCAGAGCCGCTTCTGACCGCATCCAGCGCAGAATCAACGGGAATTGTATATTGCTTTCCGTCGAGAACGCCTTCGATGCGGCGTATCGCATCGGAATGCCCTTGCGAAACACCCTTACCCCAGAAAGTATAATCCTTTCCATCGGGCAATATCGCCGAAGCATAAAGACGGTTGAGAGAAAACATACCCGGATCCCAACCGGCAGAAATAACGGCAATCTTGCCCGAAGAAGCGGCTACCGAATCAACGTTTGCAAAATGCTCGGGTATTTTTGCATGCGTATCGAAGCTGTCAACAACGTTAAAATATTTTACCATCTCGGGTGTTTGTACGGGAAGATCGGTTGCACTTCCGCCGCAAAGGATCATAACGTCGATCGAATCGGCAAGCTCTTTTGCCTTATCGGCATGATAAACGGGAACACCCTCGGTTGCGATCTTAAGCTTTGAAGGATCGCGACGGGTGAATACCGCAACGAGTTCAAGGTCGTTGTTTTGTCTTATTGCGCTTTCAACACCTCTGCCAAGGTTGCCATAGCCAAAAATACCAATTCGAATGCTCATAATCATATCCTCCGATATACTGAAAAGAATAACGACATAATAGCACACAGCTTTTGTTTTTTCAATATTTTTCCTGCAATTTTCAAAGCAATTCTTCAAGTTTTTCAAGAAAAGCTTCTTCGCCAACCGTGTTCATCTTAAAGAACATTGCTTGGCTTCCGCCAGCGGTTATACCTGACAAATAAATATCTTCGCCGTTTTGAAACAGAGTTACCGTAAGGCTGACGCGGTTACCGCCGAAATAGCTGTATCTTTCGAAAACCCTTACACTGCACCTCGAATTTCCGCATTCGAAATCGCTTAATTCCTCAAGCGATGCAGATGCGCTTCCGTTTAATATGCCATCAGTAATATTATTTAATATTTCCCCAAAATCGCCGCGAAGCTTTCTTTCGAGCTTTGCCATATTATCCTCCTATAATCGTGTATTCAAGCATTTCATAATGAAGCTTGGTTCCGACGTCGATTCCCTGCGGAAGCAACGCCATAGCTATAAAGATGCTGTCTTCGTCTTCCCTGCCGATTTCGCGAAGATATGCATATTCTCCTTCGATTTTTATAACCTCGTAATCTCTCGGTTCCATTTTTATACCTCTTTAAATCAATTATACTTTTACAGTATAATACATATAAATAACGATTGCAATAGAAAAAGCCGACCTTTTAAAGATCGGCTTGTTTTTTAGATGCTGTCTTCGGAAGAATAAGAAATCGCGCTTACAACACCGTCGGTGAGGAACACGGTGAGAACCGAACCGTTCTTGACATAGCGAACTGCGCTGTCATTGGAATCGGTGGGTTCGCCGTAAAGAGAAGTAACTTTGGATTTCGCATCGCCGATAGCCAATCCCTCAACGGTGGTAACGGTATCATCCTTAAGTTCGATGTTAAGAACGTAGTCAACGCCATCGATAGGATAGGTTCTGATAATAACGCTGCCGTAGGTGTAAACCTTGTCGAGACCCTGGAACGCGCAAGATTCGGATTCATAATACTTGGTGGGCTCGCCGAGACCTTCGAGAAGCGACGCCATAGGCGCATCGATCGAAACGTTAACGCCGTTAACCGCCATAACGTAGCCGTTGTTCTTTGCAACGGGAGTTCCCGCAGGTTCGTTTTTAGATACGGTTTCGGAGGTTTGAGCAGCTTCGGAAGAAGTGCTGTTTACGCTTTCTTCGGTAGTGCTCGAAGTGTTACAAGCAACGAGAGTTAGGCAAAGTGCCGCAAGAACGGCGAGTACGATAAGATTTTTCACTATACTGTTCTCCTTTGTTTCAATAGGACCGAGAGATACGATTTTTCCGTATTCAGCGATCTCTTTAAATTGTGCTTCTTTTGCTTTTTCGTAATCCTCAACCTTTTCCTGCCAAACCTCGCTGTATTCGGGGTTTTCGCGGTAGTCGGTGAGATCGTGGTTTTCAACAAGCCACTTGCCGAAATAATCGGCAAACTTTTCTGCGCCCGAAAGATTAAGATGCAAGCCCTTATCATAAGTGTCAACAGACATATCAAGACCGATCTCATCCTGCAAAGGAATAAAGTTGATATAGGAAAGCTCGTTTTCTTCGGCAAATTTAACCATTTGCGAATCCCATTGGTCGTACCAATAGGGCTCCTCGGTAGGCGCTTTGATCAGCACGAGCTCGATTCCTTTTTCTTTGCAAAGGTCGGTCATCATCTGCAAATATTTCATTGCATTATCGCCGAACTTATAATCATAGAGCAATTCGGGCGGCGGAAAATCCTCCTGCGCCTTACTGTCAACGCGCATATAATAACCGTTGTGTGTTACCTTATTCTTCGTGTATATGTGTTTGAAATCATCAGCCGAAAGCTCCGACCAACGCGAATGATAACGGAACATCGGGAACACGTAATCAATAAAGTTTTCGCCCTCTTTAACCTTGCCGGTCTCTTTATCGACCGAATCTTTAATCATCGAGGCTTTGATCGCGTTAACCTTTGATGACGACCAACGCATTCCGTCAAGAGTCATACGATTATAAGCTTCGCTCTGAGGCTCGTTGTATTTAAGCGCGAGAACGTTAAAAACAACAACCTTGGGCGTTTCGTAACGTAAAGTATCTTCCAAAAGATAATAAGAGTGCCACGTCAGCTGCTGTGCGCTTCCGCGTATATACGAGGTAATTCCGTATTCTTTCCAAAGCTCTATGGTCGAGATATTTTCATAAACCTCGCAGTCTCCAACCATAATAACCTCATGGTCAAGCTCTTCATCGTAATACTCTTCAATCATCGAGCCTTCAACTATGCCCGTTTGATATTTGGGAACGATAAGACACTGGACCGAGAAAAGGACGAACAGCCAAAAAACCAATATAAGCGCGGCAAAGGCAAGCTTTTTAAACTTAAATCTATGCTTCATAACCGCGCCTCCTAAAATTGGGTGTAAATAAACTGCGAAGGATCGTATCCAACGCCATATGCGCCGTAAACAAGAATAACTATCTGCAATGCCGCCATGATATGATAGCAACAGCCGAAGGGCTTGTTGTAAAGACGCTCACGAACGTCAACTCCGTGCAGTTTAAACAGGCTAACGGCAAGAACGACCGCAAAACCGATCAACAGTATCGCATAATCCGCCGTTGTAAGACCGATATTGAGTAATTCGCCGTTTGTGAATACGGAAAAATCAAAATCCGTGAACATAGTTCCGACCATTTTAAAGGTCATAGGCACATCGCGATAGCAGTCGAACATTCTTATCGCAGACATAAGCAAAATGGTTCTGACTATCTCGAAAACGCCGTAAAACGCCTTCTCTTTGATATGAACTTTTTTATGGAATTTCGCATAAAGCGGTTCAAGCTCCTGAGAAACCATAATTACAACAAAGTTCATCAAGCCCCAAACGATAAAGTTCCATGCCGCACCGTGCCAAATACCGGTCGTAAGCCAAACGGCAAAGCTTGCCAAATAAACGGTTACACGCTTACCGATACCCTTCGGCAGATGCTCTCGCGACCATTTTGAAAGCTTTAACATAGGTCCGCAAACCGAAATGGGATAGAAGATATAATCGGTAAACCATGTTCCCATGGTGATATGCCAACGGTTCCAATATTCCTTGATATTCTTCGAAAAATAAGGAAGATTGAAGTTTTCGGCAACCTTTATTCCCATTGCTTCGGCAATACCGATCGTTATATCTATACCGCCGGTAAAATCGCAATAAAGCTGGAATGCATAAAACAGCATTGCAACGAAAACAAACGCACCCGAATACTCATCGGTATTGCCGATAAGCGTTGTAACACCCGTTATGAGTCTATCGGCAATAACGACCTTTTTGAAATAGCCCCAAAGGATGCGCATAACACCGCTTGTAACCGTTTTTCTTTCAAAGCGGTGCTCGGCAAAAAGAGTTGGAGCAAGATCGCCGTAACGGCTTATCGGGCCTTGTGCAA
This sequence comes from Clostridia bacterium, assembly GCA_017434845.1. Taxonomy (GTDB): domain Bacteria; phylum Bacillota; class Clostridia; order Oscillospirales; family CAG-382; genus Coliplasma. Next base: position 45,305 of record JAFSGD010000063.1, read on the forward strand.
GCTGCGGAAAAAACGAAACGAAAAGCGCAAACTTAAATATGTTCTTCTGTGCTTCCTGCTTGCCGCGGTAAACGTCGATAATATAACCAAGCGACTGGAAGGTATAGAAGGAAATTCCCAACGGAACGATCATATCGACCGGTTTGAATTCAGCCGCATCATTGATGATATTATGAACGTTATGAAGAACGAAATTAGTGTATTTCGTTACGGCAAGAATGCCAAGATTGAAAAACAGACAAAGCAACAGCCATTTCCAGCGTTTTGCCTTCATCTTGTTTTTATATTTCTGTTTTTCCTCTTTTGTCAGCTCGCTCTTGTGAAGCTTAATATATTCCTTTTGTTCAAGGTTGATCTTTTCAACCTTTCTTGCGACAAGATATACAGAAACGGTCGTGGTTGCAATAAACACAAGATACCGCCAGTCAGCTATCGCATAGAAGGCATAGCTTGCAACCAACAAAAACGGCCATTGTGCCTTTTTGGGTATAACGTAAAAAAGCACAAGCGTTAATATCAGATAGCAAACAAAAGGCAACGAATTAAAAAGCATAATTCGGCTTATTCTTCATCAAGACGGCAAATAAGAGCATAAAGTGCCTTTGCCGAATTGAAGTTTTCGGGAATGATCTCTTCGGGAGGAATAGTAACATCGAACTTATCATCGATTTCGGAAATAAGAGAAACGATATCAAGAGAATCAAGGATCTTGTCGCCGACAAGATTTTCTTCGGCCTCAAAATCAACGTCGGGGTGAAGCTCACTGAGAATTTCTAAAAGTTCGTTCATTGTAAATAACCTCTCTTTTGTATTTTATTATTAAATGCTTTTTTGAAGAGTAACGCGGTCGAGCTTTCCGTTAGCGGTAAGCGGCATGCTTTCAAGCTTTTTAACCTTGTTGGGAAGCATATATCTCGGAAGCTTTTCCTTCAACTGTGCAAACAGATCGGCTTCCTCGGGATCGCCGACGTAAAACAAATCGATCTTATCTTTTTCTTTATTATACAAGCAACAGGACATCGAAACGCCCTCGAGAAGATTAACGTTAGCCTCGATCTCGCCAAGCTCTATTCTGTGGCCCATGTGCTTTATCTGATAATCTTTTCGCGAAACGAAAATAAGCTCGCCGCGCTCGTTGAGCTTTCCGAGATCACCCGTGCGATAAATAAGCTCGGGATATCTGTCGTTAAGAGGATTCTGCACGAACACCTCGTTGGTTTTGTCAAACGCGTGATAATAGCCGAGAGTGAGCGCTGTTCCTCTAACGCATATTTCGCCCACCGCACCGTCGACAGCGGCCTTGTTGTTTTCGTCAAGAAGAATGATTTCTCTGTTGTCAAAGGGTTTTCCTATCGGAATTACCTCATCAAGCTCGAAATCGCGATCAACGCGATAGAAGCAGCACATTCCGGTCGTTTCGGTAGGTCCGTAAAGATTCGTGAAGGTCGCATCGGGAAGAGCCTCTCTCCAACGGCGGAACTGTTTTATCGGGAACACCTCACTGCCAAACGCAATAGTCTTTAAATACTCGGGCTTAACCTTTGTAAAGGTGTTAAACGCCGAGATCATCGTCAGCGCCGAAACCACCCAGCAGACAGTATTGATCTTATGCTCGTTAAGGTATTCAACAAGCTTCAAGGGGAACATAAACAACTGCTTCGGAGTGAGATAGGTCGTTCCACCAAACTTAATAGTGGGATAAAGCTCTTTTAAGCAGGCATCGAAATAAAGGGGAGACTGGTTGGCGAAACGAGTTTTCTCGGAAAAACCGAGAACCGCAGAAAGCTGTTCGATATAATCGATAACAGAACGGTGGCAGGCAACAACGCCCTTGGGAACACCGGTTGAACCCGACGTGAAAACTATATAGATGGGATCTGTATCAATCTGTCTTCTGCGAATGCTTGTCAAAGCGCTCTCGTTGATTTCGGTTTTAGATATATCCGCATAAAGAAGAATATCCCCGTTATACTCATAGTCGCTGATAAGCGGAAGCGATTCTTCATCGCAAATAACCGCTTTGGGATTTAAATTTTGAAAAATAAGTTCTATTCTGAATCTCGGCATTTCGGGATCGATGGGAACGTAATAATTGCCACCGTATACGCAACCGAAAAACGTTGCGATCGTCTGAGGCTTTTTCGCCATAAAAACAACGATAGGCTCGTTATAATAACCCTTGTTGCTCAAAGCACTGCCTATCGAACGGCTCGCGTTATATACCTGCGAGAAGGTCAATTCGCAATTATCGTCGGCATATGCCACCTTATCGGGAAGGCGAGGCGCGGTTTCTTCAAGATATTCAAGAACGTTTTTCTGTTTCATATCAATATCCTTATATAAGTTGTTCGTATTCGGGTCTTAACGGCTTTCCGCATTTTAAAATAGCCGATCGCGCAAGAACCTCCATAACGTCGAGAATGCATTTCCCCGTATCGTTGCTTCTTTTTATAAGAGAAAGCTCTGTGCATCCGAGCAACACAGCTTGCGCTCCGTTTGCCGAAAGCTCTGATTTAACGCGGAAGAAAGCATCCATATCCGGCGCTCTGCCGCATTTGATATCGCGATAAATAAGCGCCATAACGTCCTTTTGCGCCGATTCGCTCGGCAAAACGACTTCAATTCCGTTTTTTTCAAGCTCATTCTGGAAAACACGGCTTTGAACCGTGCCGTCGGTTGCCATCAAGCCTGCTTTTTTTATACCCGCCTGCTTTAGAAGCAACGCTGTATCGCGTATGGCGTGAAGCGTTTCAACCCCCGATGCCGCCTCTATCTGTTCATGGAAGCAATGCGCGGTAATACAGGGAATAGCCAATACGTCGCACCCCAAGCTTTGCAATGCCATTCCAGCCGAAGCGAACCCAGGCAGAGGACTTTTATCGCTTTTGCCGAGTATGTAATCGGTGCGATCGGGAATCTCGGGATCGCTGTAAATAACCATTTTCAAATGCTGTTGATCCTTTTCGGCATCGGTCATCACAGTTATCAGCTCCATAAAATAAGCCGTTGCCAACGGACCGAGTCCGCCGATAACGCCAAGAAGCGCCATTTCCCTTTCACACCTTTCTGTTTTAAAATTCTTATTTAAAATTCTTAATACTTCAATGAAGCCCAATTATAATTAACTCTGTCTTGAATCGATTCGGTTGCAACCTCGGGAACGCCTTCGGGAAGATAGGTATGCTCGCCTTTGTAATATTTATCGTCCCATGCCCAAATCTCTTCGTTTGTTACCATGAAGAAGTTTGCATTTTTGCGCTTTGCCGCAAAGGGAGTGCAATCCATGTGGTACCAACCGTCGCCGACGTTAACAAGCGCCCAATAATGACGGGTGGCTTTTTCGTCGGTGCGGTGCTTTTCCATATCGAATGTTTCGATTCCTGCGGCAATAAGCAATGCCTTGGATACCGCAAAATAGGTAAAGCAATCGCCGCGGCGGTTTTTGAACCCGTTATAAGCGCCGACGATCCAATGCGATTTATCCGAGGTTTTCGAATATGCAATATGGTTGTATTTTGTCCAACGGTAAATCTTATATGCCTTTTCAAGCGGAGTCATGGAATCCTTGGTTATCGAAGCCAATATCTTTTGAGCCTGAACGGTAACGTATTCTTCCATTTTTTCCAAGCTGATCGGTTCTTTAACCGTCAGCTTCAATTTCAACTGTGAGGAATTTCCCGATTTATCCGTTGCCGTATAGATAACGGTATAGGTTCCGGGAGAATCGAGATCAACCTTTGAATTATCAATTTTCAAGGTCGGTGCTTCATCGTAATCATCCGTAACGGTTACTTGATTACGATAGCTGACCGAATCGCCGAATTCAATTGAAAAGTTCTTTCCCGTTATCTTAGGCGGAGTGTAATCGGTTCCGGGGAGTACTTTAACGGTCAGTTTTATTGTAAGTGAGCTTGAATTTCCGGCTTTGTCGGTTGCGGTATAAACAACGTTATACGTTCCCGGCTTCTTAAGGTCAACCTTCGAATTATCAACGCTGATTTCGGGAGCCGCATCGTAATCGTCAGTTACGGTTACAAAGCTTTTATAATCAAACGTTTCGCCGAAAAGAATTTCAAAATCCTCGCCTTTAAGCTCCGGCGGAACAGTATCGTTTTCTTCTTCCGTTTCTCCTTCAGAAGATTCGGTCTCCGATGATTCGGTCTCCGATGATTCGGTTTCGGAAGAAGACTCCGAAGTATCTTCGTTTTCGGAGAAAATCAACGATGAATCCTCGGGCGCTTCGCTTTCGGCTTCATATAAATTCTCACATTTCGATTGATTATCCGTGTTTTCTTGTTCCGAAACACAGGCTGTTATGTTTAAAGCAAGTGCGATTAACAGCAGCATCGAAACAACTGTAAGGGTTATTCTTTTCATGTTGATTTTTTATTACTTCAAAGATGCCGCGTTATAATTGATAAGGTGCTGTATAGATTCGGTTGCAACCTCGGGAACGCCCTCTTCGAAATAGCTGTGTTCTCCTTTATACCATTTATCATCCCACGACCAAAGCTCTTCGTCGGTTACCATAAAGAAGTTTGCGTTTTTACGGCTGCTTGCAAAGGGCGTGCAATCCATGTGATACCAACCGTCGCCAACGTTAACGAGCGACCAATAATGTCGGGTGTCTTTATCATTTGTGCGAAGCTTTGCCATATCGAAATTATCGATGCCCGCAACGGTAAGAAGCGCTTTGGCAACCGCAAAATAAACGAAGCAGTCTCCGCGGCGGTTTTTGAAGCCGTTATAAGCGCCGACTATCCAATGCGATTTATCCGAGGTGCTTACGTAACCGATATTATAATATTTTGTCCAACGGTATATCTTATATGCCTTCTGAAGAGGCGTCATAGAATCATTGGTGATTTTATCAAGAACCTTTTGAGCCTCGGCATAAACGTATTTTTCCATTTCGGCAAGAGACGCCTGATCCTTAACCGTTAACCGCAAAGTAAGAACGGTTGAGTTGCCCGATTTGTCGGTAACGGTATAAACAACGGGATAAATACCGGGCTTATCGAGATCAACGGCAGAATTATCCACCTTGATTTCGGGTGCCATATCGGTATTATCGGTAACGATTATTTGATTTTTATAGCTGACGGTATCACCGATCGCAACGTCGAAATCTCTGCCGACAACCTTAGGCGCAGTCTTATCGGGAACGGGAAGCTCTTTTATGGTAAGGTTAAGAACAAGACCCGTTGTATTGCCCGCTTCATCGGTTGCTTTGTATACGACGCGATAAACACCGGGCTTTTTTTCATCAACGGAAGAGTTATCAACAAAAAGATCGGGTGTAGGGTCAGTATCGTCGATAACGCTTATATGTGCTTCGTAATCGATTATCTCGCCAAGCGTTATCTCGAAATGGGTGCCGATTATCTCGGGCGGAGTAACGTCGCCGAGAGAAACCTCAACAGAGATTTCGGAATTTTCGTTAATTGCGGATTCACCCGATTCGCTCGTGTCGACGCTGCTTTGGCCATCGCCCGAATTAAAGCAAGCTGTTGAGCAAACAAGAATACAAAGCAAAACCATTAACGAGAGCGCTCGTTTAAAATATCCTACCATACCCGTTTTTATGTTCATATAAATAACTTCCTTAAAGTGTTCTTGTCAAAATTTCTGCCAAAACCTCAAAAAGAAAAAGGTTTGAGGATTTTTCGGCAATCATTGAAATTATACACTCACCGTTTATTATTGTCAAGAAAAATCGGCATATTTAAACACACAAACACATTTCATTTTGTTTTTTGAATGTTGTTGAATATCACAAGTAGATTCATCTGATATAAAAAGGTATTGACAAGAGAAAAAAACAGTGATATAATCCAAACAAATTAATAAACTAAACCGTTGAAGCGGAGATAACGGCGAAACACGCCTTTACAGAGAGCCTGCGTTGATGAGAATCGGGCAAGAAACAGTTCGTCAAATGGACCGCCGAGGGTGCAGTCAAATGCGTTTTTAACGCAGAGTATTCTGCAACGCAGGGCACGCGTCAGTTGCCAAGGGTATGCTTGTACCCGCAAAGTGCATGGTTTTCATGAATTCAAGGTGGCACCGCGGATTATAATTCGTCCTTGACAGATCATTAATCATCTGTCGGGGATTTTTTGTTACCTCGGCAAAAGGAGCAATTATGTTTATTCTTTCAAAACGATGGCGTCGCTGCTTTTAAGATGTCATTCACTTTTAACACACAAATAAGAACGGAGAATAAAGAAAGATGAAACAAAACGGAATCGAATTTGAAACATATTTTAAAAACTATCCCGACAGCGAGGGATATTACGGAAAATACGGTGGAGCATATATAAGCCCCGAGCTGAAAAGGGCGATGGAAGAAATAAC